>JAIRYI010000072.1 GCA_031267815.1 Desulfarculales bacterium | reverse complement strand
GTCTTCCGCCGGGGCGGGGCCGATCTCTCCTGCCTCTGTTGCGCCTCCGGCTACGTCGTCCGGTGGATCGGGGCAGACTCCTCCTGCCTCTGTTGCGCCTCCGGCTACGTCTTCCGTTGGATCGGGGCAGACTCCTCCAGCCTCTGTTGCGCCTCCGGCTGCGTCTTCCGGAGGATCGGGGCAGACTCCTCCCGCCTCTGTTGCGCCTCCGGCCGGGTCTTCCGCCGGAGCGGGGCCGACTCCTCCTGCCTCTGTTGCGCCTCCGCCCGCCCTCCGTCCCTCCTCTTCAAGAACAGCGGACGGCAGAGCCGTTCCCCAGTTGTTGGAAGGCCGCCTTAAAGGCATAATGGGCGCTTACCGGGCTAAAGACTGGGATATTATTCTGACTTTCCTTCATCCTCAGGTTTATGTGCTGATGCGCAGCCCCAAAGGAGAACAGGGCACCTTGGGTCACAAGCAACTCAGCGACGCCTACCGCGCCCAGATAGATTCCGCCTCCACCCCGTCTTTGCGCCTGCTGGAGAACAAAGTGGAGCTGATTAAAGCCGACCGGGCCAAAATGTGGGCCCGCATGGAGGCCACGGTACGCCGGGACGACAGCCACACGGTGAATCTGGCGGTTATCCTGGAACTGGACTGGCTGCGGGAAAACAATGCCTGGCTGATTACTGACGCGATTATCCAGCACGATGCGCCCTGAACTTGGGCGCCGCCACTCCCGCCGGGGCATCCTTAACGGAGAGGAAACTCCAAACAAGAAGAACAGCAATTACATATAAAAATCCACCTATGCGCGGGTATCCGTTTTTATCCAGTCTGATATACTCGGGCACAGGTTCAGCCGGTTTCCCCGGCGCAGGGGGTGGGTCCAAAACGGAATTTTTTTCATCTGACATATTTAATTTCCTTATATTGATGGCGCATCCATATTATCTTCTCCTTCTCCACTCTCATGGCGGCGAAGCTTGCCGCGCCGCCATGCAGCCGTAAAAGCCGTTTGGCCTGGCTGCCCATGAGGCGGAAACGCCGTTGGGCGTTGGGATGGTTGAAGGCGGAAGCGAAGATTCTCTCAGTAACCGCGGCGCAAGCTAGCGGCGGTTTGGGTTAGGGAATGTGTCCAATGGCTCAAGAGAGCAAGGCTTCCGCCGCTTCGCCGGGCAGTTGTGCTGCCTCGGTTCTGGGGTGAATTTCCAGCTTTCGGGTTTCCGGCCAGGCATAGGCTTTGCCGTGATGATCCGTGCAGCAAAAAAGCAAACTGCCTTCCGTTCTGCCAACGATGATGTGAATGTCCTTCCCGGCGTACAGGGAACAGAAACGCTTGTTCCGGTTCAGAGGAATGTAGTGCCTAACGATATTGTAACCTATTTATTTTTAATGTAAAATTTTTATAAATGTTAAACTTGGGTTAAAGTTTGGCCAGTCTCTGCCTTTGGGGAATGAGTATATTAACAACAGTTATGATATTGATTCACCTTACTGCTTTCCAGTAGATTTCCGGGACACATCAGGAAGGCAAATTGGTTATCAAATCAGCAAGGGCGGTGGTGGTATCGGATCAGCGGCTGATGATGAAGTGCCGGATTTCGGCAAGTATGCGGATATGATGCCAGATGAATATAAGATAAGGGAATAGAGGAATAATAACACCACCGCTTAATTCTGAGGTGAATAACTGACGCCTGTTGATATTACTTATGTTTTTTTATAGGAGGTTAATTTATTATGGGAATTTTGGGTTTGACAGTAGAGGAAATAAACGCCAACCCGTCAATACTAAATGGCCGGTCAATAAGCGGCACTGGATCTGACGGCGCTGGATATGACGGCTTGCGCCTGGAAAACGTAACCCTCAGCCATACCACTTTTAATAATATGTGGTCTGTCAGATTTTATTTTAAGAATGTGGTATTTAAAAATTGTTCCTTTATAGACTGTGAGTTTTACGAGGGTCATATGGAAAATGTCATCTTCAAAGGCGGCGTTATGTCCAACAGCACCACGCGCCAGGAGGCAGGACACAAGTCTGTGGATTGGCGGAGTGTTAATGTAAACAAGGTGGTGTTGGATGGGGTCAGCATGCGCGGCGCCAAGTTGGGTGGAATGTGGGGTGGCAGTATGACTTTTAGAAACATGAGCGCTTTCGGGGGCTATCGTGACGGAGCAATACTGATCGGCAGGGACCTGCAATTTCGCATAGATAATTGTAAGTTGGACGCAAATGCGGCGGCAACAGAGGAAGACTTGGCTATATGTGATATTTATGGTTATGGGGCAGATGTCAACACTATTTATGCCACTAACAGCAAATTTACCAATCGTTCCGGTTTTGGAAACAGTAAAACTAGGGCCACTTACATTGATAATTGTGAGTTTACCGGCTCAGCTAGTTTAGGCTATCCTCAAGTTATGGTGGTAAAAAATTCAACTTTAGCTATTGCACCAACAAGGGGAGGTAATCTGTATTTTGTCAACAATAAATTTGTACCGTTCTTAAATAGGTACGGACAGTCATCCCCAAGCTCGATAAATAGCACAAATGTATATATTTTTAACGATAAAACGGCCCTGAAAAGCGAGGGCGGCGGCAAAAATGCTGCGCCTATGCCGATCCATGTAAAAGGCGGCGGAGCTAACATTTACAACCTTGATTTACAAGAACCGAGATTACAGGGTGACATTAAGTATCTCAATTTGCGCAATGTCAGGATATTGGGCGGTGAATGGTTTGACCTTAACTTAAGAGGCGGGCAGTGGGAGAATGTGGAAATACACAAGCCTATAGAAATAAAGGGCGCGGCCCCTCAGTTTGGTAAGGATTTAAAATTTTACAACTTAACCTTTCATCCTCCGGCTCCCACCGGTCCCTTCAACGTTCCGATTAGGTTTTCGGCAAAGGAAAGCAAACAGCCTTTTGAGTGGCCGGAAGTGCATGTGCCCACTTTAAAGGAAATGGGCATAAACCCGGACTGATTTGATTCTTCGATCTAAAAAAGTAGACCGCCGCAACTCAGGCGCTGCGGAAATTTACAAAGGCCGGCAGAGGCTGGATGGCAGGGGGCGGCGTCAATGCCGCCCTTTTACCGGTTTATCCGGGCCAAAAGCGTCAGGGGCGCGGCATAAATGTGCCGGTGTTCATAATGCGGTTGGGATCAAACCCGTCTTTCAGTATTTCCAGGATACGATAAGCGCTGCCGTGTTCCCTGGGAATGAGATGATCCCGGTATTTGCCCACCCCGTGATGATGGCATATGCTGCCGTTAAAGCGCAGAGTCTCTTCCATGATGATGTTCCAAGCCTGATCGAAGTGGGCCCTGGCTCTGACCATATCTGTGTCGCCGCTGAAGGAGAAGACAAAATAGAGATTGGTGCCGGTGGTGTAGCTGTGGGAGGAATGGGCGCTTATCTGGGTCACATTTTCCACTTCCCGGGGGAAGCGGTGGAGTACATTTTCATAGATGCGGTAAATATCCGTCCATTTAGCCGACACTTCGCAGGTGTCGCGCACCAGTCCGGTTTTGGCGGCGCGGCTGGGGACATTTTTGGTGCGGATCACTGTTCCATCCGCCAAAACCGCTTCCAGACCCACCAGCATTTCTTCGACGCCGCCGTACGGGGTTGACAGCTGGCCGATGCTGCGGGTGGACACCAGCCCGCCTATCTGGGCCAGAGGCAGGGACTGGGGGAAATGGCCGGTGGTAAAGCCGCGTTCCTGACAGTATTTTTCAATATACTCCAGCGGAGTTCCGCACATAGCGCTGAGAACCTGATTTTCCTCGTCCAGTTTGATGATCCGGTTCATGGCGCTGCCCGCGCACACGCCCGAGCGGCCGCACTGGGGGATGACGGTAAGGCGGTTATGGTTGCAGTATTGGAGCGCCTTGACAACGTCAGCGGTGTTTTGCGCCTTAATCACGCATAAGGGGGGCGGGGCCGTTTATGGAGTATATCCGACTATGCACGGATATCCGTTTTTATCCAGTCTGATATAATCAGGCACAGTTTTAGACATTTTCCCCGGCGCGGGGGGTGGGTCCAAAACGGAAATTTTTTCATCTAAGATTAGCTTGCCCAGCCGGGGATTCGGCCTATCAATAATTTTGCGTGCTGGAGGATTCTTAAAAAAGGTGAAGCACCCGGTGAATCAAGGTTTAAGACACAAACAACTAATCTGTAACTTATACTTAATCTTTGTGGTGCCGGGGGACGGAATCGAACCATCGACACACGGATTTTCAGTCCGTTGCTCTACCTACTGAGCTACCCCGGCCGGCGCTTATTCCTTAGATTATTTACTGTATTAAAGAAGATTAGTCAAGGGTTGAGGCGATTAAAAGCCCAGAGCCGCCGGGATGGCCGTAAATTCATTCACATAGGCCCAAGCGCGCAACTCTTCATTTTGAAAAGCCAGCAGCCTCACTCCTCCGGCCCGGCATAATTGCTCATCCACCAGAGAATCGCCCACATAGACCACATCCCCGGCCTCCAGGGCCAGCTTTTTAAGCAGACAATCCATGAATCCTTTTCCCGGCTTGGGTTCGGGCGCTTCGCCGGGAGTGAGAATGAAGGCGAAATGAGAAACAAGTCCCAGTTCACGCAAAATGCGGCGGGCGGAACTGTCCCTGTTGGTGCCCACCGCCAGCACCGCCTTTGCCTGAAGCCTGTCCAGAACCGCTCTGGCGCCGGGGAACAATTTGTGGTGTTTCTGCAGATTGAGAGCGCCTTGTCGCCGGCTCAAGGCCAAAGCCCGCTCGTAGCCTCCCTCACCCGCCAGATGTTTGAGCGCCCGTTCATGAGTCTCCCGGTGTACCAGCTTTTTATCATCCGGAGAAAGAGGGGCAAAGCCCATCTGGAGGGCAATATAGTCGTAGTAGGCGGCATTGGCGGCAAAAGAGTCCAGAAGAACTCCGTCCAGGTCAAATATAACCGCCCGAGGTGGAAAAGCCGTTTCTTTCATTTCGCTTCAGCGCCGCAACCACCACTGCTGGTCATTGTTGTCAATATTCCACCAGTCGGGATGGTCAAAATGCCAGTTCACGGTTTGGTTCAAACCGTCTTCCAGGCTGACTGAGGGCCTAAAGCCGATTTCCCGCTCAAGCCGGCCGCTGTCCAGGGCGTAGCGGCGGTCATGGCCGCGCCGGTCAGGCGCGTGGCGGATGAGGCGGCGAAATTCATCAACTTCGATACTATAGCGTTTCCCCATAATATTAATAATAATATCAAGCATTTCAAGGTTATTATGCCGTCTTCCGCTGCCGATGTTATATATCTGTCCCGGCTCGCCTTTCTGCCATACCGCCAGCAGAGCCCGGCAATGGTCTTTGACAAACATCCACTCGCGCACATGCAATCCGTCGCCGTAAACCGGCAATTCCTGGCCGTTAACCGCTTTATTTATCATCAGAGGAATGAATTTTTCCGGATACTGATGCGGCCCATAGTTGTTGCAGGCCCTGGTAATAATTACCGGCAGACCGAAGGAGCGGTGATAGGCCAAGGCCAGCATATCGGCGCCGGCCTTGCTGGCGCTGTAGGGGCTGCTGGGGCACAGAGGGGAAGTTTCACGGAAAAGGCCGGTTTCTTCCAGGCTCAAAGCTCCGTATACTTCATCGGTGGAGACTTGAATGAAACGCCGCCGCGGGTCGTCTTCCCAGGCCCGCGCCGCCTGAAGCAGGCAGTTAGCGCCCAGAACATTGGTGCGGACAAAGTTGTCGGCGTCCTGCAAAGAGCGATCCACATGGGTTTCCGCGGCCAGATTAAATACAGCCTGCGAACCGGCCACCAGTTCCCGCACCAGTTCGGCGTCACAGATATCACCGGGGACAAATTGATAGCGGTCGCTGAAGATGCTGCGCACATAAGACAAATTGCGGGGATTGGATGCGTAGGCCAAAATATCCAGATTGACCACTTTCACCTGGGGGAAACTCTCCAGCAGTATCCTTATGAGATGGGACCCGATAAAACCCATGCCGCCAGTTACTAAAATCTGCAATTTAGTTCTCTCCTCAACATCAGTTTCAGACTGTACAACAGGCCGCGAGCCGCCTTTCAGTCCGGTATCAGGCGTCTGGCTCCGGCATAGGTGCGCAACCACCCGGAAGATTTCAGATTGCTGATGGTTATCTCACTGTTTTTATTGGGGCTGTGAATAAAATATCCTTTTTCCACATAGATTCCCACATGGCTGATATTGCGTCCGGAGCGGAAAAAAACCATATCGCCGGGACGCAGATCTTCTTGGGAGATGTTTATGCCTTTGCCGAACTGTTCACGCGAGGTGCGGGGAATTTTTACGCCGGTCATGGCAAAGACCCAGCTGGTGAAGCCGGAACAGTCAAAGCCGCTGCCCGGAGAGGAACCGCCCCGTTTATAAGTCTGGCCTAATTGGGAATAGGCGGTATGAATAATCTGTTCGCGCATCATCTGGGCGGTCATGCGTTCCGGTATACTCACGAAAAGCGGGGAAGGCCCATCCGGGCGCGGCGCCGCTTCCGCGCTTCCGCTAAAAAGCGCCAGCGCCATAAAAAGAAATATAACCGGTATTTTTTCTGCGCCCATAGGATTTGTAAAGTCTGTTCCTTGCCCTGCCCCGATTTCAGGACAACGCCGAAATGGCAGCTTTAAGGCCTGCCTTCTTAGCGCGCCCGCATTTTCATCTTTATTATTTTATTATATTTATCCTTATATTGCCAATGAGAAAGCCAAAGGGCGGCGCAAAATTGGAAGCCGCCGGCCGGCGGCTAGCGCGCAATCATCAATTTTTTAATCACATTGGTCAGGTTTTCAACCGTGAGGACATGGGTATCAACTTCGCGTTTGATCAGCGAATAGGACGCGCCCCAAAAACGGCTCACCAGCAGATCATTGTTTTCCGGGGTGAGCCAGACCAGATGCCGGTAGCGTTCCTTGAAGCGGCGCAGCCATTGCAGCCCATTGAGAGCGTCGGGCCTTTGGGAAAAATACCCGCCCGCCGTCAGCTCCGAGGAATCCATAAGGGCGTCGCCCACAATGATCACCCGGTACTCGCCGTCTATATTGTTCAATACCCAATCGGTGCCGAGGGATTCCCGGTAGGTTATGCGGGGGCTTTTATAAAGGTGAGACTTGATGCAGTTATGGAAATAGTATACTTTCAAATCTTTGAAATGGTTGGATTTACTTACGGCCTGAAACAGTGAGGCGCACAGGCTGCCATAGCTGTCCATGGAGCCGCCGGAATCCATCAGGAGCATCAGCTTGACTGTATTTTTTCGGGGTTTGGCAAACACCAGTTTAAGGAAGCCGAAATTGTCGCAGGTCGCCCGGACGGTTTGGTTGATGTCAAGTTCTGTGCGCGGCGCGTCCACCCGGTTGGAAAACTGGCGCAGGCGGCGGAAAGCCAGTTGAAAGCTGCGGGTGTTGAGGGTTGTGTCGTCACGGAAATCCCGGTATCGCCGCGCTCCGGCTACAGCCATGGCCATGCGGCCCTGCGAGGCTCCGCCCACCCTGATCCCCTTCCGGCTTTCTCCGGCATTGCCAAAGGGGGATGCGCCGTCCGTGCCGATCCAATAGGTGCCTCCGTTATGCTCTTCCTTCTGCTCAAGAAGCCGTTCCCTGAACATGCGCGCGATTTCATCATTATCCAGAGCGTCGGCCAGATCACCCCGGCCCAGGTCCCCGTGCCGCTCATGGTCCGGGTTGTTAAGCCAGTCCAGAAGCTCCTGGGGCAGTTCGTCTGAGGTAAAGGCGACATCCTTGAAAAACTCCAGGAACACCCGGTCGAATTTGTCGTAGTCCACCTCGCTTTTGACCAGAACGGAGCGGGCGAGATAGTAAAACTGGGTGAAGCCGGCGTGGGAAAGCCCCTTGTCCATGGCTTCCACCAGGGTCAGCCATTCGCTCAAGGAAACATCCAGTCCCCGCGCCCGGAGCAGATAGAAAAACGGCCCAAACATTTTATCGCTTACCGCAACTGCGTTTGCATGACCGCCAAGTCTTCATTCTTTTTCAGCAGAACGCCGGCGAAGGGCAGTTCGCGCGCAATTTTGGAAACATCGATTCCGCCCAGAGTGAGGGCCTGGATCCAATCCAGCAGCTCCGATGTGCTTGGTTTTTTCTGGATGGCGTGTATGCCGCGCAGCCGGTAAAAGGCCTTGATGGCTTGGTTGAGCAGCCGGTCTTCCACATTGGGAAAGTGTACGCGCACGATCTCTTCCATCAAGGTCTGGTCCGGGAATTCAATATAGTGGAAAACGCACCGCCTTAAAAAAGCGTCGGGCAGTTCTTTTTCCGCGTTGGAGGTGATGATGACCACGGGCCTGGTCTTTGCCCTGACGGTTTCTTTGGTCTCCGGGATATAAAATTCCATCTGGTCCAGTTCCCAGAGCAGGTCGTTGGGAAACTCCAGATCCGCCTTGTCGATTTCATCGATCAGCAAAATGATCTGCTCCTCTCTGCTGAAGGCCTCGCCAAGCCTGCCCAGCTTGATGTACTTGGCGATATCGTCAACCCCCTGCCCGCCGAACTGGCTGTCATAAAGCCGCTGCACCACGTCATATCCATACAGGCCGTCCTGCGCCTTGGTGGTGGACTTGATGCTCCAGATGATCAGTTCCCTGTCCAGAGCGGTGGCAATAGACTGTGCCAGCATAGTCTTCCCCGTGCCGGGTTCGCCTTTAATGAGAAGCGGTTTTTGCAGGGTCATTGCAATATTGACCGAATTGATCAGTTCCGGCGCGGCCACATAATCCGCGCTGCCCCGGAAAGAGGCTTTAGCGGCAAAAGTATTCTTGTTCACATTGGCATCCATGGTTAGAGGTTGCGGATCGGCTTATCCCGGTCGATTTTAGGGCTTTGCCGCAATTTATTTGCGGCGGCCGTTTTCAAGCGGCGCGGTGTAAGTTTTAGGCTCGTTCCCGCCGCTATGGCGGCAAAGCCGGACATGCTGTCCGGCCTTAGAAGTCATTTATGAAATGACTTCTACAATAATAGAAAAGAAGTATACTGAAAAACCGGGGCGGTGACGACCGTAAAGCGGCAAGCGGCGGCTAATATTGACAATTGCGCCAATAAAATTAAACTTGAAAGATAAGCTTGTCCGCAAGGTCTTAAGGCGAGTTTAAAAAAGATATCGCGCCGGCGCTATATCTTTTGCCCGGTTCCTGTTTTTTAATTTTTTGACGCGAATTTATCCTGACGTCCCCGCATTCTGTCCGGCGGCTGAGAGTTCTGCTCCAGGCTGTTGACAGCGCTCATCTTGTAAGGAGAAAGCATTATGAAAAAAATACTGGCCGGCGCTGTTTTTCTGCTTCTGCTTGGCCCTGGGAGCGCGTCCCTGGCCGTCCGCGACGCGGCTTCCGATCTGCGCCAGGCTTTGGCCAATCTGCCCCCGGGCCTGCAGGTGAGCTGCGGGGATATTGTCTATGACCAGGACAAAGACATTTTAAGCTTGATTCAGTTCCGCCTGGTTTATGAACTCACTCCGGCGGCGCGGAAAGAAAAAACTGCTTCTCCCCCGTCTTCCCTTCTGCTCATGAGCGCCGCCCGGATAGATCTCTTTAAGCCCAATCCGGAGGCCTTTACCCCCGGCCCGGCTCAGGTTCTGGCCCAGCGGATCAGTATAAGCCAGGGCAGCCTGTCCTGGCCGGAGGGGGTTTTCCCCCCTGAACTTGCCCTGTGGCCGCAGTCAGCCTGGAAAAATTCTGTTTTCACCTCTTACCGGGGGCGCTGGGGTGATATTCTGGCCCGGTTAAAGGAGGGCGGCGCGCGCGCCTTCCTTCAGGCCGCGCTTCTGTTGCTTGAAGCCCGGGCGGCTGAGGCCGGTTATGAAGATTATAGCGCGGAAATGAATGGCCTGAAGGTAAGCATAGGCGAAAGTTCCGCGGAAAAGGCCGGCATGGCCAGCGCCAGCCGGATTCAGGCCCGGCAAATTACGGTCAGGGCCGGTGAGGCGGAATTGAGCATTGAGGCGATGAAAGGCGAGATTGAGGCGGACGGCCTCACCCGTTCCCGTCTGCTGGCCTGGGAGGCGGAGGAAGGCGCGTTTTCAGAGCCGCCGGCCCTTGCGCCTTACCGTTTCAATATGGAATTCAGCGGCATAAAAGGCGTCACCCTTCCTCAGCTTACTATTTTTACTCTGAAAAGCGGCCTTATCTTGAGCGAGTACAAAGAGGAAGGGGCGCAAGGGCGCAACTCGGCCTGGCGCTATAAGCTGGATGACTTTCAGATAGCGCCGGAGTATATGGCCGGACTTGACCGTGATCTGGCCCGCCTGCTTCAGGGCAAGCCGCTTATCCTCTCCCTGGACGCCGGCCTTCTCCTGTCCGACCGGAAATTCAGTCCCGGCCATATTAAAATTTCCCTGCCCCATCTGGCTGATTTCAGCTTTGCCGTTCAGGCTCTGAACCCGGCGGCCGGGCTGGGCCTGAGAGAAGGTGAGGGCTTGCCTGGCGGAAATATAATGGAGATCAACCCTTACGAAAAAATGACGGCCCTGTTGGGAGAATTTGGATCTGTCCAGGTCAGGGAAATGGAGGCGGTTTATCAGGACAGGGGCTTTATCAACATGGCTCTGGAGAGTTCCTTTTTCTCTCTGGCCCAACCGGAGACAAGCCTGACCCAAGCCAGATCCCGGTGCCTGGAGGAAATAGACAGGCATCTACAGCAGGCAGACGGGGCCTTGCTCCGCGATTTGCTGATGAATTTGCGGGGTCTTATTCAGAGGCCGGGCCGCCTGGCTTTGAATTTAAAACCGAAAAATCCGGTGGAATTGAGCCGGATTGTGGATCTTGTCCTGTCTCGGCCCCAAGATTTCACTTATAAATTTACTCTGAGTAAATGAATTTAAGACTGAATAATTTTCAACCGGGCAATCGGCGATTATGAAAAAGCTGTCTTTCCGCCTGATGGCGTTATTGCTTATCCTGTGCATAACCGGCATGGGGGCCATAACCATCGGCTACGCCATTTTCACCGGTTACCGTCTGGTGGAAGACGGTTTGAGCCAGACAGAGCAGACCGCCGTACTGGAAGCGGAAAAAATAAGCGGACGGCTGAAGATTGCCGCCGCCCGCGTTTCCGTCCTGGCGGCGGATATTTCCGTCCTGGCTCAGGATGAGAATTTCTCCCCGGTCAGGCTTCTGGCCGCCCATCTGGCGGAAAATCCTCAATACACTGATATGTACATAGGCTATCCGGACGGCCGCGCCGACTTTGCCAGCGGCTGGATCCCCGATTACGAGGGCGGCTGGGCCGCCTATAAACAGGAGTGGTACAGCGGAGCGGAGCGCAGCCCGGAGCGGCCTTTTGTCACTACTCCCTGCATTGATTCCCGCACCGGCCGCCTGACGATGACAGTGGCCAGGGCCATAGTCACTCCCCAGGGCCTGAGAGGAGTGGCGGCGGCGGACATGCTGCCGGACGTATTGGAGGAGGCGGTGAGCCGCGCCCGGGTCATGGAAGGCAGCTACACTTTTCTGGCCGACCGGGAGGGCAATATTCTGGCTCATACAGATCAGGCCTACCGCCCCCGCCCGGACGGGAGTTTTGCCAATTTGAGGCAAATCGCCGGCGGCGTCTGCTCCGGCCTGCTGACCGTCCCCAGCGGGATTGCGGCCTTGAGCCGTTCTTTCGACGGGATAATGCGCTACTATATTGCCGCCCCGGTGGGAGAGACCGGGTGGCGCCTGTATACCGCCCTGCCCGCCTCCCTCATCCGGGAACCTGTCTACCGCCAGGTGACGGTCACGGCGGCGGTTTTTTCCCTGGTCCTTCTGCTCACCGCCCTGCTGATTTATATAATGGAAAAGCGGCTTAAAAATACGGCCCGGGAGGCGGCCAGCGAATCACAGATGAAATCCGTCTTCCTGGTCAATATGAGCCATGAGATAAGAACTCCCTTAAACGGGATCATCGGTTTTACCGGGTTTGCTCTGGACAGTGGGGAAACCAGCGTCAAAACCAGGGAATATTTGGGCAAAATTAAAATATGCGCCCTGGGTCTCCTGGACGTCATCAATAATATTCTGGATATTTCCAAAATCGAATCAGGCCGGGCGGAGCTGGAAAGCATTCCCTTCAGCCTGCGGGAGATACTGAACCACTGTGAGACCATCAACAACGTACAAGCGGTGGAAAAGGGGCTGCAACTGCGCTTTGACGCCGCGGCCTTAAAGCGCAAACTTGTCGGCGATCCGGTCAAGCTGCGTCAGGCCCTGCTTAATCTCCTTTCCAATGCCATCAAATTTACCGACACCGGTTTCGTCAGTTTACGCGTCATTGCCCAGGAGGGGGAAGAAGATGATCAGACCGGTCTTGCTCTTACCTTTGAAGTGAAGGACACCGGGATAGGCATGAACCGGGAACAGGTCGGCAAGATATTCACTCCCTTTGTCCAGGCCGACGGCTCAATTACCCGGCGCTACGGCGGCACCGGGCTGGGGCTGGCCATTACCCGCGACCTGGTGGCCCTGATGGGAGGGGAACTGAAGGTGGAAAGCATGCCCGGCGTGGGCAGTAAATTCAGCTTTACCCTTGAGTTCCCGCTCTCGGAGCAGGCGGACCGAACATATGAGGGAGGGGAGGCGGTCATCCAGAAGCCGCTTTTTCAGGGCGATGTTCTGGTGTGCGAAGACAACCGGCTCAACCAGGAAGTTATTTTTGAACATCTGCGCCAGGTGGGGCTTGGCGTCACTATGGCGGAAAACGGCGCGGCGGGTCTGGCGGCGGTGCGGGAGCGGATGAAGAGCGGCTCGCCTTTTTCTTTAATTCTGATGGACATTTATATGCCGGTGTTGGACGGGTTGAGCGCGGTCCGTGAACTGACGGCAATGGGGGTGGAGACTCCGGTGGTGGCTATGACCGCCAATGTCATGTCCGATCAGGTGGCTCTTTACGCCCGCCAGGGCATAGCCGCTCATATCGGCAAACCTTTTACCGCCCGGGAATTGTGGACCTGCCTGCTCAAATTTCTCGTTCCCGTGGGCGCGGCGGCCGGAGAAGAGGCGTCCGGTTGGAACGTGGAGCAGCAGATCAATCCCTATATTGTCAACCGGGAAACCGGCCTTAAAATGGCCGCCGGCAATCAGCAGCTTTATCAGCGCCTGCTGGGCGATTTTTTGAAAAATAACCGCGGTTTTTACAGGGAACTGGGTGAAGCCCTTGACGCGGGCAACGCCACCGGCGCCCGCCGCATGGTTCATACCTTAAAAAATGTCTCCGGCCTGATCGGGGCGGGCCGGCTGCGTCTGGCCGCCTCCGCGCTGGAAAAATCCCTGGCCGAAGGCCGGGCGGATTGCGGCCGGGAACAGATGCGCGCCCTGGAAACAGCTTTGAACGAGGTGTTGGAAGAGCTGTCTCCTCTGGGAAAAAAGGAAGAAGGCGGGAATGGGGAAGGAGAAGAAGGAGGTGAACTGGTTTTGGAAAAAGCGCTCGCTCTGGCGGTCAGGCTGGAACCTATGCTGCGAATGGCTGACGCCGCCAGTCTGGACTTACTTGAAGAAATAAAAGAGGTCTTCGCCCCCTTGGGAGAGTCCGGCAAAAAGCTGATCCGGCAGATAGATGACTATGAATTCGAGGCCGCCTGGCAAACGCTGGGGGAAATCCAAAAGAAACTGGAGAGCGGAAATGGATGAAAAAAAAGACAGAGGCAAATTCCGCCTCATGGTGGTGGATGACGAAAAGATCAATCTGGATGTGCTGCGCGCTATTCTCCAGGATGACTACGAGCTGCAAATGCTCAAGTCCGGCCGGGAAGCCCTGGCTTTGGCTTCGGCCGGCAGCGAAAGTAAGCCAGATTTGATTTTGCTGGATATAATCATGCCGGAGATGGATGGCTTTACCACTCTCATCAAGCTCAAAGAAGCGGAACCCACCCGCAATATCCCGGTCATCTTCATAACCGGGCTGAGTAGCGCCGGAGATGAGGAAAAAGGGCTGCGCCTGGGGGCGGTGGATTATATCGTCAAACCTTTCAGCAACGAGGTGGTGAAGGCAAGGATAAATACCCAGATAAAAATTATTAAATATATTAAAACTATAGAACGGTTAGGCCTGATTGACGAACTGACCGATATCCCCAACCGGCGCTACTTTGACAACCGCATCGATGAGGAATGGCGGCGCATGAGCCGGACTAAAACGCCTTTGAGCATCCTGATGATGGATGTGGACAAATTTAAAAACTATAATGACGCCTACGGCCATCTCCAGGGCGACGCCCTGTTGCGCAGTCTGGCCAAGACCATGGTCTCCTGCCTGCGCCGCCCCGCGGATATGGTGGCCCGTTTGGGCGGAGAGGACTTCGCGATTATTTTGCCGGGAGTGGACATTGAGGGCGCCCTGGTGGTGGCGGAGAAAGTCAGGGCGGCGGTGGAAGCCAGCCCGGTGCTGTGCCCGGCCCTGGGCCTGGAAACCCATACCACTGTCAGCATTGGGGTGGCTGCCGTTATTCCCAGCGCGGAGCAGCCTTTGACGGAATTCATTGCCCTGGCGGACAAAAATCTCTATGCCGCCAAAGGCAGGGGCAGGAATAAAGTGGTGGCTTAAATTGGGGAGAGTTTGCGGCTGGACGCAGACTCCAGGTTTTCCGGCCTTTCAAGTGGCTT
Source organism: Desulfarculales bacterium (assembly GCA_031267815.1). Lineage (GTDB taxonomy): Bacteria > Desulfobacterota > Desulfarculia > Desulfarculales > Desulfarculaceae > JAIRYI01. The sequence continues at coordinate 38,122 of JAIRYI010000072.1, read as the reverse complement.
AAAAATATCTTTAAAGGGTGGGCATAAGCGGGAAATCATGGTTAAAGTTTTTAAGCCGCTTAAAATGAATCATCAATATGTTTAATGTTTTTCAGGATCGACTAAATTTAAAAAGAATATAAAAATGAAAGAGTTTATGCCTCTAGAATTGGGCGCGGCCGTTATAGACTGTCCGGAGGTTACGGCCCTGGCGGCTTTCTACCGCAAAATGCTGGGTTGGGAAAACGCCGGCGTTGGGCCGGGCTGGCTGGAGATCGCCCCGCCGGGCGGAGGGACCAAAATAGCCTTTCAGCAGAAAGAGAATTACCGGCCTCCCCTCTGGCCGGAAGAGCCGCCGGGGCAGCAGCAGATGCTGCATCTGGATTTTAAGGTGAAAGATAAAGAGGAAATGGAAAAAGCGGTGGCTCACGCCTTGGCCTGCGGAGCAAGAAAAGCCGGTCGGCAATACAGTGATTCCTGGACGGTCATGCTGGATCCGGCGGGTCATCCGTTCTGTTTTGCCCTCGGGTATTGAAGCCTGAGGCAATTTGAGGCCTGCCGCGCCGGCATGGCTGGCGTAAGCCGGTCACCGGGCCGGCCGCAAAAGAAAAACCGCCGCAAGCAATGCTTAAAATCATTGTCTGTCACCATATCTCATAATAGCTGCCCACATGCCGCTTGCATATTTTTTTCAGGGCGGAGACGTCCTGGGAGAAATCCTCAAGGGTTTGATATGTTTTTTTTCTGTTGCTTATCCCGGCGATTGACAGGCTGGCCAGCGGAAAATTTTCCGTAACCCCATGGCGGTTTTTGGAGACAATATAGCCCCGCTCCACATCCTGGGGGCGGTACAGGGAGAGAACCCGGTCGGCGAAAGCGGCCAGGAGGTCCTGGCAGAAAGCTTCGCCGTCATGATAGTCGGCGATAACGATAAAATCATCGCCGCCAATATGGCCTACAAATTCATTCTTCCGGGCCTGCTCCTGCAGGAGCGAGGCCAGCAGTTTTAACATCAGGTCTCCGTTAATAAAGCCGTAGGCGTCATTATAGCCTTTGAAGTTATCAAGATCATAATAGGTAATGCAGAAAGGATCCTGGCCAAAAATACGGCTCTTGATTTCCTTTTCCAAAAGCAGGTTGCCCGGCAGTCCGGTCAGGGGATTGGCGTGCATGGCGATATCTATCTGAATTTTGGCGCAGGCTTCCAGTAAGTCCTTGATTGTCACCGCGCCCCGGAACTTCCCTTCTTTTTCGACAATAATAGGATCATAGAGCTGTTCATAGGGCCTTTGCATAGCCAGCCTGGCCACAAGGTCCACCGGCATGTTATGTCCGGACCGGAAAAAATCGGTCCGCATTATTTCTTGGACGGTTTTGCGGTAATTGAGGCTGTAGCCGTAGCGTCCGCCAAAGTATTCATTTAAAGCCAATTTGCTCAGGAAGCCGACGATTTTTTCCCCGTCCACAATATAGACCTCTGTAATCATGGGCGCCGCCTTGATGTGTTCATAGACCTCTTCCCCCTTGGCCTGAGGAGAGAATATCTGCCCCCGCTTGCATAAGTGTTCAATAATGGGATATACGGAACTCCTGGCGTTTTCTATATAATGCTTGGAATAATAAGTGGAAATAAGTTCTGATACATGCGGGTCCAAAGCCGCGAAAGTCTCCTGGGGGGTTCCCAGGAAGTAACCCTGCCCAAATTGCACTCCCAGCTTTATAAGCTCTTTTAATTCCTCTTCGGTCTCAATCCCTTCCGCGATCAGATTTATATTGGCGTTTCGGCAAAACTCGGCAATAGCCTTGCACAGCAGCGTTTTTATGTCGTCTTTGTCAATATTCCTGATAAGGTTCATATCCAGCTTTAAAAAATCAGGCTGGGCGCTGATAATCATATTAAGACCTGAAAATCCGGCGCCCACATCATCTATGGCAATGCCGTAGCGCTGATTTTTATAATGGCTGATGGATCCCTGAAAGGCGTTTTTATCGGAAACCGCCACCCGTTCGGTTATCTCAAATACAATGTCATCGGCATTGATGCCATAGGCGCGCAAAAATTTTTTGGTAAAACCGTTTTTGAAGTTTTCGTCATAAATAATATTGGAGTTGACATTTAAAAAGAGCTTTTTGCCTTCAGGTTTGGTCACGGCATTTTCCAGGGCTTTCATCCGGCAAAGCGTCTCCAATTCCCATGAACATCCCATTTTGTCAACGGCGTGAAACATATTTTCAATATTCATCTGTAATTCTTTGGCCGTTATTCTGCTGAGCGCTTCATAGCCCATAATTTCCCCGCTCTGAAGCGAGATTATGGGCTGATATACCGGCTTGATAAAGCCGCCGTCGAGAATTTTTCTTATGATTGCAAAGTCTGTCTTCATGTCTGAATATTAATCAGGGGTCTTTTTATATTTCATATTTTCCTGATGGCGGACAACCTCTCCGCGCACTATGTAAATAATTTCTTCGCCCAGGTTGGTAATGTGATCGCCCATGCGCTCCAGGTAATTGCCGGCCAGAATAGCCTCTACGCCCCAAGGGACCAGATCAGGGCGCTTTTGCATGATCTCCACAACCTCCCGGTAATGGCGGTGATTTAATTCATCCAAATCATTGTCGCTTTGACATACCAGCAGGGCTGATTCACAGTCGCGCCGCGCCAGGGCGGCCAGAACCTGGGCCGCCATTTTTTGCGCCATCAGGGCCATTTCCGGCAGAAGAGGGGAGAAGGGGGCCTTAAGCCCGATCTCTTCATTGATGGCCACCGTGCGCCAGGCCAGATTGACGGAAAGATCGGCCACCCGCTCCAGATCGGTAATCAGCCTGAAAATGGTACTCAAAAAGCGCAAATCGCCGGCCACGGGCTGGTTGGTGGCCAGAAGCCTGGTGGCAGTGCGGGAAATGGCGTTTTCCGCGTTGTCCACCTGCCGGTCGCGGGCTACGACCTGTCTGGCCAGAGAGGTATCGCCGCTGAGCAGAGCTTTAATCGCGTCCTGCACCAAACGCTCGCTGAGCGCTCCCATTCTGATCAGGTCAGTATTGATGCTTTCCATTTCTTTGTCAAAATGATTCATCGCGTTTCTCCCTTTGACCCTAGCCAAAGCGTCCGGTAATGTAATTTTCTGTCTGCCGTTGTTGAGGCAGGGTAAATATCTGGTCGGTGGCTCCGCTTTCAATAAGTTCTCCCATATAAAAAAAACAGGTTTTATCCGAGATGCGCGCCGCCTGCTGCATGTTGTGGGTGACGATAATCACCGTGTAGGAATTTTTTAAATCCATCACCAATTCTTCGATCTTGCTGGTGGAAATAGGATCTAAAGCGGAGGTGGGCTCATCCATGAGCAAAACTTCCGGTTCCATGGCCAAAGCGCGGGCCAGGCACAAACGCTGCTGCTGCCCCCCGGAAAGAGACAAAGCCGATTTGTGCAGATCATCTTTGACCTCCTCCCAAAGCGCGGCCGCCCGCAGAGAGCTTTCCACTATCCTGTTCAAACCGTGTTTATTTTTTATGCCGTGCAGCATTGGCCCATAAGCCACATTGTTAAAAATGCTTTTGGGAAAGGGGTTGGGTTTTTGAAAGACCATGCCCACCCGGCGGCGGATATCGGCCGATTCCGCCTCCGGCGCATAAATATCCATCCCGTTGAGCAGGATTTTCCCTTCCAGGCGCACTCCGGCAATCAGATCGTTCATCCGGTTAAGCAGGCGCAGAAAAGTGGATTTACCGCAGCCCGAAGGCCCGATCAGCGCGGTTATTTCATTGCGTTTTATATCGAGATTAATATTTTTAAGGGCCTGTTTTTCGCCGTAAAAGAAATTGAGAGTTTTGACTTCAACCGCGTTAGGATCATTTACCATTGTTTGTTCCGCCTTATTTTAGTCCGGATGATAATAGCGGCCAGGCTCATCCCCAGCACCAGGCCGATAAGTACCAGGCAGGAGCCGTAACGGATGGGAACCAGCGCCTCGTGGGTGCCTACGGTAGCCAGTTTATAAATATGATAAGGTAAAGCCATTACCGGGTCAAACAGTGACGAGGGCAGATGCAGGGTATAAAAAACCGCGGCTGTGTACATTATGGGCGCGGTCTCTCCCGCGGCTCTGGCCAGGCTTAAGACACTGCCGGTTATAATGCCGGGCAGGGCCGCGGGCAGCACCACATTGAACACGGTCTGCCAATGGCTGGCCCCCAGAGCATAGGATGCTTCCCGGTAGGAGAGGGGAATTTGCTTTAGCGCCTCTTCCGAGGCGCTGATAATGGTGGGCATGATAATCAAAGCCAGAGTCAGGGATCCGGACAGTATGCTTATGCCCAGGCCCAGTTTGGTGACAAAAAAAGCCAGGCCGAAAAGGCCAAAAATGACTGAGGGGACTCCGGCCAGATTGGCCACGCTCAGGCGGATGATGGAATTGATCCGGCCGGGCCGGGCGTATTCGCTTAAATAAACGGCTGTGGCCAGACCCAAAGGCAAAGCCACCAGCATGGCGCCCGCGGTGAGATAGAAAGTGCCGATAATAGCTGGGAAAATTCCGCCTTTGGTCATGGAGTCGGCGGGAGATTGGCTCAGAAAATCCCAGCTTATGCTGCCCGCGCCTTTTATAATTAAAAAAAGTACGATCCCGGCCAGAGCGGCAGCGGTGAGCAGAGCGGCCAGCCGGAACAGGGCAAAGACGGCCACGGTGTAATATTTACGTTTTTTCAGATTATTGGCTTTCATGCCGCCTGATATCCTTTCTGGCTGTAACGCCCGGCAATGAAAGAAGCCAGGAGATTGAAGGCAAAAGTCATCAGGAACAAAGTTATGCCGATGGCAAACAGGGCGCTGTAATGGCTGCTGCCCACCGCCGTTTCACCCATTTCCGCGGCAATGGTTGAGGTCATGGGCCTTACCGCGTCCAGAGGGCTGAAGCTAAGCTGGGCGGCCCCGCCCGCGCACATCAGCACCACCATGGTCTCGCCCATGGCCCGGGTAAGCCCCAAAATGATCCCAGCCCCTACCCCGGACAGGGCGCAGGGCAGTCTTGTGCGCATCAAAGTTTGCAGAGGGGTGGCCCCCAAAGCGTATGAGGCTTCCAGCAGGTCCCGGGGTACGCTTTCCAGAGCGTCATCGGCAATGCTGGCGATGGTGGGAATGGCCATCAAAGCCAGCATGACAGAGGCGTTGAGCATATTGAGCCCGGAAGGCACATCCCACCATTCCTGCATAAAAGGAGCAATAACCATCATGCCCACCAGGCCCAGCACCACCGAAGGCATGGCGGCCAGCAATTCTATTACCGGTTTACCCCATTCGCGTACCCTGGGGCCGGCCACGCTGGAAAGGTAAAGAGCCGTGCCCATACCCAGAGGTATGGATAAACAGGCGGAAAGTACAGTCACGGATAGAGAGGCGGCCATGAGCGGCAATATGCCGAATTCCGGAGGAGTGTAGCCTGGATACCAGAAACTGCCCAGGATAAAATCACCCAGGCCAACCCGGGAGCCGTCTTCAGCGGGATGAATAAAAAGGGCTGTTCCCTCCAAAAAGAGAAAGAGAACAATAAGCAATAAAGCGGTGAGAGCGGTGAAGCCCAGGACCGTGAAAATAATCCGGCTTTGCCGGTCGCCGATATCTTTTCCCGCCAGGCCGTTCAGCCCCCGGCGGGGGGCAAGCCGGGTTTTCATCAGGGGCTTGGTGAAAAACCGCCATACATTACTGTGAGTTATCATAATTTAATCTTCGCCGCCGGTTTTCCATGCTTATACCCAGTCAGGGTATAAGCATCGAATTTACCGGCTGTTTTTATTTTTGTCCCGCGCTTTGGGCCAGGGGCGGACAAAATGATTCCTATAATTTAATCAATGGCCACAAAACCTTCTTCTTCCACAATGCTCTGTCCCTGCTTGCTCTTCACAAAATCGACAAAGCGTTTTACCGCGCCCGCCGGTTCCCCTTTGGTGAACATGTAGAGTTCGCGGGCCAGGGCATAGCTGCCGTCTTTGGCCGTGCTTACGCTGGCCGCCACCCCGTTTACCCGCAGGCCTTTCACGCTGCCTTTGGCATAGCCCAAGCCCACATAACCGAGGGCGTATTTATTGGCGCTCACGCTGCCGGCCACTTCTCCGTTGGAAGATAACATCTGGGCGTCAGAGCGTACCCGGTCTGAACCCAGAACTTTCTCCTGCCACATTTCGAAAGTGCCGGAACTGAAATCGCGGGAGATAACCACAATGACCTTATCTTCTCCGCCCACTTCATTCCAGTTTTTAATTTTTCCGTTATAGATATTTTTAAGTTGCTCCAGGCTTAAATCCTGCACCGGATTTTCCGGGCTGACAATGGGTACAATACAGTCAACGGCGATTACACTGGGAAACAAGGTATAGCCATTTTGAGCGGCGGTGCGCGTTTCCTGCTCTTTGAGCCCGCGGGAGGAGTTGGCAATGTCTATGGAGCCGTCCATTAAAGCTTTCAGGCCATCGCCCGAGCCGGAACCGGACACGGAAAGCTGCGCCTCCGGATATTTGGCCATATAAACTTCCGCCGTTTTCTGGGCTATGGGCAGTACGGTGGTGGAACCGCCAATGGTGATTTTATCCTGGGCCATACTGAAAGAAGCTCCCAGGACAATGAATGCGCAAGTCAATAAAACACGTTTGATCATTATCGTCTCTCCTTGAAAAATTATAATTAACAGTTAACCGGACACAATGCTTTTGTTGCCCCAACACTGTGAATTATAGTTTTTTTCTGTTACAGTCAGGTTACAGATAAGATACGGTTAGGTTAAATTGTTGCCGGCAGGCCTGGGAAAGACGGTCCGCGTTGACAGAAATTGGCTCCATGTTACAATAAAAGGGCGTCCGGGGCCGGGAAATCGCAATATTTGTCCCCGCCGGGACGCCCCACCCCTGGCGGTTTTGAATTTATCAGCAATGACGCAAAGGACTTAAAATGAGAGCAGCGTTCTTCGCCGGACAACATGGCTGGGGCCGGACAAGCGGGTTAGGCTGGCGGCCTGTGCTTTTTTCTCTCTTATTTATGTCCTTTTTCCTGTTATCTCCCGTCTTTACAATCAGCCACGCTGATCACGACTGCTCTGGAGAGCAGTGCCCCGTCTGCGCGCAAATCAACAGCGCTCAGCAAATGAGCAAACAAATGGCCCCGGCCGGCGGCCACTTCTTTACGGCCGTCTCCGCGCCGGCCTTCTTCATGTCGGTCCTGGCTATGGCCGGGACGGTCTTTTGCCTCACCCCGGTGACCCTCAAAATCAGAATGAATAATTGATATCATCCCCGCCCGGGGAGCTTTGAGCGGCAATTGGCGGCAACCCCCGCCCGGCGGCGTCTTGCTTTACGGATGATTTCAAAAACGCCGCCGCCCGGAAGCGGAGCGGAGGGTTTACTCATTATTTAAAACTGATGGAGATTTCCCATGAAAAAATTTTTACTCCCGGCCCTGGCGGCCGGGCTGGCTCTGATCGTTTCCTCTCCTGCCCCGGCGGATGATTCCTCTTCCCGTACCGCCGGTAAAACCCGGGTGGTCAGCACCATCTTTCCGCCTTATGACTTTGCCCGCGCCCTGGGCGGATCACTGATTGAAGTGGATATGCTGCTCAATCCCGGGGCGGAAAGCCACTCTTTTGAACCCAGCCCCCAGGATATTATCCGAATAAAAAACTGCGATATTTTCATTTACACCGGCGGAGAATCCGAGCGCTGGGTGGAAAGAGTGCTGCAAGCGGTGGAGCGGCCGGAAATAAAAGTTATTTCCATGCTGGAATGTGTATCCCCGCTGGAGGAGGAACTGGTTCCAGGCATGGAAGCGGAAGAAGAGGGAGAGGAAGAAGCGGAATATGATGAGCATATCTGGACTTCCCCCCGCAATGCCCAGGCGGTTGTGCGGACAATAGCGGCGGCGCTGCGTCAGGCGGATGAGGCCAACGCGGACTTTTACCGGCAGAAGGAAGAGGAATATCTAAGCCGCCTTGAAGCCCTGGACAGAGCTTTCCGGGAAACTGTGGCCAAGGGAGCCAGAAAAACCATTGTTTTCGGCGACCGCTTTCCCTTTCGTTATCTGAGCGAGGAATACGGGCTTGACTATTTCGCCGCCTTTCCCGGCTGTTCCACGGAAACCGAGGCCAGCGCCGCCACTATCGCCTTTCTTATTGACAAGGTAAAAGCGGAACATATTCCCACGGTATTTCATATTGAACTTTCAAACGAGAAGATAGCGGATTCCATATGTGAATCCAGCGGCGCGGCCAAAAGGCTTATGCATTCCGGCCACAATCTTTCTTCTCAGGACTTTGCCGCCGGCCGCACTTATCTGGAATTGATGGAGGCCAATCTGGACGCCTTGCGGGAAGGGTTGAACTGATATGCTGGCCTGCCAGGACGCTTCCTTTGCCTGCCAAGGGGTAACAGTGGCGGCCGGACTTAATTTTTCCGTGGCCCCGGGCGAATGGCTGTGCGTTGTGGGCGAAAACGGCTCCGGCAAGACCACCCTGCTCCAGGGTTTGCTGAGGCTTAAGCCTCCCCATGGCGGCCGGGTAATCTCTTCCCTTAAAGCGGAAGAAATAGGCTATCTGCCCCAGCAGACGGTGGTGTCCAGGGATTTTCCCGCCAGTGTCTATGAGGTGGCCCTTTCCGGCCGCCTGAATTCGCTGGGGCTGCGTCCTTTTTATGCCCGCCGGGACAAGGCGGCCGCGGAGATGAACCTGGAGCGTCTGGGTATTTTGGATTTGAAAAATAAATGCTACCGGGAACTGTCCGGCGGCCAGCAGCAGCGGGTGCTGCTGGCCCGGGCGCTTTGCGCCGCCCGCAAACTGCTGGTTCTGGATGAACCGGCCACCGGCCTGGATCCTCTGGCCACGTTGCAGCTTTACCGTCTTCTGGCGGAGATCAAGCGGGAAAACGGGCTGACCGTTGTCATGGTTTCCCATGATATCCCCAATGCCCTCAAGTATGCGGATTTGATTCTCCACTTGCAGGGGCGGCAAATTTTTTTCGGCCCGGCCGCCGCCTACCGCGATTCCCCGGCGGGCCGATCCTTTATTGAAAGGGGGCCGGTATCAGTACTCTGATTGAAATATTTTCTTACACTTTTATGCTCCGCGCTCTGGTGGTGGGCCTGTTGGTCTCGCTTTGCGCCGCCCTTTTGGGGGTGAGCCTGGTGCTGAAGCGCTATGCCATGATCGGCGACGGTTTATCCCATGTGGGGTTCGGCTCTCTGGCCGTTGCCACCGCCATGAACGCGGCGCCTTTGACCGTTTCCCTGCCGGTGGTGGTGCTGGCCGCCTTTCTTCTCCTGCGCATAAGCTCCGGCAGCAAAATCAAGGGCGACGCCGCCATTGCCCTTATATCCACAAGTTCACTGGCCATAGGGGTAGCGGTCATATCCTTGAGCAGCGGGATGAATACCGATGTGTGCAATTATATGTTCGGCAGTATTCTGGCCATGAGCAAAGCGGACGTTTATCTGAGCGTTACCCTGGCCCTGCTGGTGCTGATTCTTTTTCTGTTTTTCTATCATCGCATTTTCGCGGTGACTTTCGACGAAACCTTTGCCCGGGCCACCGGAAGCAGGACCGGCATATATAATATGCTGATCGCCCTGCTCACCGCCCTTACCATTGTCCTGGGCATGCGTATGATGGGGGCGCTGCTTATTTCCAGCCTGATAATTTTTCCCGCTCTCACCTCCATGCGGGTCTGTAAAAGATTCAAGACCGTTACCGTCTGCGCGGCCTTTGTTTCTCTGGCCTGCTTTCTGTGCGGCATAATCGCTTCCTATTTTTTCGCCACTCCCGCCGGGGCCAGCGTGGTTATCATGAACATCATCGCTTTCCTGGCTTTCTGGTTCCTGAACACCCTTCTGCTGTGGCGGGGAAGAGAAAGGAAAAAATGATGAAGATAATAGTTTTGCTCATATTGTCCGCTTTGCTGGCTTTCAGCGGCGGCGGCGCCCCGGCGCCCGGGCCGGGCAGGAGCGTTGCTTCCCCCGCGCCTGGGCCAGAATCAAGCAGATTAACCGGGAATGGCGGCATCCTGGTTGCTTCCCCCGCGCCCGAGGCAGAGGTTCCCCGCCTTTTTTCTTCTTCCCCCCTTCCGGCAGAAGATGAAGCTCTCCCTCCGCTATCTGAGAGAGAGACCGTGGAGATAAAGGAAAATTTTTTTCTCAGCCAGATAAGCGATATTTATCTTAATCCGGATGAGTATGCGGGCAAAATCATCAAGCTGGAAGGCATGTGGTTTTCAGCGGAAGAAGAGGGGCAAACTAATGCCGCGGTCGTCCGCTACGGTCCGGGCTGCTGCCTCAATGACGCCCTGGCCGGTTTTGAAGTGGTCTGGGGGGAAAAGAATCCCCAGAATGAGGCCTGGGTGGAGGCTTGCGGGCTGTTGGAAAAATACCGGCTTGAGGATGATGAATATCTGCGCTTGCGTCTTTCTTCGCTGCGTATCCTGGAAAGAAGAGGTAAGGAGACGGTATGGCGCTGAAAGGGTTTAAGCGCAAGGGCGGGAAGCAATGACAGCAAAGAGCAAATCGCGGGCCTTTTTCAACTTTTCCGTCATGGCGAGGAGCGTAAGCAACGATAGGAGCATATACGATTGAGATGCTTGTCCTACGGCGGGGTAAAGCGGCCCGCTCGCCCCATCACTCCCACTCAATGGTGGCCGGGGGCTTGCTGGAAATATCCAGAACCACCCGGTTTATTCCCGCCACTTCGTTGATGATGCGGCTGCTCAAAAGGGCCAGCAGATCATAGGGCAGGCGGGTCCAGTCGGCGGTCATGGCGTCTGCGCTGTCAACTATTCTAAGAGCTATCACATCCTCATAAGTGCGTTCATCCCCCATCACACCCACATTTTTCACCGGCAGATAAACGGCGAAACTTTGCCATATGCGCTCATAGAGGCCGGCTTTTTTTATCTCCTCCTGGACGATTAAATCCGCCTGACGCAACACGGCAAGGCGCGGGGCGGTTACTTCCCCCATAATCCGGATAGCCAGGCCGGGGCCGGGGAAAGGCTGGCGGCTGATGATTTCTTCCGGCAGACCCATGGCCCGGCCCAGATCCCGCACCTCGTCTTTGAACAGCTCGCGCAACGGCTCCACCAGGCTGAGTTTCATGGTTTCCGGCAACCCTCCCACATTGTGATGGCTTTTTATCACCGCGCTGGGGCCTTTCTGGCTCACTGATTCGATGACGTCAGGATAAATGGTGCCCTGGGCCAGATAATCCACTTCCTCCAGCCTGCCCGCTTCCAGCTCAAACACTTCGATAAAAGCGCGGCCGATGATGCGGCGCTTTTCTTCCGGATCAACTACTCCGGCCAGACGGCTCAAAAATAAGTCTCCGGCCTTGACTGTGATAAGATTAAGGCCAAAAGTCTGGCGGAAAACTTCCTCCACCTGCGCGGCTTCATCCTGGCGCAACAGGCCGTTATCCACAAAAATAGAAGTAAGATTGGCGCCGACAGCCCGGTGCAGGAGCAGGGCCACCACCGAAGAATCCACTCCTCCTGATAAGGCGCAGATCACTTTCTTGCCGGCCAGTTGACGGCTCAGCCGGGCAACGGCGTTTTGCTCAAAACCGCGCATCGTCCAGACAGGCGCGCAGGCGCATTCATCCATGACAAAATCTTCAAGCATGGTCATGCCTTGGGCGGTATGAGCCACTTCCGGATGAAACTGCACTCCGTAAATGCGGCGCTCCAGGTCGCCGAAGGCGGCGCAGGGAGAATTGTCGCTCCGGGCCAGCGCCGTAAATCCGGGGGGCATGCGGGTAATGCGATCGCCGTGGCTCATCCATACCGCCTGCCCGCTTTCCGCCCGGCGAAACGGCCCGGCCGTTTTGAGGATATCCAGCCGGGCCGGCCCGTATTCGCGCTTGGGGGCCGGATTAACTTCTCCGCCCAGCAAATGGGTAATTATCTGCATGCCGTAGCAGATACCCAACAGGGGCAGATGAAGCCCCAATATCCTTTTATCCAGGCCGGGCGCATCCGGGGCGTATACGCTGGTGGGGCCTCCGGAAAGAATTATGCCTTTAGGCCGGAAAGCCAGCACCGCCTCCAGGCTCAGGGAATGAGGATGGATTTCACAATATACCTTGAGTTCCCTGACCCGGCGGGCAATAAGCTGGGTGGTCTGCGAACCAAAATCCAAAATAAGTATTTTATCTGGGTCAGCCAAAATTCACGTTCCTTAAAGCCAATGATTTAAAAAGTAAAGCCATAGGACAGACCCCAGGTATTATAACCGCTGTTTTCGTCACTGAGGCCGGCGTTGGAATAATGGGAAAAGGAAGCCTGGATGCTGTGGCGCAAACCGGGGCCAAAACTTATCCCCAATATGCCCTGGCTGCGAAACTGCAAGGCGCTGCCCAGATCTATATCGTCAAAAGAGGTCTGAGAAAGCAGAGCCGGGCCAAAAGTAGCGGCCAGATAGGGGCGGAAAACGGCGCTGGAACCCATACTCATCCGCAATCCTACGGATGCCATGCCGCCTCCCAGAGAATCATTGTTGTTGTGCCACATAAAGGCGGTCAACCCCAGCAGAGGGCGTAACGTGATATACTCATTGGCAATCCAGGGATCATATATTTGTTGCAGAGATAAATCATAGGCCAGCGAACTGCTGTCCCCCGCGGCCACCGACAAGCTTAGGGAGGTTTCAGCCGCCCGGGACAGGCCCACGTTCACTGTCAGCAAAAGTGCGCTCACCAGAATTTTTACCATCAAGCCTTTACGCATCAAGTCTCCAGCCATAATTGACGCCTTTCCTGCGGAAGTTGGTTGGTTAAAGTTCAATTTCCAAGGGACCCGCTTTACTCAAAAACGAAAGTTTACTGGCTCTTTTATTCCTCCGCCAGATACCGCCGCCGGGCCGTGACAATAAAACCGGTGTGAGCTTTCATGCCATGACGGGGGCGCAAGGACGGAGGGCTGACATGCCAATAACGCTGCAAGGTCTCAAAGCCCTCGGCCAAACTGAAAGCGCGGGCCTGATTCATGGCCTGCACCAAAGACATGAGCTGCAAAGCGGTGGGAATATAAGCCACCCATACCCCGCCCGGCTCCAGCATGACAGCCGCCGCTTCAATAAGCCGCCAAGGCTCGGGGATATCGCAAAACAATCGCTGAACCGGAACGATATCACGCAGATAGGGTGGGGCAGATTCGGATCCCTCCATTTTTTCCTCTTCTGCCGGGCTGGTGATATCCCTGTTCAGGGGAGACCAGCGGGCAAGGTATTCCGGTCCCAGATAAAGAGCAATATTTTTACGGGTGCGGTTCAAGTGGTCAGACCTTATGTCATAGCTTACAAGATTCCCTTGCGGCCCCAGACAACGCAGGAGGCTCATGGTCAAAGCGCCGTGGCCGCAACCCACCTCCGCCGCCGCCTGGCCGGGGACCACATCCCCCCACATGAGCATATGGCCGATATCTTTGGGATAGATTACCTGGGCCTGGCGGGGCATATTCATTATTATCTGTTCCAGGGTAGGCCTAAGCACCAGATAGCGGCGCTTAAGCTCAGTGCGTAACACCCCGCCGTTGTGCTGGCCGGCCAGCGCGGCGGTGGGTAAAACTTCCCCCCGGACGCGGACGGCCGCCTCTTCCGGAGCAGGGACAGTAAACAGATATTGACGGTCGCGTTCGTCGACCAGCAACATGGGAGAACCGGGTAAAAAAGTCATGGCACCCTTTATAAAAAGTAAATTCCGTTTGTCCCCCGCCTCCTAAAAAGCGGCGCCGGGGTTTGCGGGTTTTGCGGCCCTGGCTCGCAAAAGTAAGCCCTTAAGCGATTTAAGCGCGGCGAAAACGGTCATACCATCTGACGAATTCATCCGGCGGCAGCGGCCTTGACTGTAAATAGCCCTGAGCCACATGATATCCTTGATTTCTAAGCAGCTGGTTTTGCAGCTCAGTTTCAATACCCTCGGCCACCACGGTCAGATCCAGGCTGTTGCCGATGGCCATAATAGCCTGACTCAGGCGGCGGCTGGTTTCATTTTCATCCAGATCCCATACAAAACTGCGGTCCAGCTTCAGTTCGGTTACAGGCAAATGGCGCAAGTAGCTCAAGCTGGAATAGCCGGTGCCAAAGTCATCCATGGAAAGGCGGACGCCGTATTCATGGACTGTGTACATGGTGGACATAGTGTTGGGATTGGAATCCAGCAATATGCTTTCCGTGAGTTCCAGCACCAAATCCTGGGGAGAAAGCTTGTATTCTCTGAGCATGGCTCTGATTCTTTCCGGCAAAGCGACGTCCCGAAAATTCAAAGAGGAAAGGTTGATGGAAACTGAGGGCACCATAATTCCCGCTTTCCGCCACTGACTCAGCTGACGCATGCCTTCATCCAAGGTCCACATTCCCAGAGAATTGATCAGATCACTCTCCTCCGCCACCGGTATGAATAAATCGGGCGATACATTGCCCAGTACCGGGTGATTCCAGCGGCACAGGGCTTCCGCTCCGTGCAGGCCGTGCTTCTGCAAAAATACCTGCGGCTGGTAAAAAAGAGAAAACTCTTTTTTCTCCACCGCTTCCCGTAAAAAATACTCCAGAGAAAGGCGTTGCCTGGCCATATCGTTGAGTTCTTCACTGAAACATTCCAGTTGCCCCATTCCTTTTTTTCTGGCCTGATTCAGAGCCAGCTGCGCGTTGGCGAAGACTTTTTCCACAACGCTCCCCTGATCAGGATAGAAACTCAGGCCGGCGCTTACGCTGCTTGACACGGTCACAGCGCCGTTTTCCCACGGTTGGGATATGGCGTCCTGCAGGCGGCTGGCCAGATTGAGGGCCTGACTGAAATTGGTCACACCCAGCATGACAGCGAATTTTTCCCCTGAGATCCGCCCCGCCAGACCGCGGGAACCTATAACCTCCGCGATACGCAGACTGGCGGTATGCAAAAATTTGTCGCCCACCGATCGTCCCATGGTATCATTAATGCGTTTCAGCCTGTCTATCCCCAGCACAATAACCGCCAGCATTTTGCGCTTCCCTTTGAAGCCGGCGGCCATTTTTTCCCCCTGGGCCAGAAATAATTCTGAACTGGGCAGACCGGTAAGTTTATCGTACAACGCCAGCTTGCGGATGGTGGTCCTGTTGTTTTCCCGCGTCAGCACCACCCCGCAGATGCCGGCAATGATATCAGCCAGGCGCTGATGAAAGGCGCTGGGGGTATGGCCGTGGCGGTAATAAAAAGTTAATACGCCCACCTTGTTGCCTGTATCAGAATAATATATGTCCCTGGACAGGTAGGATGAACTGTTTTCCAGCATAAAGGCGGTATTGCAGCTTTCCCAGACATCTTTGCGGCGCGTCTGGCTGTTGGCGTTTTCCGGTTGGAGGCTGCCGGCGGCGGGCGGTTCATTTTCCAAATTTTTCAGGGCCTGTTTACAGCTGGCGGGCAGGCTGGGGCCGGCCAGCATACTTATACAGCCTTGTTCATCCAAAACGGTGACGGCGGCAATTATCTCAGGGCTGGTAAATTCGGCCTCCCGGCAAATCATATTCAGAATCTTGGCGCTGGGCAGACCATCGCACAGGGCTTCCAGAGTTTTCTGCTGCAGGCGGTCCCGCACTTTAGTGTCAGTGATATTGGTGAACACGCTGATACTGTATTTATCCCGCCCCTCTCCGTTCGTAATCGGGCTGGTTACTACGGCGCTCCACATCCGCCCGCCGGAACGGCCATAAATCATTTCTTCCGAACGGAAGGTAGTTCCCGCCTTAATATGATCCCTGATTTTTTTGAGTACTCTTTTTTCCGCCGGGCCGAATATGGATCCAAAAGGTTTTCCTGTCATTTCCTCCGGCTGATAGCCCATTATCCGGCTGAAAAAGGAATTGATATAAACAGGATGATTATCTCTGTCGGCAATCATCACTCCGTTATCCGTTATATTGGCCAGCAGGGGCAGCATCGTCCCCACTTTCGACTCATCTTTCGTCTGCCGGGGCATGGCGACGGCAAAAACGGTAATTTTGCTCAACTGCCCGTCTTTATTGTAAAACGGCGCGTAAGCGGCTTCCGGCCATATGTGCCGGCTTTTGCCCCTGCGCAACTCCGCGGAAGCAAAATAGGGCTGGCCGCCGGTAATCCGGCGGCAGACGTCATCCCAGGCGGAAGCTTGGGCGTCTTGCCCCGGCAGAAGCAGAAGAGGCTTTTTCCCCCTCTCTCTGAACCGGCTCAGACCGCAGGCGTTCAGAAAATTCTGGTTGCCCGCCACCACTTCCCCGCTGGGCAGGCAATCGGCCGCAATCAGGGCGCGATCCAAGGACGCCCATTTTGCTCCCATTTCTTCGCCGCTCTTTTGGGTTTCGCTGATGTCAATGCCGAAGGCTGTAATCCGTTCCACGGCCCGGCCGGCGGAAAAGACGGGAATATAACTGGCGGCCAGCCAAAATGCGCTTCCGTCCCGGCGCTGATAAGCGAAGACGCCCGCCTCCTGCCCTCCCTCAGCCAGTTTTTGCCAAAACCGCGCGTCAGGGAAACCGTCCGCCTCCCCGGGACGGAGAAAACTGTGATTTTTGCCGATCAAATCTTCTTCACTGTATCCGGATACTTTTAAAAAGCGGTTATTGGCTCCAACAACAGTCCCATCGGGGGCAAACTCAATAACAGCTATAGACCGGTTTAATGCTTTCAGAACAATATATTCCGCCCTGGCGGCGCGATGATAATCTTTTTTGGACATACTGACTCCTCAAAAATAAGCCTTGTTCCATCACTATACTAGAGTTCATTTCATAAATCACCTTGGGAGGTGATTTATGAAGATCACATCGCCCCAAAGCTAAAGTTTGGGGCTCATTCCCGCCGCTATGGCGGCGTACCGGACATGCTGTCCGGTCTTAGAAGTCATTAATGACTTCTAGAGTTCATTTCATAAATCACCTTGGGAGGTGATTTATGAGGATCACATCGCCCCAAAGCTGAAGTTTTGGGTTCGTTCCCGCCGCTATGGCGGTAAAGCCCGGCCATAATAACGGCCGTTTCCGCGCCGGGCGGGCAAGTTTGATTTTAATTTGCCATAAAACTGTTAAGATGCTATGTTTAGGGTTTATTTCTGTGAGCGTAATAATTTTATGCTGCTATAAGGAGAAATTTTATGTTAAATCCAACCGCTTTGCCCATTATTGATTCCTGCCAGGGATGCGACCGCACTGTGACCGAGGGAGAATCGGTATATTGCCAGAGTTATCCCAACCCTTCCGCCAAATGGCGTCTGGGAGTATGCAATTTTGCCACCCATGTCAAAACGGAAGCTAAAAGCGCGGCTAAAATCAACCCCTTGAAAGCAAGCAAGCGCGCCAGCAAGAAAAAATAAAATCGCTTTTGCGAATATCTTGTCATGAAAGCATAGCCGGCTTTAACCATGTTTTGCCGACTATACCTTTGCAAATTGCCGTGGCCGGCAATTTGCAAAGGTTTCTTTTCAGGATTGGCTAT
Source organism: Desulfarculales bacterium (assembly GCA_031267815.1). GTDB lineage: Bacteria > Desulfobacterota > Desulfarculia > Desulfarculales > Desulfarculaceae > JAIRYI01. Next base: position 20,686 of record JAIRYI010000072.1, on the reverse strand, counting down.
CCCGGTCGATTTATCGAACGGACGCGGTGAGGGCTTTGCCACAATTTACTTGGCTCACGGCCGCTAAGATCGGCGCCTGAAAGCAAGCGTTCTTTCCTGAAAAAGCCGGCTTCGGCTTTTTCAGGAAAGACTAATTTAAAGCGTCGTATCCGGTTTCGCAGGTTCGGATGCGGATGGCGCTGCGCAGATCATAGCTGAAAATTTTACCGTCTCCTATATTGCCGGTAAAAGCGGCCTCCTGAATGGACTGAATCACTTTCTGCTCCCATTCCGCGGAAGATACGACTATTTCAAATTTTACTTTGGGGAGCAGGCTTACATCCACTTTGCTCCCGCGCACCATTTCCGAATATCCCTTCTGGGCGCCGCAGCCCATTACCTGAAAGACGGTAATTCCGTTTACCTCGATCGCGTTAAGCGCGCTTTTGACGTCTTCCAGTTTTTCCTGGCGCACAATGGCTTCAATTTTGATCATAGGCTTCCTCTCCTATTTGATTGGGCGGTTGAGGCTTTAAGCGTGGTGAAAGCCTTAAACCTTTCGAAATACTTCATATTTCGAGCGCGGCAAATCCCAAACTTAAGCGGGTCAAAACATTTTTGTAATATACAGCAGGCCGCAAAGCGAATATGCTCTAATCCAGACCGGTAAAAGAAGGATAAGCGGTTTCGCCGTGCTGCGACATGTCCAGGCCGATTAGCTCATCGCGCTTGCTGACTCTCAGGGGCGTGAAACCGCGGGTCAGGCTGGCGCAAATCAAGGTTCCCGCTCCGGCCAGGGCCATGCTCACCGCGATCGCGATTATTTGAGCCGTGAACTGGCGGCTTTCTCCCCAAAACAACCCGGCGGCGGCGGCTTCATTTATCGTGGGATCGGCAAAAACGCCGGTCATAAGTCCTCCCCATATGCCGCCGATCCCATGGCAGCCAAAGGCGTCCAGAGCGTCATCAATTTTCAGCTTTTTCTTTATCAGAATAATGCCGAAATAGCAGACAGGCCCGGATCCGGCCCCAATAAGCAAAGCGGCGCCTATGGGTACAAACCCGGCGGCCGGAGTTATGGCCACCAGGCCGGCCACCACTCCGGTGCAGGAACTTATCAGAGTGGGGCGGCGATTGCGCAGCACGTCCAGCAGCATCCAGGATAAAAGCCCGGCCGCGCTGGCGGCCGCGCTGGTCATGAAGGCGTGGGCGGCCAGAGCGTTGGCGCCCAAGGCATTGCCCGCGTTAAACCCAAACCAGCCGCACCACAGCAGAGCCATGCCCAAGGCCACAAAAGGCAGATTGTGCATCCGGTAAAGGGTGGTTTCATAGCCATGGCGCCGCCCCAGAATAGCGCACAGCACCAGCCCGCTCACCCCTGAACTGATATGTACCACATTGCCGCCGGCGAAATCCACCGCTCCCAGACCGCTGGCGCCCAGTATGCCCCCCTCGCCCCATACCATATGAGCCAGGGGATAATATACCAACAGTGACCAGCAGGCGATAAAAATGAACAGAGCTTTAAATTTCATCCGCCCGGCAATCGCTCCGGTTATAATGGCCGGCGTTATAAGGGCAAACATCATCTGAAAGGAAATGAAAGCCAGGGAGGGGATATTTTCCGCATAAGGAGAGGCTTCTCCCAGGCTTATGCCGCCTAATGCCAAGTGGCGCAGCGAGCCGATAACGCCGAAATTGTTACCGCCAAAAGTCAGGGAATAACCCAGCAATATCCACATGACCATACCCAGGCCCATAATAGATACTGTTGCCAGCAAGTTGTTGGTTACATTTTTTCTGCGCCCCAGCCCGCCGTAAAAGAAACCGAGCCCCGGGGTCATAATGAACACCAGTACCGCCGCCAGCAGCATAAAGGCAGTGTCGCCGCTGTTGAGCATTTTGTCACCTCCTGGCCCTTTATCAGGGCCGGTCAAACCGTTTTTTACGCTGAAAGCATGCCTTCATGAATAATAAAATCAATTACCGGCTCAATGCCCGCGCCGCTTCTAAGTTCAGTGAAAACAAAAGGGCGGCCCTCGCGCATCCGGGCGGCGTCGCGCTCCATGACTTCCAGGGAGGCGCCCACATAAGGGGCAAGATCGGTTTTATTGATAACCAGCAGGCCGGAACGGACAACCCCAGGCCCGCCTTTGCGGGGGATTTTGTCTCCTCCGCTGACGTCAATTACATAAATGGTGAGGTCCGCCAGTTCCGGGCTGAAAGTGGCCGAGAGATTGTCTCCCCCACTCTCAATGAATATAAGCTCCAGCCCAGGATGACGGCGCAGCATTTCTTCCGTCGCCCCTATGTTCATAGAAGCATCTTCACGGATGGCGGTATGGGGGCAGCCGCCGGTTTCCACTCCCAGGATACGCTCAGGCGCCAGGGCCTTGCGCCGGGCTAAAAATTCCGCGTCTTCTCTGGTGTAAATATCATTGGTGATAACCGCCATATCATAGCGGCGGCTCATCCGGCGGCACAGATGATACAATAAAGCGGTTTTGCCCGATCCCACCGGGCCGCCCACTCCCACCCGCAGACATTCTCGTTTCATTAGCAGTTCCTTTTGCAGTAAAAACCGCGCCCATACATTCCGGCCGGCGAATATTTCAGCTCCTGAACATACGGGAATGCTGCCGTTCATGCCTGGCGCTCATCACGGCCTGACCGGGCAGCGAGGCCCCAATGTCGCCGTCATCCAGCCCGGCGGCCGCTTCCACCGCCCAGGCAACCTCGTCCATCAATTCCAGCAGAAGGCTTTGAAGCGCGCTCTGCCCTAAAGGCAGGCATTTAGCGGCAACGCTGACCTGATTTTCCAGCCAGTTCCAAGTGAAAGCCGACGCCACCAGCCTGTAATCCTGGGAATGAAATTTAAGCCCGGACGCCAGCAGGGCAAAAGCGGCCACATAACCCAATTGAACTTCCGGCGGCAGCCAGCCGGGCCAAAGCCGCTGCGAACTGAGCAGGCGGGTAAGCGCCCGCCCTGTTTCCCTTTCTTCCATCCACAACTCCGCGCTTTCCCTTCCGGCCAGAGACAGTCTGTCCCAATGGAGCAGATGTTCCGCCCGCCCGCCCGCCGCTGCCCGCAGGGAGCGCAGTAAAAGAGGCAAATCCAGGCGTCCCAGCCCGTAATGGAGAATTGCCCGCAACCAGTCCCGCAGACTGGCCGCGTCTGTGACCAGGCGGGCCGCGCAGGCCTGCCCCAGGCCCTGCGACCAGGCAAAGCCGCCCACAGGCCGGGCTGGGCTGGCCATATACAGCAGGCGCAAGATGTCAGACCCCGCCCCTTCCCTTTGCTCGCTTATAGCATTGGCGTTTAAAGTTAACACGCTCCTAGGCCTGATGATGATTGTGATAAGCCCCGTTCTCCGGCGTGAACACAGCCTTTTCCCTAAAAACCGCCAGACCCAGACGGCGGGCCAGGGTTTCCAAAACCTGATCGGGGAGAAAACGCAGCCATAATTGGCCTATCTGCACCGCCGCGTGGCGGTTGCCGAAATGATAACAGGCCTGGGCCAGGCTCTCCCCCTGAGAAGCCTGGGCCGTGACTACTTCCTCCGCTTTGCAGGCCACCCTGACCTTTACCCCGGCGGCGGTTCGCAATATATCCCCCTCCGTCAGCGTCCGGCCGTGCGGCAAAAAGAGACCGGCTTCGCTTCCGCTGTCCAGAAACACTTTCTGCCGGGCCTTGACCCGCTGCCCGTAATCCAAAGACACGGTTTCATCGGCGCTGATTTCGGGATGGAATCCGATATTTTCAATAAATTCCAGCATAGCTTTCCTCTCTCCCTTAAAACAGGAAATATCGCTGAGCCATAGGTAACACATAAGCCGGCTCACAGGTCAGCAGTTGTCCGTCCGCCCGGACTTCATAGGTTTGCGCGTCCACCTCCAGTTCAGGCGTGGCGCTGTTGAGAACCATATCTTTTTTAGATCTTCCCCGCGGATTGGCGCAGGCGGTCAGCCGGCGGGTGACCCCTTGCGCGCGCAGCCGTTTTTCCAGGCCCTCGTCTAAAGCCGCCTGACAGACAAAGGTCAGGCCGGAAGCGGCGCCGGCGGCGCCGAAAGCCCCGAACATGGGCCGGTAGCAACAGGGCTGCGGGGTAGGAATGGAAGCATTAATGTCGCCCATGGGCGCCATGGCAATAGTCCCGTTTTTGATGACCAGATGCGGCTTGACTCCGAAAAAAGCGGGTTTCCACAAAACCAGATCAGCCAGTTTTCCCGCTTCGACCGAGCCTACTTCTTTCTCCAGGCCGTGAGTGATGGCCGGATTGACGGTATATTTGGCTAAATAGCGTTTTATCCTGAAATTGTCATTGCCGTCCTTATCCTGTTCCAGACTTCCGCGCTGAATTTTCATTTTATGGGCGGTCTGCCAGGTGCGGATAATTACCTCGCCCACCCGGCCCATGGCCTGTGAATCAGATGAGAGCATGGAAATCACTCCCATATCATGCAAAATGTCTTCAGCCGCGATGGTTTCCCGCCGGATGCGCGAATCGGCAAAAGCCACATCTTCCGGCAGAGACGGATTGAGATGGTGGCAGACCATGAGCATATCCAGGTGTTCGTCAATAGTGTTGACGGTGTAGGGCCGGGTGGGATTAGTGGATGAAGGCAGAACATAAGGCAGCGAACAGACCTTCAAAATATCTGGAGCATGCCCGCCTCCCGCGCCCTCGGTATGGTAGGTATGAATAGTCCGCCCTTGGAAAGCGGCCAGAGTATCCTCCACAAAACCGCTTTCATTCAAGGTGTCAGTGTGAATAGCCACCTGGACTCCGTATTCCTCCGCCACTCGCAGACAGCAGTCAATGGCCGCCGGGGTGCTGCCCCAGTCCTCGTGCAGTTTGAGGGCGCAGGCGCCGGCCTTAAGCTGTTCCCGCAGCGCCTCCGGGGTGCTGGCGTTGCCTTTGCCCAAAAAAGCGAAATTCATGGGCATATTATTGGTGGCCATGATCATGCGGGCCAGATGCCAGGCCCCGGGAGTGCAAGTAGTGGCGTTGGTCCCGGTGGCCGGGCCGGTGCCTCCTCCCACCATGGTGGTGATGCCGCTGGCCAGGGCCTCATTTACCTGCTGGGGAGCAATAAAATGAATGTGGCTGTCAACGCCTCCGGCGGTCAGCAGGCATCCTTCTCCGGCGATAATTTCCGTTCCGGGACCGATAATCAGGGAAACTCCTTCCTGGACGTCAGGGTTGCCCGCTTTGCCCAGAGCCATAATTCTTCCGTCTTTTATGCCCACATCGGCTTTAACTATGCCGCTGACATCCATAACCACCGCATTGGTGATCACCGTGTCCGCGGCCTGAGCGCGCTGGCTCTGCCCCATGCCGTCACGGATGACCTTGCCGCCGCCAAAAGACACTTCATCGCCATAAACAGTCAAGTCCCGCTCAATTTCCAGCCAAAGTTCCGTGTCCGCCAGGCGGATACGGTCTCCGGCAGTGGGGCCGAATATTTCCGCATACTGCTTGCGCCCTATTTCCAGCATAATTTTTTTACTCCTTTTCCGGACACGGGCCCATAATTTCGCCGCGGAAGCCATAGATCAGCCGCTGGCCGGCAAAGGCGGTCAGCCTTATCCGGCGCGACTGGCCTGGCTCAAAGCGCACCGAAGTGCCGGCGGGAATATCCAGCCGCATGCCCAGGGCTTTCCCCCGTTCAAAAAACAAAGCCGGGTTGACCTCATAAAAATGATAATGCGACCCCACTTGCACCGGGCGGTCCCCGCTGTTGGCCACGGTTATTTCCACCGCCGCGCGCCCCCGGTTAAGAACAATATCTTCATCCCGCAATTTATATTCGCCCGGTATCATAACTAAACCCTCTCTTTATTTTGGAATTCACTGAATAGGGTCGTGTACCGTCACCAGTTTGCAACCGTCCGGGAAAGTGGCTTCCACCTGTACTTCTTTGAGCATTTCCGGAATTCCTTCCATGACCTGGCCGCGGGAGAGAAGCTCCCGGCAACTGCCCATCAATTCGGCCACGCTTTTCCCCTCGCGGGCGCCCTCCAGAATCGCCAGGCTTATAAAGGCCACCGCTTCGGGATAATTAAGCCGGATCCCTCTCAAGTGACGCCGCTCCGCCAGCAGTCCGGCGGTGAACAGCAGTAATTTGTCTTTTTCTCTGGGCAGCAGTTCCATAGCATTATTCTCCCGCGGTTCAAGGGTTAAAATCAAGTTCGCCAAATTCTGGGCTCGCAGGCCGCGCGGCCCAAGAGGAGCGGCCGCAATAGCCGCCAGGCAGTCAGGCAGAAATCTCTGGCCCCGGAGGCGTGAGCGCCCAGATAGCGGGCCAGAAGCAGCCCGGCCCGGAAGGTGGCGGCCGTCAGCCCTGGGCGGAATTCGCCGCCGCTTTCGCTGATATCCTGGAGACTGGCGCAGGCGCGGCGCAGAGCCTGTTCATCTTCTTTGTCTCCCTCCCGGCCGCAGGCAAAAAAAGTGGCGCTCACAGTCTGCCCCTGCAGGCCGGGCCGGCAAAGCCGCAGCTCATTTTCTCCTTCCAGGCGCAGCAGCTCGTTGAACAGGGGATTTTCCCGGCGGCAAATCCGCAGCCCCTGGCGAATCCGGCCGGCGCTGAAGACCTCTCCGGCGGCCGGGCGGCCCAGACAAAGAATATCCCAGCCGATAAGCCGGCTGTGCCTGTTCAGGGAAAAAGAAGTTTCAAGACGCGCGTCAGCGTTTTTGAACACTATCGTTTCCTGGGGCAGCCATTCCAATACGCCGTCGTCCTCCACCCGCACCTTCACGGACTGATACTGCGGATTCCCCTTCAAAGCGGCGCGGTAAACCTTGGCGGCCGCGGGAGTGGTGATAAGGCCATGGGCCCCGCGCTCGACCTGCCCGCGTATTTGCAGGCGATCACCGCTGACTAAACCGCCCGGAGGGTGCAGAAGGTAACAGTGACAAGGCAAAGCCAGACTGCCTTCTGTCCGGTTTTCCGGATAAAAAGGCCGCTGTATGCGTAAGGGGCCGCGAAAACGGAGACGGGAAAGCACTGTGCGCCGCTGTTGGGCGCTCAATACGAAATCAAGTTCCGCCGGCCAGGCGCCTCCGGATATGGTAAGCGCCGCTTTTGGCTCTGCCATGGAGAATAATCCTCACACGCTCAAAAAATTTTTTATAGCTTCCGCGCTCAAGCCGGCCATGGCCCCGGCATCCACAATATGCCCGCGCTCCATAATGGCGTAATTGGCGGCAATCTTGCGCGCCACCGGGACCTTCTGTTCCACCTGCAGCACGCTTAAGCCTGTTTCTTTAGTCAAACGGCCCACAATAGCAACAATTTCCTGCACAATGTTGGGCTGTATCCCTTCGGTGGGTTCATCTAAAATCAAAAAAAGCGGGTCCAGGACCAAAGCGCGGGCAATGGCCAGTTGTTGCTGCTGTCCGCCGGACAGGTCTCCGCCCCGGCGGCGCAGCATTTCTTTAAGCACCGGGAAGAAGGCAAACACGCTGTCAGGGATGCTTCTCTTCCCGTCCCGTCTGGCAGGCAGAGCTATGCGCAAATTTTCCTCCACTGTCAGCAGAGGGAAAATCTGCCGCCCCTGAGGGACATAACCCAGCCCCGTCCGGGCGCGCCGCTCCGGAGGCCAGCCGGTTATATCCTGCCCGTTAAAAACAATACGTCCGGAGCGGGCGGGCAAAAGGCCCATTACGCACTGCAAAAGAGTGGTTTTGCCTACCCCGTTTCTGCCCAGCAGACAGGTACACTGCCCTGGAGGCGCTTGCAGGGTCACATCGCGCAAAATATTGCTTTCCCCGTAAAACTGATTCAGCTTTTCCACTTTCAGCACAGATCGCCTCCCAGATAGGCGGTTATTACTTCCGGATTACGGCTGATCTCGTCCATGCTTCCTTCCGCCAGCACCGAACCCTGATGAAGCACGGTAACTTTGCGGGCCAGGGAGCGGACAAAGGCCATGTCATGCTCCACCAGAATAATGGTGTGCCCGCCTTCCAAAGTGAGCAGTAACTGGGCGGTGCGCTCTATTTCCTGAGGAGTCATGCCGGCCACCGGTTCGTCCAGCAGCAGAATGAGAGGTTTTTGCGCCAGCAGCATGCCGATTTCCAGCCACTGTTTCTGCCCATGCGAAAGGCTGCCCGCCAGCAGACGCGCCCGCTCTTTTAAGCCTATCAGGGCCAGGGTGGCGTCCAGAAATCCGGAGTCTTCGCTGCTCAGCCGGGCCATAAAGGTATCGCGCACGGTTTTGCGGCCCTTAAGCGCCAGTTCCAAATTGTGATATACCGAGAGATGCTCGAATACCGACGGTTTTTGGAATTTGCGGCAGATACCGGCCTGGGCCACAGCCACCTCGTCTTTGTCCAGCAAATTTATTTTTTCGGTGAACCACACCTCGCCGCTGTCCGGCCTGGTATGCCCGGTGATGACGTCCATCATGGTGGTTTTGCCAGCCCCATTGGGACCGATGAGACAGCGCAGCTCTCCTTCGCTGATATATAAGGTGAGATTGTCCAGAGCCTTGAACCCGTCAAAGCTGACCGTAATGTCCTCAATAAAGAGGATATAATTGCGCCGCCGCTGCAGTTTGGGAATCCAGGGCAGGGCGGGGGCCATAGTTTCAGGCGTTTTTATTTCCATATTTCATCCTGTTGCCCAGAGGCCTGAGCAGAGTCCAGGCGCGGGGGAAGAGCGCGGCTATCCCCTGGGGCAGTAAAACAGTCACCAGAACAAAAATGGCGCCCAGGGCAAAAAGCCAGGAATCGGGCAGGGCGGTGGTGAGCCAGCTTTTGGCGAAATTAATGACAAAAGCGCCCAGCACCGCCCCGTACAGGAGGCCGCGGCCCCCCAGCGCCACGCATATCACCATTTCCACGGAAAACAGCGGCGAAAAAACACTGGGGTTTATTATGCCCACCTGCGGGACATAAAGGGCGCCGGCTATTCCGGCCAGCATGGCTGAAAGGGTAAACACCGCCAGTTTGATATGCTCCACCCGGTAACCGGTGAAACGGATGCGCTCTTCATTGTCACGCACGGCAATGCACACCAGGCCCAAGCGGGAACTGGCCAGCAGGCGGCAAAGAAAGTAAGTCAGCAGGAGGGCCAGGGAAGACAGGGCAAACAAGGCGACGGTCATGGTTGGGGAATGAATTTCAAACCCCAGCAGGGTTTTGAAATCGGTCAGCCCGTTGTTGCCGCCAAACCCCAGCTCATTGAGATAAAAGGCCAGCATCAGAGCGTAAGTCATAGCCTGGCTGATGATGGAAAAATAAACTCCGGAAACCCGGGAGCGGAAAGCGGTCCAGCCAAAAATAAAAGCCAGCAGGCCGGGAACCAGGACCGCCAGCAGGCAGGCAAAAACGAACATATCCGAACCCTGCCAATACCAGGGCAATTCCTTCCAGTTGAGAAATACCATAAAGTCGGGCAGTTCCGCGCTGGCGTAAACTCCCTGGGTTCCTATATGACGCATCAGGTACATGCCAAAGGCATAACCGCCCAGAGCGAAAAAAGCGCCGTGGCCCAGGCTCAATATGCCCAGATAGCCCCACACCAGATCAATGGACAGAGCCAGGATGGCATAGCACAGATATTTGCCCAGAAGGCTTACCGTATAAGGGGAAACATGCCATAAACCGTCCGGAGGGAAACAGGCGCCAATTATCACCGCCGCGCTGAAAAACAGGGCGCAGAGAAAAAATATTCTGGTGGGACGGTCAAAAATACGGGTCAGCATTATTGTACCGCCGCGCGGCCTTTCTGCGGGAACAGGCCGCGCGGATGCTTCTGAATAAATAAAATGACGCCGGCCATTATCAGAATCTTGGCCAGGATGGCGCCGTTGATCGGATTTATGGGCTCCAGAAATTTATTGACCATGCCAATGATCAGCCCTCCCGCCAGAGTTCCCCACAAATTTCCCACTCCGCCAAAAACCACCACCATGAAAGAATCGACAATATAGCTTTGCCCAAGGTTAGGCCCCACATTGGTCAACTGGCTCAAGGCCACTCCCGCCATCCCGGCTACTCCTGAACCCAGGGCAAAGGTCAGAGTATCCACCCGGGAAGAATTAACCCCCACGGCGCGGGCCATGGCCCGGTTCTGGGTTACCGCCCGCACCGAAAGACCCAGGCGGGTATGGCGCATGACCAGGTAAATCATGGCAAATACGGCCAGGCAGAATACGATTATATACATCCGGCCGCAGGTTATGCTGAAATGTTCCGTGATCTGCCACATGCCGCTCATAAAAGCCGGAGTTTCCACCGCCCGGTTCATGGGAGAGATCAAAGTGCGCGCCAGTTGCTGCAAAATAAGGCTTACGCCGAAAGTGGCCAGCAGAGTTTCAAGGGGGCGGCCATATAAAAAGCGGATCACCGTGCGCTCAATCAGGGCGCCGGTTGCGCCGGCTACCAGCAGAGCGGCGGGAATGGCCAGCACAAAGGCCAGATCCGCCTGTCCTGGCAACAATTGCTGCAAACCCCACACCGTGTATGCGCCCAGCATTACCATCTCGCCGTGCGCCATATTTATAACTCCCATAACCCCAAAGGTGATCGCCAGACCAACCGCGATCAGCACCAGCACCGACCCCAGGCTGAGGCCAAAGAAAATGGTTTCGAACAAGGCGATATGCTGAATGGTGGCTTCTGTCTGGCGAAGGGCGCGGTCAGCGCTTTGGGCTATCTGAGGATCGGATGAGGCTCTCCTGGCTCTGATAAGCTGCTGGGCCTCCGGGGTGTGCAGGACGGTCAGTTCGCGCAGCGCCGCCAGCAGTTCAGCGCGCCCGGCGCCGGAATCACTGAGGGTTTTAATAGCCAAGATTTTTGTATAGTTATTGCGGGTGACCGTATCTTCCTCCGCCGCCAGCAAGCCGCGCAGAGTTGCCGGCTCAATATCGGGCGCGGTCAGCAAGGCGGCGGAAGCCTTGCGCCGGGTCTCGGCCAGGGGATGTTTAAGCGAACGTATATTCAAAAATCTGATTATTTCATCGCGCTGACGGATATTGGTGCCCACCCGGCGCATCCGGCCGCGCTCCGGATTAACCGCCTCCGTCCCGGTCAGCGCCGTAAAACCGTCCGGCCCCTGGAGGTAAAGCTCATTTTCCTCCCGCTGCACATACAAAACGCCGCCCTGCAAAGCGGAAAGCAAGGCCGCGGCTTCTTCGGAATTATCCTGGATAAGGGCGGCTATAGCCACGGACCGCTCGTTTACATTGAGGCTGCTCAAACTGGCTTTGACTTCTGGAGGGAGATAAATCCCCTGGCCCGCCAGGACAGAGCCGGGCGCGGCCGCCCACAGCAGGGGCAACAACATAAACAGGAGGCGAAAATAATGCCGTATCATGTCCGGATATTCCTGAAAAGCGCTAAATAATCAGAGGTTATTGAAAACCGGCGCCCCGCCGGCTTGACGCGGGCGCCGGTTTTCCGGGAAAGAGCTAATTGCCTGAGCCGCCGCAAGTCTTGGTTTTAAGGTTGTAGTTGCCGCAGTTGAGCGGAGCGGTCCAGTCAGCTTCCAGATCCTGGGATTCCGGCAGATAGTCAGACCAGGCGTCGCCGGGGATTTCCCCAGGCGTCTGCCAGACCACCTGGAATTGCCCCTCTTCTGTAATTTCGCCTATGAACACCGGCTTGGTGATATGATGATTGGGAAGCAACCGCGCCTTGCCTCCGGTAAGATTGGGAACTTCCAAACCTACAATGGCCTTCAGCACATCATCAACATCAGTGCTGCGGGCCTTTTCCACCGCTTTGACCCAGAGGTTGAAACCAATGTAGTGCGCTTCCATCGGATCGTTGGTAACTCTTTTGGGATCATTGACAAAAGCGTGCCATTTTTCTATAAAAGCTTCATTTTCCGGGGTTTCCACACTCATAAAATAATTCCAGGCCGCCAGATGCCCCGCCAGAGGTCTGGTGTCAATGCCGGAAAGCTCCTCTTCTCCCACCGAAAAAGCCATAACCGGGATAAGATCGGCGGTAATGCCCTGATTGACCAGCTCTTTGTAAAAAGGCACATTGGCGTCGCCGTTGATAGTGGAAATGACCGCGGTCTTGCGCCCGGCGCTGCCAAAGCGCTTTATATCGGCGACAATGGATTGCCAGTCAGCATAGCCAAACGGAGTATAGTTGATCATGATGTCGTCTTGCGCCACTCCCTGGCGGAGCAGATAAGCTTCCACTATTTTGTTGGCGGTGCGGGGAAAAACATAATCAGTTCCCGCCAGGACAAAGCGTTTTATCCCCATTTCCTTTAACAGATAGTCCACCGCCGGAATGGCCTGCTGATTAGGGGCGGCGCCGGTATAGATGACATTGCGCGAAGATTCCTGGCCTTCATACTGCACCGGGTAAAACAACAGACCGTTGGCCTCTTCAAATACCGGCAGCACCGATTTTCTGGAAACTGAAGTCCAGCAGCCGAATACCGCCGCCACTTTATCCTGGGTCAGGAGGGCGCGGGCTTTTTCGGCAAACATAGGCCAGTCTGAGGCCGGATCCACAACCACGGCTTCCAGTTTCTGCCCCAAAAGCCCGCCTCTTTTATTCTGTTCATCAATAAACATGAGCATTGCGTCTTTAAGTGTTGTCTCACTGATGGCCATAGTGCCGGACAGGGAATGCAATATGCCAACTTTAATGGTGTTTTCGGCCGCTCTGGCGGTTACGCCTCCCAGCATGACCCCCAAAGTCACAAGAGCAATGGCCAGTTTCATAAATCTCATAACATCCTCCTTGTATTTATTGTTGTTTAATATTGTCGCCAATCGCCAGGCTCGAGATGTATCCAAATGTCAGTAACTGTAATAATTGATGTAAGCATAGCCGCGGCACAGCATGCCCAAAATCGGGGCGCGCTGGCATTATCTTGGAAAATAACTGCTGAAAATTATATTTGTCATCATAGTTTGTCATCACAGGTCAGATATACGCAAAAGTGTCACCGATGGGTGGATGATAATGCCGGCACGCCCCCCACATCAGCGATGCCATAATAATTCGTCATATTTTGGTAAAGGCCAGATATCGTCGTCAATCATTTCTTCCAGCGCGTCGGCATGCCGCCGGCACTGGGCCATCAGAGGCAGCAGGACGTCTCTGGCCATTTCCGCTTTTTCCATTATTTCGCGGTCCAGTTCATTTAATTCCTGATGGCGCTTATCCAGCTCGTCCAGAGAACTAAGCAGGCCTGAAGCCTGAACCCGCAGTTTTTTATAATACTGTTCTTCGAAAGAAGCGGTTTCTCCGGTAAGCTCTTGGGTGCGGGCCGCCAGCTCGGCGCTCTGGCGCAGATATTTCAGCACCGCGGGCAGGATGACCGACCGGCCCATCTGAGAAGTAAGTTTGGTCTCCACCAGCACATTTTTGAGATAGGCCTCCAGCAGGATTTCCTGCCGGGCCAGCTGTTCCCTGGCGTCCAATATTCCGTGACGCAGGAATACATCCATTACATCCTTGTCGCTGTAACGGGCCAGAGCCGCGACGCTGTCTTTAAGATTGGGCAGGCCGCGCCGGGCCGCTTCTTCCTGCCACTGTTCCGCATAGCCGTTGCCGTTGAAAACCACGGGCAGATGTTCTTTGAAAAGGCGGGCCAGCAAGGTCTGCACCGCCTGATTCAAGGGAACGCCTTTAGCCGCTCCGGCCTCCAGCTCGGTGGCGATATCATCCAAAGCGCAGGCCACCGCGGCGTTCAGGGCAAAATTGGCCGGGGATATGGACTGGGAGGATCCCACTGCCCGGAATTCAAATTTGTTGCCGGTGAAGGCAAAGGGGCTGGTGCGGTTGCGGTCGGAAATATCTTTGGGCAGAGGCGGTATGGTGGACACCCCTATTTCCATGGTGCCGCGTTTCCAGCCGGAACCGTCAGCTTTGCCGGCGGCAATGCCCTCGATGAGATTAGTGAGCTGGGCTCCCAAAAATACTGAAATAATGGCCGGCGGGGCTTCGTTGGCGCCCAGGCGGTGGTCATTGCCAGCTCCCACCGTGCCTAAACGTAAGACCGGGGCGTGAAGATGCACGGCGCGTAAAACAGCCGCCAGAAAAACCAGGAACTGGGCATTGTCCAGGGGAGTGGAACCGGGTTCAAGGAGATTGTTGCCGTCGGAATCGCACAGAGACCAGTTGTTGTGCTTGCCTGAGCCGTTAATGCCGGCAAAAGGTTTTTCATGGAGCAGGCACATTAAACCGTGGCGTTCGGCGGTGGCGCGCAGGAGTACCATCGTGAGCATGTTATGATCAGTGGCCAGGTTGGCCTCCTCATATAGAGGTGCCAGCTCAAACTGGCTGGGAGCCACTTCATTATGACGGGTGCGGGCCGGTATGCCCAGGGCCACCATGCGGGCCTCCACATCGCCCATGAAATCAATAATTCTGGGGCTGATGGCGCCGAAATACTGATCTTCCAGCTCCTGACCTTTGCTGGGCATGGCCCCGTAAACCGTGCGTCCGGCCAGAAGCAGGTCCATGCGCAGTTTGGCGTAACGCCGATCCACCAGGAAATATTCCTGTTCCGCCCCCACCATGCCCTGCACTTTGGTGGCGGTGGTGTTGCCGAACAGGCGCAAAATGCGCAAAGCCTGCTTGGAAAGCGCGTTCAGCGAACGCAAAAGCGGGGTCTTGCGGTCCAGGGACTCGCCCGTGTAAGACATGAACAGAGTCGGAATATACAGAGTTTTGCCCCAGCGGTTTCCCATGACAAAAGCCGGGCTGGTGGGGTCCCAGGCTGTATACCCCCGCGCTTCAAAAGTGGTGCGCAGCCCCCCGGAAGGGAAAGAAGAGGCGTCCGGTTCGCCCTTGATCAGCATTTTGCCGGAAAATTCATTGATCATGTAGCCTCCGGAGGTGGGTACGGCGAAAGCGTCATGCTTTTCCGCGGTGAGGCTGGTCATGGGCTGAAACCAATGGGTATAGTGAGTGGCCCCTTTTTCAATGGCCCAGTCTTTCATGGCGCTGGCAATCACATCGGCGTCGCCTTCCGCCAGGGACTGGCCCAGGCGCGCCACCTGTTCCAGGCGCTCATACACATTTTGGGGCAGCCTTTCGCGCATAACCCGCATATTAAAGACGTCCTGACCGTATATCTGGCTGTAATTCTTGTAATCGGCAGGCTGATCCACAAACTGGTCATCGGCGACAGCGAAACGGGCCCGGTTGCGGGGAGAAAAAGACATTTACAAATCTCCTTATATTTTTGGCGGTTAAAGGTGACAGAGGGATCAACCCATGCCAGCGGACAAAAAAATCCACCCTGATTTTATTTTTGCCCAATGCCCAAAATTTGATATTATAAAAATTTGGGGGCAAGAGATTTTTAACCTCTGCCGGTTAAAATTATAAGCAACTTGTATGCCGCTGAAATGACGGCGGCGGACAAAGAGAAGCGGATAAACAGACGCTGTTACATAACCGTTTCGAATTATACGTTAAATCACATAATAAAAACACAGCCCCAGGAGCGGATAAAATGCGGGAGAAAAGAAAAACAGATAAAAAGGCGCTTGGGCCAGGGAAAAACGGGGCGGGGGATTGACAAAAATTAATATGCCAAGTAAATTATCTACTAAAACGTAGAATAAAAATTAAAATTGTTACAGATATGTAATTTATGTGCCTCCTAAATTTGACGGCGGCAAAATCAAGGATTGCCGGTACCCATTAGCAAAGCGTTTTCACTGTCTTTTTAAGCGAGCGGGGTGCGGCGGGAACGATCCCAAAACTTCAGCTTTTGGTTTCCGCATATTTGCAATATGCGACAGGCCTCTTACTGCGGACCCAAGGCAATCTTGGGGGAAAATAACAGTTTTTCAGGGGAAAAATCAAACAGTCCGTCGCGGGGACTCAATTTTGGAGAAAAATTTTGACTGACAGCAGACAGTTATCCGGCGAGGGACAGGAGGCGGGGACCTCTCAATTCCCGGGAACCCGGCCCGCCCTCCTCATGCTTGACGATGGAATTTGTTTTTCCGGTCAGGCTCGCGGCGCCTGCCGGGAAGCTAAAGGTGAAGTAATTTTCACCACCAGCATGGCCGGATACCAGGAGACCCTGACCGATCCCTCTTATTATGGCCAGATAGTGGTTTTCACCGCCGCGCATGTGGGCAATTACGGAGTAAGCTCCTGTGATGATCAGTCTTTCCGCCCCCAGGCGGCGGGAGCGGTCTTCCATGAGCTGCAGATCACCCCTCCGGGCAAATTTCCCCACTGGCGGGCGGAAGGCGCTTTGGACGAAAGCATGGCCGCGGCCGGCCTTACCGCCATCAGCGGCATTGATACCAGGGCTCTGACTATGCATATCCGCGACGGCGGAGCGCGCAACGGCATAATCAGCGCCGTTGATCTGGACAAAAAATCTCTTTTGCAAAGAGCGCGGGCTTTGCCTTCCATGCAGGGGTTGGATCTGACCGCGGAGGTGAGCTGCAATTATGAATATTCTCCCGCGATGCCGGTGACTGAAGGAATTGCCCAGCCCGTTCTCAATATCGCGGTTTTGGATCTGGGCCTCAAACGCTCCATTCTCAATTGCTTTATGGACCAGGGTATGCGGCCCAGAGTGTGGCCGGCCCGCACCGACGCCGAAACCATCCTGGCCAGCCAGCCAGCCGGCGTTTTTTTAAGTAACGGCCCCGGCGACCCTGGCGCCTGTTCCGATATTATCAAAACCGCCCAACGGCTTTTGGGACGCCTGCCTCTGCTGGGCATCTGCCTGGGACATCAGATTCTGGCTCTGGCCATGGGAGGGCGAACTTATAAACTGCCTTTCGGTCATCACGGGGTGAACCATCCGGTAAAAAATTTCTTGACCGGCAGGGTACTCATAACCAGCCAGAATCACGGCTTCTGTGTGGATCCGGACAGTCTGGCTTCCAACATAAACATCACCCATATGAATCTTAACGACCATACTCTGGAAGGTCTGGAATGCCGGGACAACAGAGTTGTTTCCCTGCAATTTCATCCTGAAGCCAGCCCCGGCCCCTATGACGCCAGGGACGCCTTCATAAAATTCCGCAATATGATTACAGGAACAGCCAATGCCTAAACGCCAGGATCTCAACACAATCATGCTGCTGGGTTCAGGCCCCATAGTCATAGGTCAGGCCTGCGAGTTTGACTATTCCGGCACCCAGGCCTGCCGGGCTTTAAAAGAAGAAGGCTGCCGGATTATCCTGCTCAACTCCAATCCGGCCACCATCATGACCGATCCCGGCTACAGCGACCGCACTTATATAGAACCGCTCACGGTGGAGATGGCCGCCGCTGTCATCGCCCAAGAGCGGCCTGACGCCCTGCTGCCCACTTTGGGCGGCCAGACCGCGCTTAATTTGGCTATGGAACTTTATCACGCCGGAGTGCTGGCTGAGTTTGAAGTGAAAATGATCGGAGCTCCCCCGGAAGCTATCGAACTGGCGGAAAACCGCCAGGCCTTCCGTCAGGCCATGCTGGGAATCGGGCTGGATCTGCCCCTGGGGGGGCTGGCCACCAGCGAGGCGGAGGCTCTGGCCATGCTCTCCCGTCTGCGCTTTCCTCTCATTATCCGTCCTTCTTACACCTTGGGAGGAAAAGGAGGCGGGGTGGCTTACAACCGGGAGGAATTTTCCGATTTGGTGAGCAAAGGCCTGAGCGCTTCTCCCACCGGCCAGGTACTCATTGAGGAGTCGGTGCTGGGCTGGAAGGAAATGGAACTGGAGGTAATGCGGGATAACAGCGACAACGCGGTGGTGGTTTGCGGGATCGAAAATCTCGACCCCATGGGCATTCACACCGGTGACTCCATTACCGTAAGCCCTATTCAGACTCTGGCCGAGCCCGAATATCAGGCCATGCGCGAAGACGCCTTGGCGGTGGTGCGCCGGGTGGGAGTGGATACCGGCGGCTGTAATATTCAATTCGCCATCAACCCTTTGAGCGGGCGGCGGGTAATTGTGGAAATGAATCCCAGGGTATCGCGCTCTTCCGCTCTGGCCAGCAAGGCCACTGGTTACCCCATCGCCAGGGTAGCGGCCAAACTGGCTCTGGGTTACCGCCTGGATGAGCTTAAAAATGATATAACCGGAACTTCCGCCTGCTTTGAGCCGGCCCTGGATTACTGCGTGGTCAAAATACCCCGCTTTGATTTCGAAAAATTCACCGGCGCCTCCGAAGTGCTGGGCATGAGCATGCACGCGGTGGGAGAAACCATGGCTTTGGGCGGCAATTTCCGCGAGGCCCTGCAAAAAGCCCTGCGCGGCCTGGAAACAGGTTTGAGCGGCCTTATGGCCCAACCGGGAGAAGTTCAGGAAAACGGTTATTTAAGCTCTCCCGGCCAGCGCCTGAATGAACTTATTCCCTTGCTGCAAAAACCCGGTCCCGGACGCATCCTCCATCTCTATGAGGCCGTCAAACTGGGCTTAAGCCTTGATGAAGCCGGGCGGCATACTGGCATCGACCCCTGGTTCCTGCTCCAGATTGAGCAAATTGTCCAATGCGAGCAGCTGATTGCCGATGAACTTCCCTCTCTCTTGGCCGCCTCCGGGGCCGGTATTTCCGCTTCCGCGCGAAAGCTTGCGCGCTACATCAAAGCCCAAGGGTTCAGCGACCGCCAGATAAGCAATATTGTCAGCGAAACCGCGCTTCCGATCCGGGAGGAAGATATCCGGTCCTTTCGTATGCGGGCGGGAATTTTTCCCGTTTACCGCGGCGTGGACACCTGCGCGGGCGAGTTTGCCGCCCTTACTCCTTATTTCTATTCCACTTACGACGCCCTCAGCCCCGACTCCGCGCCCGGTGAAGCTCTGAACTCACAAACGCAAAGCTCGCCTTTGCCTCCGGCCCGGAAAAAAAGAGTGGTTATTCTGGGCGGCGGGCCCAACCGCATCGGCCAGGGCATAGAATTCGACTACTGCTGTGTGCAGGCGGCCCGGTATCTGCGGGAAATGGGCCTGACCGCGATCATGATTAATTCCAACCCGGAAACCGTCTCCACCGACTTTGACAGCGTGGACCGCCTTTATTTTGAGCCGGTAACCGCGGAAGATGTGCTGGCTATCTGCGCTTTGGAAAAGCCGGACGGAATCATTGTCCAGTTCGGAGGTCAGACCCCGCTCAACCTGGCCCGGGACCTGGAAAAGGCCGGCCTGTCTGTCTGGGGCACCAGCCCGGCTAGTATTGCCAGGGCCGAAGACCGGGATGAATTTAACCGTCTGGCCGCTTCCCTGGGCATTCCCCAGCCCCAAAGCGGTATGGGTTATAATCTGGAAAGCGCCTGCCGCATTGCCCAGGAAATAGGCTATCCGGTAATGGTCCGCCCTTCTTTTGTCCTGGGAGGGAGGGCTATGGGAGTGATGCATGACGAACACTCGCTGCGGGACTATGTGACCGGTAAAGTTACCGGATCCAGCCTCAAAAGCGACGCGCCTATTTTAATCGACAAATTTCTGGAAGACGCCGTTGAAGTCGATGTGGACGCCTTGAGCGACGGGACCTCCGTAACTGTTGCCGCCATTATGGAGCATATCGAGCAGGCCGGCGTTCATTCCGGAGATTCCTGCTGTTCCATCCCCACCCACACTCTGAGCGCGCTCACCCTTGACACTATCCGTGAATACACCGGGCAGTTGGGCATAGCTTTACATGTAAAAGGGTTGCTCAATATTCAGTTCGCGGTGCAAAGAGGCGTTGTCCATGTGCTGGAAGTAAATCCCAGAGCCAGCCGCACCGTGCCTTTTGTTTCCAAAACCATCGGCTGTTCCCTGGCCGGAATGGCGGTGAAAATCATGGCCGGGATGAATCTGGACGATCTTGATTTCAAACGGGAGCCGGTGATTGACTACTGCGCGGTCAAAGAGGCTGTGCTTCCTTTTGAAAGATTCCCCGGCGCTCTCATCGGTCTGGGGCCGGAGATGCGCTCCACCGGCGAGGTCATGGGCATTGATCTCAATTTCGGCCTGGCTTTTCTGAAAGCCCAGGCCGCGGCCGGCACCCCCATTCCCTATGAAGGCGGCATTATTCTGTCGGTGAGCGACCGGGATAAAAACGCTCTGGCCCCTTTGGCCGCTGAACTGAAAAAGCTGGGCTTCAGCCTTTACGCCACCCCCGGCACCGGCCAGACCCTGACAGAAGCGGGAATTGACAGTCAAACGGTCAGCAAAATCGGCGCCCGTCCCAATTTGCTGGATATCATGCGCGACGGAAAGGCGGGCATGATTGTCAATACCGTCAGCAATCCTCAGTCCGTCCATGACGCCAGCAAAATCAGAGAAGAGGCGCTGCGCCTGGATGTTACCCTGCTCACCACTATCCCGGCCCTGCGGGCGGTGGTGGAAGGATTAAGCGTATCCGGGCAATGGGCTGTATCTCCTTTGCAGGATTATTACACGGGTAAAGTCCGGGCAAAAACTAAAACCCCTTGATTGGGGTGCGGCCGGAAGATCCTGCGTCTATAGTATCTGCTTCCCTTTTTCCGCGGGCCGGAAGCGGAAATATTTTGGCCGCTGTGATTAACCTTGCCGCCCGCAAAACATTTAAGGAGGCATCTTAATTATGATTAAAATAGAAAGTATTCTCTGCGCCCTGGATTTAAGCGATCTCAGCCCTCAGGTGGCCGAGTATGCCGCCAGTCTGGCCAGGGCCTATAACGCCAAAGTAACCGTTTTGTATGTAGCTCCGGAACTTTCCAATTACGTCAGCTTTTATGTTCCGCAAATGCCTGTTGAAATGACCGACCGGATGACCAGGGAAGCCAAAGATCT
>JAIRYI010000021.1 GCA_031267815.1 Desulfarculales bacterium | reverse complement strand
TTGTGGAAGACAAAATCATTTTTGGGCGACAGCGGTTTTTTATCCATGGGTTATCATTCCCCTCCTGTTAAAGGATAACCCAAACCGGCCCCTGGGGCAAGGCAAGCTGTTTGAGAGTGGTGCTTCAAGAATGATATATCGTCTCAAAACCCTTAAGGATTTAACCGCTCCCAATCATTAGAAACACTCTCAGAATTTGAAACTCAAATTATATTCGGTGGATAACTTGTTGCGCCGGCATGACTGGCGCAAGCTGGTTCCGGATAACCGGCGTCTAAAAACCGGCCTTGCGATCCAGGAAGAATGAAAAAACTTCCGCAAACCATCAAAGACTTGAATTCCGGCTGGAAGAAAGAAAAGAATAAAACAGTTATCGCGAAGCGGCCTTGACTTTGAAGCGGCCTTGACTTTGGCGCAATGGCTGGTATTCTTGAGGAAACTCGTTTTTGGGGGACGTAGCTCAGTTGGGAGAGCGGCGCGTTCGCAATGCGCAGGCCGAGGGTTCGAGCCCCTTCGTCTCCACCATTTTCTTGGGGTTTTTCTTTTCTTTGGAGGTTTTCTCCGCCCAAAATTGGTCCGTCCATAATTTACCATAAAGAGAGGATGAATATGCAAGCTGTCTTTACACTTTGCCGTCTGGCCGTCATGGCCGCCTTGCTGGCCGCTCTGTTCAGCAGCGCTCCGGCGGCGGCGGCCATCAGCATGCAAGCCGAATATCAACAGGGAGTTATTGCTCCCGATGCCGAAAAAGTGGAACTTGTGATCCGCTTTAAGGCGCCTTCTCCGACCCCCTCTTCCGCCGGGCGGTCTCCCCTGGCTCTGGCTCTGGTCATTGACCGTTCCGGATCCATGGACGCCGCCGGTAAGCTGAACTATGCCAAAAGCGCGATCATCAACCTGATGGAGCAGCTTAATGACAAAGACGTGGTCGCCCTGGTGGCCTATAACAGCCAGGTTCAGGAACTGTTTTCCGCCGGACCCATGACTAAAGCTAACCGCCAAAAGGTATTGCGTCTTGTTGAATATCTGGAGGCGGACGGTTCCACCTTCCTGTCCGGAGGCCTGGAAGCCGGTTTTCGTCAGATGGAGCATGCCGACGCTCCGGGACAGAAACGGGTGATCCTGCTTTCCGACGGCATAGCCAATGTGGGAGAGACTGATCATTCCCGTCTGGCCGCCCTGGCTTCCCGGATCAGGCAAAAGGGGGTAACCCTGACCGCCATGGGCCTGGGCCAGGATTATGATGAGGATTTAATGCAGCTTATTGCCCAGCGGGGCGGGGGCAACTATTATTACATCCGCCGCCCCAAGGACGCGGATCGCTATTTCGCCAGTGAACTCAAAGGGGTTATGGCCGGGGTGAGCAAGGATATAACCCTTACTTTCACTTTAAATGACAATGTCCTGGACGTGCGCGTTTACGGCTACACCGTGGAGCGGCAGGGGAATGAATACGGGCTGGATATCAGCGATTTTTACGGCGATGAAGAACGGACCATGGTCATGGAGCTGACCGTAAAACCGGAGGCCGGCAGCCCGGCGCTGGATTTGGGTTCCCTTAATCTGCGCTACCGCTCCTTAAGCGGCGAAGGCGCTCAGGAAACAGTGGTTCTGCCTTTGCGGGTGGAAATAAGCCCGGAGCCGGAACGCCGCCAAGCCAGTATAAATCAGGATGCCCAGGCCCTGGTGCTGGCCGCGCGGGTGGACGCCAACTATGCCAAAGCCCTGGATGAGGCCAAGGCCGGCAATTATGAGCAGGCCGAAGCCATTGTGGCCGATAACAAGGTCATGCTGGAACAGAGTCCTCTGACCGCTGACAGTGAACTGCTGGGTTCCAAATTTGAGGCCATGGAACTGGAAGAGCGGCGTATGTCGGCAATGGCCGC
Organism: Desulfarculales bacterium; assembly: GCA_031267815.1. Classification (GTDB taxonomy): domain Bacteria; phylum Desulfobacterota; class Desulfarculia; order Desulfarculales; family Desulfarculaceae; genus JAIRYI01. Next base: position 13,487 of record JAIRYI010000021.1, on the reverse strand, counting down.
GGCCCCGGCGGCCATGCAGGAGGACTACATAAAGCAGGCGCGCAGCCGGGTGTATAAGGCCGGGCAGGGCAAAAACAACGCGGTGCAGATGAAAGAAGGCAGCCAGGGCCTGGAAGTGGAGCTTCTGCAGGAAGCCCTCAATCAGGCCGGATTCTATAACGGGCCGGTGGACGGCATATTCAGCCCCGAAGTGAGCGCGGCGGTGCGCCGCTTCCAGAGCGCCAAGGGCTTAAGCGCGGACGGCGTGGCTGGCCCCCAGACCCAGGAAAAATTGGGCCTGTATTAGATTTCGTGAAAATCCTTTTGGAGAGGTAAATATGCAAGCCTTTTTTACGCTTCGCCGTCTGGCCGCCGCCGTCTTTGCGGCCGCGCTCTTGGGCGGCGCGCCGCTCTTGGCCTTTGCCGCCAAGAGCGGGCCTTTGCCGCCGGCAACGGACATCACCGTGCAGCCGGAATATGAACAGAGTGTTATTGCCCCTGAGACCGAAAGGGTAGCTCTGGCGATCCGTTTTAAGGCCCCGCCTCTGACGGAGCAGGCGCCTCTGGCTCTGGCTCTGGTCATCGACCGTTCCGGATCCATGGACGGAGATAAGCTTAACTATGCCGGCAGCGCGGCCGCCGGCCTGGTGGAACAGCTTGACGAAAAGGATACGGCCGCCCTGGTGACCTATGACAGCATGGTGGATGAACTGTTTCCGGCCGCAGCTATGACCGAGGATAACCGCGGGCAGATATTGGATTTAATCAGCTCCAGCTCCTTGACCGCGGGCGGTTCCACTTTCCTGTCCGGAGGCCTGGAAGTCGGCTTCTGGCAGATGGAACAGGCGGATAGTCCGGGCCAGAAACGGGTGATCCTGCTTTCCGACGGTATGGCCAATGTGGGGGTGACCGATCCCTCCAGTCTGGCCGATATGGCCGCTCAGTTCAGACAAAAAGGGGTAACCCTGACCACTATAGGTATGGGCAGTGATTATGACGAGGAATTAATGCAGCTTCTCGCCCAGAAGGGCGGAGGCAATTATTATTATATCCGACGCCCCCAAGACGCGGAGCGCTATTTTGACCGCGAACTCAAGGATGCTATGGCCGGGGTAAGCAAGGATATAACTCTTGTTCTCAATTTAAATGACAATGTCCTGGAGGCGCGCGTTTACGGCTATACCCTGGAGCGGCGGGGAAATGAATACATGGTGGATATCAGTGATTTTTACGGCGATGAAGAACGGACCATGGTCATAGAGATGACCGTAAAACCGTCGCCCAAAGACCGGGATCGGCTGCTGGAGTTGGGAGTCCTGAATCTGCGCTACAATTCCCTTGACGAAACCGGAGGCCGGCAGGATGTGACTGTGCCTTTGTGGGTGGAAGTCAGCCCCAACCGGGGGCGCCAGAGAGCCAGCATAAATGTGGATATTCAGGCTCTGGTGCTGGCCGCGCGGGTGGACGCCAACTATGTCAAAGCCCTGGATGAGGCCAGGGCCGGCAACTATGAGCAGGCCGAAGCCATTGTGGCCGATAACAGGGCCTTGCTGGCCCACAGTTCCCTGACCAGGGACAGCGAACTCCTGCGTGCCCGGCAGGAGGCCATGGAACTGGAGAGCCGGCGCCTGGCCGATCTGGACGGCGCTTCGGATTCCGCGCGGGATGACTATATAAAGCTGGCCCGCGTCCGGATGTATCAGATGGGCCAGGGTAGAAATAACGCGCTGCAGATGAAGGAAGGCAGCCAGGGCCTGGAAGTGGAGTTTCTGCAGGAAGCCCTCAATCAGGCCGGAGTCTATGACGGGCCGGTGGACGGCATGTTCAGCCCCGAAGTAGGCGCGGCGGTGCGCCGTTTCCAGAGCGCCAAGGGACTGAGAGCGGACGGCGTGGCCGGCCCCCAGACCCAGGAAAAATTGGGCCTGTATTAGATTTCGTGAAAATCCTTGGGATTTTCACGAGTATCGCCAAAATTTGTGATTTTGGCGAGAGTTAAGACCCCGGCCGGCAAAAAGTGTGATTTTCGCCGGCCGGAACAGTCGCCGGGCTGTTTTGCCAGAGTAAAAACCCAAAAAGAGACCTGTTGCATATTTGCAAATATGCAACAGGTCTCTAATAAAAGCATGAGTTGCTAGGCCGCGCCGGCGCGTTGCACATAAGCGGCCATTTTGGCGTCTTCGTACTTGATATGATGGGTAAGCCAGTCGCCAATGCTCACATAAACTTCACCTACCAACTCATCGGTAGGCCCTTCCTTTTTCAGTTTCTGGGCGAATTCCGTAAATGTGACCTTAAAGTCATCGTGATATTTTTTATGCGCCGGATACTCGGGATAATTGGCCTTTATCTGCAAGTCTTCTTCATCGGCAAAGTGGGATATGGTATAATCTCCCAAAAAAGCCAGAGTGGTTTCCACTTCCAGCCGGCCTTTGCCCTGGGTGCATGCATCCAAAAGGCTGTTTACTGCGTTGATCAATTGCTTATGCTGAGCGTCGATTATTACATTGCCGGTTTCCAGATTTTTTTCCCATTTATATATCATCCTGCCCCTCCTCAAAAATTGTTAAATGCCAGCATCTGTTTTTTTCTGTTTCAATTTTTAAACAGCAGTTCCCGAAAAAGGCCAAGACTGCTTTTTCAGGGATTTTATAGCATCTACGCTCCAGCGCCGCTTGGGGCAGCCGCCCGGACAGGCCCGGTGGGATAGAGGCAAAGCTGTCTGCCATGGCTTCATGTATGACCCGCTGTTGATTTGCGGGAAAATCCGCACGCCAAGAAGGCAACGAGAAAGGTGAAGTCTGAAACATGGGAACAAGCTGTTTTTTGGGGCTTAATCTCATAACTATTCAGATTCGGTTTTTATCCGTTAAAAATCGCGGCAGAGAACAGTCAAATTAAAAACATTTTACCGGTTTGGTTGGTTTTTGCCAGCCTTGGCCACAAGTAAATTGCGGCCAAGGGAAGAGTTTTTTTCTGAAAAAGCCGAAGCCGGTTTTTTCAGGATCGGCTAATTAGGATGGGCCAGGGCAAGCGAGGTATACAGTAAAGGATAGCTGTTCACTTGTTTATCCTGCCTGCTGAAAAGCCACATAGCCAGACGGCCGGCTTTGGTGAAGCCCGGATCCGGGCTGGATTCGTTGTTGGCTTCCGCTTTCAGCCTGCTTTGCAAATAGGCGCGCAACACGGATTGGCTGGGCAAAGCCAGCTGGGAAATAACTGCCGCCTGCAAGAGAGGGGCGGTAGCGGCCAGAGATGTCTGCATGGCAATTAAACTCCTGATAATGGGAAAAGTCCACTTTGCTTTTTAAATATGCAAAATTGGTGCCATGCAGGGGCGCCATAAAAAACCGGCATGGGATTTCTCCCATGCCGGACAGAGTCTAATTGTCAGCTAAAGATTAGCGCAGGATTTGGCTGGCAATAACCATCCGCTGGATCTGGTTGGTGCCTTCGTAAATCTGGGCAATCTTGGCGTCGCGCATCAGGCGTTCCACCGGGAAGTCTTTGATGAAGCCGTAACCGCCGAACAACTGCACCGCGTCAGTGGCGACCTTCATCCCCGCGTCAGTGGCGAACAGTTTGGCCTGAGAAGCTTCGAGGGCATAGGGCAGGCCATGGTCCATATTATAAGCGGCTCTCCACAGCAGCATGCGGGAGGTGTCCACCAAGTTCTGCATGTCAGCCATCATGAACTGCAATGCCTGATTGGAGGCGATGGGCCGGCCGAACTGCACCCTTTCTTTGGTGTATTTAATGGCATGATCCAAAGCGCCCTGGGCCAGGCCCACACCCTGGGTAGCCACGCTGATGCGGCCCAGATCCAGAGTTTTCATGGCAATGCGGAAGCCGATGCCTTCTTCGCCCAGCAATTGGTTTTTGCCGACCTTAACATCATTAAAATAGACTTCGCGCTGCATGGAGGTGTTAATCCCCATTTTGAGTTCGGGGCGGCCATAGGTTATGCCGGGAGTATTCCCTTCCATCAGGAAGGCGGTAATGCCCTTGGTACCTTTGCTCTGGTCGGTCATGGTGAAAACAAGAATGAAGTCGTTTTCACCGGCGTTGGTGATGAATTTTTTGGAGCCGTTGATAATGTAGTTATTCCCGTCTTTTACCGCTACCGTCTGCTGCATGGCGGCGTCGGAACCGGCATTGGGTTCGGTCAGGCCGAAGGAGCCGAGTTTGGGGCCGTTCAAAATCGGTCTTAAGAATCTTTCTCTCTGTTCTTCAGTGCCATAGAACCAGGTAGGCCAGGCATAAAGACAGGAGGTTACCGAAGTGGCGGCGGCGATGCCGATATCGTGTCTGCATACTTCTTCCAGAGCAACGGCATAAGTCTGAACAAGGCCCCCGCCACCGCCGTATTTTTTGTCATGGAACAGGCCCTGCACGCCTATTTCATACAAACCATCGGTTAGTTTCCGGTCAAAAATACATTTTTCATCGCGTTCTTTTACAGTAGGAACAATATTTTTTTCTACAAACTCACGGACTACTTTCTGGACGGCTTTTTGCTCGTCACTTAGTACAAAACCCATTACTATATCCTCCTATTTTTAAAAATTATGATTCTAGCCTGCCTCCTGGGCTTTAACCCCAGCGCGAACGCCTGGAAATATCTGCGCCCCGAGACACAATTATAATTTAAGGACATTTGCCGACAAAATTTTTAATTTTACACTGCAAATAAACCATGACTTCAACTTTGACCCTGTTTGAGATCCAAGCGCCCGCCCTGGCAAAACAATTAGTTTAAATTAATATAAATAATGCCTGATCATAAGAAATAAGTAAAGGGAAAAAGCGCCTTGCAAAAAATAAATTTAAAATCCCGCCCCGGCTTTTGAGGAAACGACCGCCTCCGGTCAAGGATATTCTGCCGCAACTACATGAAAATGCTCCTATACCGGCGGGTGAAGCCCCGCCCGGCGCGGTTCGGAATCTGGCGGCAAGAAACCTTAAGCGAGTGTCATAAGCCGGCCCTAGCCCGGTTTAAAAGGGTATATCCTCGTCAGGAGCGGGAGGCATGTCAGGGCTGTACTGTTCGCCGGAGTCCTGTCCGCCGCCGCCGCTTAAAAACTGCACTTCCCGGGCGTTGATCTCGGTCATGTAGCGTTTGACCCCGCTATTGTCATCCCAACTGCGGGTACGGATGCTGCCTTCCACATAGGCCAACCGGCCTTTACTCAAATACTGGCCGCAATTTTCCGCCAATTTGCCCCAGGTGACAATGCGGTGCCATTCTGTACGCGTCTGTTGCTGCCCGTCGCGGTCGTTAAAAGATTCGGTGGTGGCCAGCCGGAAAGTACACAGGGCGCTTCCCGAGGCGGTGTATTTTATTTCCGGATCCGCGCCCAGATGCCCTACTAGAATTACTTTGTTTATGCCTCGCGCCATTGCAATATCTCCTTTGTAATGAATGTAACATACGGTTATAATTGCTTCAAGATGAAAGATTTGATGATAATACGTATAATATGGTCAATCTGGGCAATTCCCTGGGTGCTGCTCATCACCGCTCTGTTCAGCAGCATAGTCATAATGTGCGGTTTGCTGGGGATGGGCGATAAAAAACTTCAGCCGCTGGCCGCCTTGTGGGCACGGATGCTTTTGTTGGGGACAGGATGCGCCGTTAAAATCAGCGGGAGGGAAAAGTTGACCCCCGGTCAGCCTTATGTCTTTGCCTGCAACCATTCCTCCGCTTTGGACATACCGGTGCTTTTCCGAGCGTTACCCAGCAATTTCAGATGGATAGCTAAAAAAGAACTTTTTCGCATCCCTCTGTTCGGCCAGTCGCTGCGCGCTGCCGGTTATGTTCCCATGGACAGGTCCAACCGCCGCGCCTCCATGCAGAGCCTGGCTGACGCCTCCGCCCGGATTAAAGCCGGGGCCAGTGTGGTCATTTTTCCTGAAGGCACCCGCTCCCGGGACGGCAGGTTGGGAGAATTTAAATCCGGCGGTTTTTTGCTGGCCCTGACCGCCCGGCAGCCGGTTGTGCCCGCTTTGATCCTGGGGGCCAATAAAATTTTACCGCCCAAACTTGTTTTCATACGCCCGGGGCGGATAGAAGTGCGCATCGGTCGGCCCATTCCCCTGGATGATATGAATTTAAAACAGCGCGATCGCTTGGCCGGGCAAGTCAGAGAAGAAATAATAAAGTTGCATAACTAAGATAATTTATTACAATATTTTAATTAAAATGATTTTTTGGCAATATTTTAAAACGGCTTTTTCCGCTTCCGGGGCGGCCCTGGGGGGAGATGCGGGTTAATGAGCCGGCAGCAGCATTTTTTCTCTTCCGCGGAGCTGACCATGCACCAGTGGGCCGGATTTGTTCTGGCCGCTTTATTTGCCCTGGCCGGAATTTTTTTGGGCCTGGCTTTACTGAATCCCGGCCCGGACGGCGGAGGGGCGGGCAATTGGCTGGGCGCCGGGGGCGCTTTTCTCAGTGAAGTTTTATATTACCGCTTCGGCCGGCTGGCCTGGATGCTGCCTCTGGCCTGCCTGCTGGCCCTGCTTATGATTTTGCGCGGCCGGGCCTTCAATTCCCTGTTTCTTATGTGTTCCGGAATAATCTGGAGCATGATGTGTTTGTCCTGCCTGCTGGGCATGTACGGATCCGCGGCGGACAGCGGCCAGACGGGAACCTGGAGCGGGCCGGGCGGCCGGGAGCTGGCTTTGTCTCTGGAGGCGCAGCTGGGAGGCTGGGCCAGTATTTTGCTGCTCCTCAATTTTTGTCTCCTGGGTTTGCTGGGAATATGCTTAAGCGTACTCCCCTGGCTGTGGAACTGGAATAAAAACCGCGAATCCGGACCGGAAGCCCTGGATGAGCAGGAACTGATGCGCCAGGCCATTTTACAGGGAGTGCGCGACGCCGCCCGTCAGACAGGAGAGGATCCGCCTGATCCCCGGCGGCATCCCTATGCCCCGGAATGGAATTATCCAATGAATGAGCCTGCCTATGGGCATGAAGACGGTGAACCGGTCTCTCCCGGCTTGGCCGCGGCCGAGGATTTCCGGGATATAGCGGTGGATATCGCTATCGACAGCCATCCCGGGGAAACCGTGCCGGCCTTGGAGCCGCCCGCCTTTATGTTTATTCCCGGCCCGGCCCCCGCTGAGCCGGCTGCTTCCGCCGGCCGGGACCGGATGATATTTTCCGCCTACCCGCAAGCGCCTTTGCCAGGTGAGGAGGATGAAGAACAGCGGCGGGAAGAGATCGGACTTGGCCTTGAGGAAGAGATTGGACTTGGCCTTGAAGAAGAGGGCGGCGGGGAAGAATATGACAGCGGCGGGGAGGAAGAGGAAACCGGAATTCCTTCCGCCGTCCCGGCTTATCCTGGCGCTGAAGAAGAGGAGGCGTCCGCGCCGTGTATTTTGCCTTGCCCGGAGCCGTCCGCGGAGGCGTCCGCGCCGCGTATTTTGCCCCGTCAGGACGGGCCAGTGGCCCAGGAATCAGGCCAGGCCCTGACGGAGACGGAAATTGGCTATCAGCTTCCCGCGCTGGAACTTCTGCAGGTCCCGGCCGGCGTCAGGGCCGCCACCCACAATGATATCCTGGCTGAAAATTCCCGTCTGCTTCAGGAAAAGCTGGCCAACTTCGGGGTTCAGGGGCAGGTAATGGAAGTGGCGCCCGGCCCGGTGGTCACCATGTATGAATTTAAACCCGCCCCGGGAGTGAAAATCAGCAAAGTTTCCGGTTTGAGCGATGATCTGGCCATGAATCTGAAAGCCGCTTCGGTGCGGATTGTGGCGCCTATTCCCGGCAAATCGGTCATTGGCATTGAAATTCCCAGCCCGGAGCGGGAAGTGGTCTATCTGCGCGAACTGCTGGCCTCAGAGGAATACCGCCGCAGCCAATCCCCTCTGACCGTGGCTCTGGGAAAAAATATTCTGGGCCGGCCGGTGGTGAGCGATCTCAGCCGGATGCCCCACCTGCTGATCGCCGGCGCTACCGGCGCGGGTAAAAGCGTGTTTATAAACACTTTGATTTTATCCATTCTTTACCGGGCTACCCCCCAACAGGCGCGTCTTTTGATGGTGGACCCCAAGCGCATTGAATTATCCGCCTATAATGATATACCCCATCTTCTCTATCCGGTAATAACTCATCCCAAAGAGGCTACCGCCGGCCTGCGCTGGGCAGTGGCGGAAATGGAGAGGCGCTATGACCTGCTGGCGGAAAAAGGGGTGCGCAATATCGCTTCTTACAATCAGAAGATAACTTCCTGGGGTGATGGGGAAATCCTGCCCTATATCCTTATAATTATAGATGAGCTGGCGGATCTGATGATGGTGGCTTCCAAAGAGGTGGAGACTCTTATCACCCGTCTGGCCCAGATGGCCAGAGCGGCTGGCATACACCTGGCTCTGGCCACGCAGCGGCCCAGTGTGGATGTGATCACCGGCCTGATCAAGGCCAATTTTCCCGCCCGGCTTTCTTTTCAGGTCTCCAGCCGCATTGACAGCCGCACCATTTTAGACACCCAGGGAGCGGAAAATCTGCTGGGCGCCGGGGATATGCTTTTTCTTCCTCCCGGCACTTCCGGGCTGGTTCGCCTGCACGGGGCTTTTGTCAGTGACGAGGAAATAGAAAAAGTGGCGGATTTTGTCAAAGGACAGGCTTCGCCCCAGTATGATGAGGCTATTGTCCGCAGCCCGGACGAGGACGAGGACAACGGCGGGGAGGAGGAGGAAGACCAACGCTACGGCGACGCTGTCCTTCTGGTGCAGCAGAGCGGGCAGGCCTCCATTTCTTATGTGCAGCGCCGCCTGCGGGTGGGCTATAACCGGGCCGCCCGCATGATAGAACAAATGGAGCGCGAAGGGATCGTCGGGCCCAGCGACGGTTCCCGCCCCCGCGAGGTGCTGAAAAGGCAGTGATGAAGCGCGCCTTTGCTGTTGCGTTTGCTGTTGCGTTTTGTGCGGAAACGTTTTTTACAGCGTAGCAGCGGCCTTTCTTCGGAGCAATGACGCTTCCCTGAACGGCAAAAAAGAGGTAAACTTGGCCCGGGCCTTAAAGGGCGGGCGGGAAGCAATGGTTTAAAGTTTTTAAACCATAATTAGACACAAAAACTAAGCAGTTCATGTTTTTATTAAAGAGTGACAGTATGAAAAAATTTTTAGCCTTGAGCGCATCCCTGTTAATCTGGCTTCCTTTACTGGCCGGAGCGGAAGACTCTCCTCCGGCGGCGGGCCGGGAATTGCTGGACCTAGCCGTCCGGGTGCAGGATAATTCCGCCCGCGTCAAGAGCCTGGAAGCGGAATTTATCCGCCAAAGCGATTACGCGGCGGTAGGCGCCGACGAGGCCAGGCAGGTGCGGGGAAGCGGGCGTCTGTTCTGGGCCGGCCCTTTGAATTTGCGCCTGGAACAGCATGCTCCCACTCAGGAAACTGTAGTGGCCGACGGGACCAGCGTGTGGTGGATCCGGCCGGAGCGCAGGCGGGCCGACGTCTATCCCATTGACAGTTTTACCGCCAACCTGACTTCTCTTCTGGAAGTGCTGGGCGGCTTGGCCAAGGTAAATGAAAAATTTTTTGTGGAACAGCCCCTACCCGAAGACTTGAGCCAGATACCGGGCGAACTGACCCTGGCTCTGCGCCCCCAGGAGGCCCGGGCTGATTTGAACCGCCTGATCCTGTGGCTGGATGAGAAGAGTTTGCGCTTAAACGGGTTCAAGTTCAGCAATGTGGTGGGCGACGCTACCAGGTACCGCCTCAGCCAGATAAAAATTAATCCCTCTTTCCCGGCCGGCGTCTTCACCTACGCCCCGCCCGATGATTACCGGGTCAATGATCAGAGGCGCTGAAGCGGTGCAGAGACTGGATTAATCTTTATTTCAGGAGAAATAACCGCGATGGCGGAACCCATGCCTTTAAAAACCCTGGCGGTAATCCCGGCCCGCTATGGCAGCACCCGCCTGCCCGCCAAACCTCTGCTTAAACTCAAGGGCAGGGAACTGGTCTTGTGGGTGTGGGAAGGAGTGCGCCAAAGCCGCCGGGTGGAACGGGTGATCGTGGCCACCGACCATGAGGATATTGTGAAAGTTGTACAGAGGGCCGGGGGAGAAGCCATGCTCACTCCGGAAAGCCTGCCCACCGGCAGCGACCGGGTGGCATATGTGGCCCGGCGCGTTCCCTCCCGCTATGTACTCAATGTGCAGAGCGATGACCCTCTGATCAGCGCCCGCCATATAGATCCCATGCTGGAAGCCCTGGAGGAAGACCCTGCCATTCAGTTGGCCCTCCTGGCCAAAACCATTGACCGCCCGGAAGAGATTGAGCGGGATTCCATCGTGAAAATGGTCTTTGGCGCGGACGGCCGGGCTCTCTATTTCAGCCGCTCCCCCATCCCCTTTGCCCGCAACCCGGTGACCGCCTATTACAAACATATCGGCCCTTACGCCTGGCGGCGGGAGAGCCTGCTGGCTTTTTCCTCCTGGGAGCAGACGCCCCTGGAAAAAGCGGAAAGCCTGGAAATGCTGCGTCTTCTGGAAAAAGGCGGCATTATAAAATGCCTGCTCACCGACAGCGACACCGTTGAAATCGATACCCCGGAAGACCTGGAACGCTTTGCGCGGGCCCAAGCCGGGACGGAAAAATAACCGTCTTTTACATTAACTTTTATAATGATATAAATTCAGGGAGGCCAGTTATGCCCGGAATCGAATTATTCGATCAAGAAGAACAGAAACAGGTGCAGGAGGTGATGAACACCGGCATTCTTATGCGTTACGGTTTTAACCAGGCCCGCCGGGGACAGTGGAAGGCAAAGGAGATGGAAGCCGCCATTGCTGAACGCACCGGCGCGGCCCACACTCTGCTCCTTTCCAGCGGCACCGCCGCCCTGACTACCGCCCTGGCCGCCCTGGGAGTAGGGGCCGGCGATGAGGTCATTATGCCCACTTTCACATTTGTGGCCACTTTTGAATCCATCCTGGCCGCCGGAGCGGTTCCGGTTCTGGCGGATATTGACGATACCCTCTGTCTGGATCCGCAAGCCGCGGACCGGGCCGTCACCCCGCGCACCAAGGTTATAATGCCGGTGCATATGTGCGGGGCCATGGCCCGTATGGAGGAGCTGCAAGAGCTGTGTTCCCGGCGCGGCCTCTTTCTTCTGGAAGACGCCTGCCAGGCTTTCGGCGCTTCCTGGCGGGGACGTCATCTGGGCGCCATAGGCCACGTTGGCTGTTATTCCTTTGATTTCAACAAACTCATCACCTGCGGCGAGGGAGGGGCGGTGGTCACCAACAGCGAGGATATTTACCGCCGGGCGGATATGTATCATGACCACGGCCATGATCACAGCGACGACGACCGGGGAGCCGAAGGCCATCTTTCCCCTGGCTACAACTTCCGCATCAGTGAACTGCACGCGGCCGTGGGCTGCGCTCAAATGACCAAACTGGACAGATTTTTACATATTCAGCGCCGCAATAAAAAAATTCTGCGTGACGCCCTGGCTGATTTAAAAGGAGTGACTTTCCGAGCCATGCCGGATCCGGACGGAGACAGCGCCACTTTCCTGTCTTTTTTCCTGCCCGCCGCGCCTGTGGCCGCGGCCGCGGCCGCGGCTCTCCGGGAGGCGGGAGTGGACGGCGTTTTTTACTGGTTTGCCAATAACTGGCACTATATCCGCAACTGGGAACATTTCCAGAAGCGGCGCTTCGCCCATCCCCAGGCCCCGGCTCTGCTGGCCGCCATGCCCGATTACAGTAAAGTTTCCTTTGCCCGCTCCGATGAGCTGATGTCCCGCTGTCTTTCCCTGACCATCCGGCTGGGCTGGAGCGAGGAGGAAGCGGGAAGGCGGGCGGAAAAAATTCGCCAGATTCTGACCCTGGTTTTATGATTACGGTCTCCGCCCTTGCCAGAAGGCGTTTAGGGGGAGATATTTTTAATTTTGCCTCTAACGGATAAACAACAGATGAAGGTTTTTAATGGCGCGGCCTTTTGATGAACTGCCGGTCAGTGTCTACCGGCTGGGGCCTGCCCCGGAGCTGGCCCGGGCGGAACTTCTTTTATTGCCCGAAGCCTGGGTGGGCAGCTGGTACTGGCAGCCCTGGATCCAGGAACTGGCCGCCCTGGATTACGGGGTCAATGTTCTGGAACTGCCCGGACACGGTCAGGAACCCTGGATGTTGCCAGGGGGAGTGAGCCTTTTGGATTATACCCTCTGGGCCGCCCGGGCGGCCGGCGGCCTGAGCTATCCGGTGCTGCTGGGGCATGGCCTGGGGGCCTGGCTGGTGCAAAAACTGCTGGAAGTGGTGGATCTGCCCTGCCTGCTCCTGGCCCCCTGGCCGGCCGGGCGCATTCCCTGGCCGCAATGGCGTTTTTTTATCCGTCACCAGTTCAGCCATCTTTTTTATCTTTTTCTGGGCCGGGCCCTGCCGCCCTTAAGCCCGGATCAGATGCAGAATCTGATCTGCCAGGGAGTGGAAATAAGCCGGCTGCGCCAGGTCTGGCCCGGTTTTGCCCAGGAACCGCCCGGAGTCATGCTGGATTTCCTCCTGAGCCTGTCCCGGCCCAGGCCAGAGGACAGCACCCTGCCCCGTCTGGTTATCGGCTTTGACGGGGACAAATTCATCACCCCGGCCCAGGCCAGACGGGTGGCGTATAATCTTAAAGCCGGCTATCTGGCCCTGCCCGGCCCCCACATTCCCTGGTGGGGCCCGGAGGGAGAGCCTCTTTTGCAACAGGTAAAGAAATTTTTGGAAACCGTTTCATAGACAGGCGATCCTGAAAAACATTAAACATACTGAGTTACATTGTCAGGTGATTACTATCTCTACACACTTTCGCAATTAGCAGAAAAAACAGGACAATCTAGACAAAATATGTCTAACAAGATGGCCCGTGATAACTTTTCTGAAAAGGAATTACATGAGATAGCCCAGGCGCTTGCTTGCACCTTTGAAGCCGCCTTTACCATGAACGACACCGGGGAGAAGATATAACCGGCAAGAAAGGAAGGATGTTCCATCCTATGCGCCGGAGTACAACCCCGATGAACTGCTAAACAGCGACTTGAAGCGTGGAATCAGCAAACGTCCCAGTCCGCGAACCGAGAAAGAACTTGAACACAATGTGCGTTCACATCTCAAATCTGTACAGTTGAAACTCCAGAAAAGCAAAGGCTTTTTCGGATCAGAAACAATACGTTATGCCGCTTGACAATATTCAGTATTTAATCGGGGGGACAATAATATCATTTTTCGGTTATCGCCGTCATAGCTAATAAAACGTTGCATCCTAAATTTATTACATTTTTTATAGTATACAGCCATATGTATTCTCCATTCCCTCTGCCGGCACATCGATTGCACTGAGAATTATTTTTTGGAGCTTGGTCAGCGGCATGATGACTTTGCTCAAATCAGCCAAAGTAACAGTCTTTATCTTTCGCAATTCCAGCAACACCTTTTCAAGGGTCAAGCTTTTTGTGTCTTTATTCCCTTTTACTTTCTTCATGAGATAACAGCGGAGAATCAAAGCCAAAAATCCAACAAAAA
>JAIRYI010000028.1 GCA_031267815.1 Desulfarculales bacterium | reverse complement strand
ATTGCAAAGCGTTCCCGGAGTAGGCCCTACAGTGTCGGCCACCTTCCGTACTGAAATTTTTACCGGCGAGCGTTTCAGCAGCGCCGAACAATTATCCAGCTATCTTGGTCTTTGCCCTGATAGGATCATTCTGCGTATCGGCAACCGCGACTGGTACGGCTGGAAGAGCATGTCCCTTACCAGCAAGATGGTGGGAAAAACCTTGGATTCTAAGGACTGCGCCTTAGAATGACGGGAAAGGCAAAGAGATATGCCCGCGTTGATAAATAATTTAAACAAAATTATTTTATACTTGACTTTTTACCACATAGGAACTGATAACTATGGAGACGGTAACTTGCCCGTTTTGCCGGTCTGATGACTGCGAAATTTTATTCCACGCCCGCGATACCGCTTATTGCCTGGATGAAATATTTTTTCCGGTTGCGCGTTGCCGCGTTTGCCGCGCCTGTTATTTGCGCCGGCGCCCTACCATGGAAAATATGGGATATTATTATCCAACCCAATTCTATGATTTAAATAAAAATCAGATAACATCTTCCAATCTGGCGGCCAGATTTGCCTGGATAGAAGATCTGGCGCCAGGCCGGCTGCTCGATCTGGGCTGCGCGGGGGCTGAATTTGTCAATTACGCCGCTGAGCGCGCTTGGCAGGCCTGGGGCTACGACTGGTTCGCGGAAGATAAAAATCCCCAGCCCAAGGTGATATATAAAACTCCTCTTCCGGAAGCTTTCAGCCCCAACAGCTTTGACGCGATAACCATGTGGGCGGTATTGGAACATCTCTATGATCCTCTGGCTGTTCTCAGGCAAATACATAAACTGCTTAAGCCCGGCGGCCGGCTGGTGGCGCTGGTTCCCAATTTTGCCAGCATTCCCGCCCGGCTGATGCGCTCGGAAGATATTCCCCGCCATACCAATTTTTTTACCCGCGCCACCTTGACTGAATTTTTCCGGCAAAGCGGATTCATCCCCAGGCTCTGGCATTTTGACGGCAAAATATTTAAAACCTCGCATCGCGGTTGTTTAGTTTATCTGTACAAATTGCTGCGCGGAGAAACTATGGAACACATAGTGGCCCAATATCGCAACCGGCGGGACAGATACAGTTTTTACAACACTGTTCATAACCGGCCTTCTGTCATTGTAAAGTATCTGTCCCGCCTGGACGGCAAGCTCACGCCTTATCTGGATGGGCTGGCTGATTTTCTCCACGCCGGCGCCATCATGACAGTGTCAGCCCGCGCCCAATAATAATCTGGGTCCGCGCTTATGCAACCCTTAACCCGGAAAAAATAATGCCTCTATGGGATGAACTGCTTGATGAATCCTGAATTTAGCGAAAACAAAACCGTCTGGAGCAAGGAAAGAAGCGCTTATGGTTATGATCGCCTGCTCTATTTTAATCCCCGGATGAGTAAAGGGGACTGGTGGAGGTCCGGCCAGTTAAACAGAATAACCCCGGATTATTACCAGAGGGCGCTGGCCGGTCAGTTAAAAGGTGAAATGGAACGCTACGAGTCTTTGGATGAGGTTATTGATATTTATACTGATAAACAGAAGCTTTTTCTGGACGCCGGGTGCGGCGATGGAAAATTGTTAGTCGGTTTGCACAGCCGGGGTTATATGGCGGAAGGCATAGAAGCTGAGGCCGCAACGGTCAGAAAAATTAAAGACCTGTTCCCTTATCTGCGTATAAGCCAAGGGAACGCCTTAAAGATCGAACGGGAAAATGAATATTACGGAACCTATATTTCTCTGGGAGTTATAGAACACAGACGGCAGGGCCCGGAGGCGTTTTTGCGGGAAGCGTGGCGGGTGTTAATCCCGGGCGGCATATTATTGGTATCCGTGCCCTATATAAATATTGTCCGCCGGATTAAAACGCTGTTTAATATATATAAACGCCGGCAAATGCCGGAAGAAAATTTTTTCCAATATGTTTTCAGCCATAAGGAATTTGTTCACCTGCTTGATTTGACCGGTTTCAGGCTTCTGAATACGCGGGAGTACGGTTTAATCTATGGCTTAATAGTGGAAGATCTGCCCTTACTGCGAAAATATTACATCCGAAACGGAACGTTCCGGAAAATGCTGGGCTGGGTGGGGACAAATTTTAAACGGCGCAACTATTTAAGTAATATGATGCTGTTCATATGCCGAAAAATCGTTTAATTGGATTATAGCGGCAATGAAAAAGCCGGCATTTTTTCTTGTATGGCAGTAACGGCTATTGAATTTTTTCTGCATCGTATACAGCCAGAGCGTCTGCTCCGCCAGTTTCTTTTTGGGACACAGCGTGCGGCAAATCTGCTTGTGCCCAAAGGGAGGTGGGTTGTATAATGACAGAAGAAAAAAACATAGAACTTTGCCAGGATGTGCTTGCTACAAGGGTTGCCCAGATGATTGCGGAACGCGACCGTATCACTCAGACAGAAGCCATCCGCAAGCTGATGGCGACACAGACCTATGATCTACTTTTAGACCCCGAATCATATCTGCACTTGGAGAGCGCAGAATATATTCTGGATATGTATAACGCCGAGCGGCGCGGCGATTGGGAACGCTGGATGGAGGTGTAAAATGCTTAACCCGGAAACCTATTTGCAAGTGCAAATCTCAAATCTCTATATCCGCAAGCATGGCATAACGCCGCAGGAGTTTGTCAAGATCGACGAAGAGTGCGATGTGTTGGGCTTTTTGCTTGACGGATATGAACCATTTCACCTTACGGGGGAGCAAGGAGTATTACGCGAAGTCGAGGATTACATTGCGCTTGAACCGTGTGGTTCGTAGACGGCGTTTCAATTTTCAGCATCACAGATAAAGGCTACAGTCTTCACTCAATCTTTATTCCAATTGCAGGCGCAAAATATCCTCAAAAGGATTGGCCCGCAATATTTTTACCGCCACTTCCTGGCCGGGGATGAGTTTGGCGCTGATTCCCTGCAGAGGGACAGAAGCCGTGAACATTATCGGGGTCAGCAGGATCTGCCAGGCGCGCGCTTGCTGTTCCAGAACCAGGGCGGGCACGGTTTCCCCCTCCTTTTGGCGCAGCCATTGCAGCAGCCAGTAGCGCTGCCTTTCCTGACGCAGCCGGGCCGCGCTTTTTAAACCGCTTTCCGTTTCCCGGGCCAGAGTCAGAAGATCCTCACTGCCGTAAGGCAGGCTCTCCCCGCGCAGGGCAGCCAGAAGCTGGCGCTGCGCCAGTAAATCCAGATAACGTCTTAAAGGGGAAGTGGCCTGAGCGTAAATATCCAGGCCCAGACCGGCGTGGGGGCCTGGCTGGAGACTGATTTCAACCCGCTGCAGAAATTTTTTTTTGGAAAAATTGGCAAAAAGCTCATCAGGTCCGGAATTATGCCAGGGTTCCTTGGGCGCTGCCTGCACCCGGTAGAGACAGGCGCGGTTATTGGCGTTCATGTAGCGCCCGTGCAAATGATTGGCCAGGATGGCGGTTTCCGCCACCATTTCCCGGGCCGGGCTGTCCCTTGCGATTAATTTCACCTCCACCTTAAAATTTTCGTCCACTTCGATTATCACTTCCGGCAAAGGCAGATAACAGGCGCGGGCGCGCTGCCGGCGCAGGCGCGCGCACAATTCCCCCATCCGCGACAGCAGAGGATCTCCGCGGGCAATGCGCTCGTCCGCCTCGTCATAGGTGAGACGCCGGCTGACCCTGAACAAATTTTCCCCGATCCGGAAATTTTCGATTTCTCCTTGCGGGCTGATATCGGCCAGATAACTTACCGCCGCTCTCTCCTCCCCGGCTTTGAGCGAAAAAATATTTTCGCTCAAAGTTTCGGGCAGCATGGGTATGCGCCGGTCAGGCAGATAGACGGTGGTGCCCCTCTGTTTAGCCTCGGCGTCTATCAGAGTGCCGGGGGCAAGCCCGCTCAGGCTGGTTATATGCACTCCCAAACTGCCGCCGCCGTCGGGGCGGGGAATAAAACTTAAGGCGTCGTCAAAATCACGGGTATCCGCGCCGTCAATGGTAAAAAAATCCCCGCTCAGACAGGGCAATTCCGGCCTGATCAGGGCAATCCGGCCCGCCTCCGCCACAATTTCGGGACTGAAAGTCTCATTTATATTTTCCCGTCTTGCCGTCAGATCCTCGTGAGGGCGGAAAATACCCTTTTGAATCAGAAAATCATATACCTGCCCGCGCCCGCCCATGCCGGCCGCGCTGATAAGCTCCTTAACCTGGCGGGCGGCGGGAAAAGCGTCCTCATGGGTCACCCAGCCGGTCAGCAGATCAACAAGCCCGGCGGGCGCCTCGGAGCCGGAATCTGTCTTGAGCCAGCGCAAAAATTCCTCGCGGCGCGCTTTTTCTTCTTCCTCTCTGCTTTTTTGCGCGAATTTCCGCTCAATCTGCTCCAGACTCAAGGGTTCATAACCTAGGGAAGTGAATCTGAAATAAGTCCGGTCGTCAAAAATGGCCCGCATGACGGCTGAACTCATTTCCGGAGAGAGAGGCGGGCTGAATACCAGCTCCGCCAGCTGGGCCGTTGTGAACAGATCCCCCTCCTCCCGCACCAGTTCCCATAATTCTTTCACATTAATCCGGCCGGCCAGTTCACGGCGCTGTTTTTCCAAATCACCCAGAAAAGAAGCCAGCTGGCTGCGGGGGGCGGCAGGGTTGAGATTGGAGTTCCCATACCATAAAACCCGGTTCTCCGGCAAGACCATTTGCTTATCCTGCCAGGTAAGTATAGCCAGACGCCCTTTCCGCGCGCTTTGCACCACGGCCACCGTTATCTGATTTTTGTCAATAAATTCAATTAAATATCCTGCAGAAAGCATATTTTACATTCACCTGTTTGCCCTTGGTAAGCGCATCCTTCGAAAAACCGGCTCTTTCCCGCCCCCTCCAGAAGAAGCGCGGCGCGGTTTAAGGCCGCAAAAAATTTTATTTATTTTAACATGCCTGTTTGTATTGAACAGATAAAATGGTAATATCTTTTTTAACCGCTCCGCCAAGGGCTGGTTTTGGGCCGGCACGAGGGAGAATCCTGGCTGGGGTAATATAAACCGTTCCGCCCTTAAATAACCTTGGCCCCTTGAAGGGCAGGCTAAAAGGGGCGTATTTTTTGTTCTTCAGGATTTGTGGAATATTATGCTGAAAAGAATCATCATCATTTCGGCCGCGCTTATCTTGTCCGCCGCCAATGCCTGGGCTCTTGATTTTTCCCGTCCCAGCCTGGACGGGGGAACGCTCAATCTTTCCGATTTCCGGGGAAGGGTGGTGATTCTGGATTTTTTTGCCAGCTGGTGCCGTCCTTGCAAGGACTCTGTGCCCAAATTGAACCGCCTGTTGCAAAATTATGAAGCTTATGGCCTGAGCGTGCTGGGCTACAGCGTGGACGAAGGCGGGCGCAATGCCGTCAAACCGTGGGTGGCTGTCAACAAAGTCAATTTTCCGGTGGCGGTGGGCAGCGCCCAGGAGGCCAAAGACATAGCCGGGGTGAGCAATTTGCCGACCACGCTGGTGATTGATCCCCAGGGCAATATCATCCGCTCCTTTGAAGGGGTTACCGGCGAGGATACCCTGCTGGCTGTGATCAAACCTTATCTTAACAACAACCCGCCGCCTCAGCCCAGCTCGGCCAAAGTCTACCGGCGCCAGGACAATGAACGCCGCTTCCGTCAGGTATGGTCGGCGGATAACGAAGTTTATCAAGGCAAACGCGGCGTCATGATAACCATACAGGTCGATGTGGCTGATATGCCTGTGGCCCAGGGCGCCTGGGTGCAATTGAACCTGAGCCCGGAGGCCCAGGACTCAAGCGGCAGACTGCGCTCTGTGGGGCCGGTGAAACAGTCCTATATTCTGCTTACGGACGCGGCCCTGGATCTGTACTATGCTTTTATTCCCTGCGCCGATCTCCCCCCCATGCCGGACAACGCGGTGCTGCGCTCCTGGATGGTTCTTTTGGATCACAATCAGAAAGCAGTGGAAACCAGCCAGGAAATAATAATTTCCCGGCCCTGCCGCAGACCCCTGTCCCGCTGACATCTCCCGCTTTTAGAGCGTGTTCACTTTAAGTGTTAACACGCTAACCCGGTTTCGGCTTTAAGCGCCGCTTGAAAGCGGCCGCGCGGCAAGTGAATTATGGCTGAGAAATGGCGCATTATAATCAGCGCATCACTGTGAAAGCAGAGATCCTGACCCGCCTCTTTTCCGGGGCTGAGGGGCAGGCCGGGAAAGAGAATTATTATCCCCCTCCCTTGCCCAGCGGCGGCGGTTATGCTATACTTTCGTGATAGGGTGAATTATTGCTCCGGCGGTTTCCGCCATGATTCCGGGGGCGCTTTACCCCAGAATCGTGATCCTGCCATACCCTGAATGTCCAGCGCGAAGGTAATCTTACACTGAAGGAACCAACTTTGGCTAATATTCTATTAATCAACGCCCGGGCTTATCAAACCAGGGTAGCGCTTCTGGAAGACGGCCTGTGCGTGGAATATTACACTGAAAACCCTGATTCCCTGAATCTGGCGGGCAATATCTACCGCGGTCAGGTGCGCCGGGTATTGCCAGGAATGCAGGCCGCTTTTGTGGACATAGGCCTGCCCAAGGCCGCTTTTCTTTATGTGGACGACGTCGGCGACCCCTGGAGCAACACCGACGTCCCGCCCGGGCCAACGGTCATCCCCTCCGCCCCGGCAGGGGCTGATCCGGCCGCTCCGCCCAGCATTGAGGGCCTGCTCCGGCCGGGCCAGGACTTGATGGTGCAAGTGGCCAAAGAACCTCTGGGAGAAAAAGGCCCGCGCGTCACCAACTATATCTCTCTGCCCAGCTGCCATCTGGTGATGATGCCTTTGGTCAGCCATGTGGGCGTGAGCCGCCGCATTGAAAGCTTAGAGGAGCGGGCCCGCCTGCGCGCTCTGGTGACAGAACTGCGCCCCAGTGAAACCGGCTTCATCGTGCGCACCGCCGCGGAAAACTTAAGCCGGGAAAAGCTTGAAGCCGAAATTAATTTTCTTCATTCCATGTGGCAGGCGGTGTGCCGGCGCTGGGAAACCGCCAGGGCCCCGGCCCTGATTCATCGGGATTTGTCAGTCAGCCTGCGCTCGGTGCGGGATCTGGCCAGCCAGGACATAGATAGACTGATTATTGATTCTCCCGACGAACACCGCCAGGTGCGGGATTTTGTCTCCACCTTTATGCCCGATTTGATGCGCCAGATCGAACTCTATGACCAGCCTGTCCCCATCTTCCAGGCCTACGGAGTGGATCAGGCCCTGCAAAACTGCCGCCGCCGCAAGGTCTGGCTGCGCTCCGGCGGCTATATAATTTTCCAGCACACTGAAGCTCTGACCGCGGTGGACGTCAACACCGGCCGTTATGTGGGCAAGCGCAACCTGGAAGAGACCATGCTCAACACCAATCTGGAAGCGGTGGAGGAGATAGCCCGCCAGTTGCGCCTGCGCAACATCGGCGGCCTGATTGTCATAGATTTCATCGATATGCAACAGGACGAGAGTAAAGAGAAAGTGGTGAAATCCCTGAAAGAGGCTTTGAGCCGGGACCGATCCAAGACCAATGTCCTGGACATGAGCCATCTGGGCCTGGTGGAGATGACCCGCAAACGGGTGCGCGCTCCCTGGGTGGTCAAAGAACAGCAGCCCTGTCCCTACTGCAACGGCGAAGCCATGGTCAGGCAGCCGGCCGAAGTATGCCGGGAAATATTCCGCGCCCTGGAAGCGGAAGCAGGGAGAGAGGCGGAGAAAAAGCAGGCGGAGGCGGAAAGAGTGCTGCTCAAGGCCCACCCCGAGGTTCACGCGCTGCTGGAAAACGAGGAAAAGGCCAATCTGGCCTGTCTGGCCGCCCACCTGGGCTTAAAGGTGGAAATAGCGGCCAACAAAAGCCTGCACCTGGAAGAATTCGCCCTTGAAAAGGGCGGCCGGGTCCGCCTCTGGCCCATCCACGGCCAGAGCCGGGAAGGAGATGATTTTATGTCGGGATTTATGACCTGAAGGTAGTTTGTCCGCCAAAAACAGAGGCGCGGACGGCGGAAAGGAATGACAGCGGGGTCTGCAAATTAATGACATGCGCCTTATATTCCCACCCTGAACTGCGGGGTTTTACGGCACGTTGGATAAAAGTCGTAACCAGTTATAACCAATTGGCTGCAATGTGAAGTACACAGAAACAATAAGGGCGCTATAAAGTATCAGTTTTGGTAAACCACGAATGTTTCTACAATTTCTTTGAAATATTTCATATTGTTACTGTTGTTAGTCTCGTAAAATATTTCATAGAGAATATCTGAACCATCAATTTTTATATTTTTATATGCAAGATTATTTTGACTATTGCCAGGAACAGGGCGAGTTTCCGGAAAAGCCTTTTGCCGTGGTTCTGGAGCCGGAAGTTTATGAGCGCCTGAGCCAGGCTGCCTCCAGCAAAGGTCAGCCTTTGGAAGAGCTGGCCTCCGCCGCCATCAAAGCCGGTATTCCCGCAGTTATCTGACTCTTTAATCCACTCTTTAAACCGCTGGCTTAAACATTTTCCGCCGCCGGTTTATTTTTTGCGAAACGATTCGCCCGCCCGTATAAACCGGCAGGTTAATTCTCCTTGAAAATTATCCCTGTCCGGCTGCTGACATTTCCGGCCAGGCCGGACAGCATGTCCGGCCGTGGAAGTCAGTTATGAAATGATTTCTAATCAGAATTCCAGGTTTATCAGCAGGCTCCCGGTCACGCCCTGGCGCTGCCCCGCGTAGCCCTGGATTCCCAGATCAAAGGACAGAGGCAGAGACGGAGCAGGGGCGAGGATAAGGCCAAGCTCTCCGACGCCGGTATTGCCGCCCGTATCGGGGGCGTCTATGCTGTAACCGCGGGCCGAGGCCCGGGCCGCGCCGTCGAATTCATGTTCAAAAGCAACGCCGGCATAGGCGCTGAGCCGGTCGCTTGCGGCCCAGGCCAGGCGCCCGCCCAAACGCAGGCGGCTGGAGTCCGCGTCGGCAAATTCCAGCGGATCGCCGGTGGACAGGGTGAGAGAATCGCCCTCCTGCCTTGTCCACAAGTATTGGCTGTAAAAATCAAGGGAAACAATTTCAGAGAGGTTTAAGGTATAGCCCGCGCCCAGGTGCAGTCCGTAATAGGCGGAAGAGGAATCATATTCAGCCTTGCGGCCCATAAAATCGCGTAAATCAGAACTGTCGTATTGGTTGCGGACGCCGCCCGCCCGGCCCGAGGCTTCAACATGGAAATGGCCGGGCCCGGCGTCGGCAAAGTCCAGGCGGCTCAAGATGCCGCCCCCGGTGTAGCTGTTATCGCCGTCGCCGTCCACCGCCTCCGCGTTGGCGAAAGCGTTGTGAGTGGAATAGGCGCCGTTGCCGTGTTCAAAAAATGCGCCCAGGGTCAGAAAGCCGGGGGCGGCCTTTATTCCGGCGGATATGCCGGTCATGAGCAGGAAATCTTTCATGTCCAGGTGGGAGCCGGTGTTATGGCGCAAATAGCCGGCGCTGAGCGCGGCGAAAGCGGCCAGGCCTATCCCGCGTTCAGGTTCCGCCAGGGCGGCGCTGCGGGCCGCGCTCACCGCTTCATTCATGCCCGCCCCGGCCGCCAAATCCGCCCCTCGCTCGGCCAGGGTCAGGCCGGCCAGAAAGCCCTCGGCCAGAGCTTTGGCCCGCGGATTGGCCGCTGTGCCCCCATAGGAGGCGTACAGGGAGTCAGCTTCCGGGTCGAAATTAAATTCATGCAGCAAGGTCACGCCCTGCAGGGCCTGGACGGTAGGGCTGGCCGGCTCTCCGCTTAAGGCCGCGCTGCTGATGATCTCATATCTTCCCGAGGGCAGAGGAGAGGCTCCGTCCACGGCTATGGCAATGTCCGTGCCGCTTATGTCAGCCGCGGCGCCGGTAAGGAGCCGGTTGGCGCGGCCGGCTTGCGGCCAGAGATGGATCAGCAGATTCCCGTCGCTGACCACATTGCCCCTTATCGCCAGATCGCTGGGGCCGGAATCCAGACCGGGGCTGAGCAGCCCGTGGGATTGCAAACTGCCGCCCACATAGCCGTTGCCGCTGAAGCTTCCCCCCGGCCCAATGAGTACATCTCCGGCCAGTTGAGCCGTTCCGTCCGCCTGACCGCTTGCCCCCAGGGAAACGCCGCCGCCTTCCACCAGGGTCAGGCCCTGGTAGGTATTGGCCCCGGTCAGGTAAAGCAGCCCTTCACCCTGTTTGCGCAGGCCCACCGGGAGACCGATCAACTCATTCGTATAAACGGTGTCAGTTGCCGGCTTTTCGCCGATATTGTTGCTCCAGACGCTGTCATAGCCCTTGCTGTCCAGCGGGTACAGGGCATAATCCACACCGCTGCCGGTGGTATATTTGTCGCTGTTTTCCAGGCGGTTGGCGTCAAAATAGCCCGGCCCGCGCACCGCTTTGCCGGCGTTGACAATGCCGGCGCCGAACAGGGAGAGATAGTCGTCCGCTTCAATTTCTATGCCGCCGTTAGTGATAAGATCGTCCACTATGTCGGACGCATCGTCGTAGTCTACTCCCAGCTCAACCTGAACCGCGCTGACCAGCGCATCGTAGTCCTCTTGGGTTACTGTGTTGGCGGATATACCTGATTGGTAGCGGCTTTCATCATAATACAAACGGAAACCCGAGCTTGACGGATCGATGTCCTCCTTCCGGAGAAGGATGAAAAGACCCGGCGTGTTGCTCACATCAAATTTGCTGGCGGTGGAAAGCAGCACATCGGCCAGCTGCTTGCCACCCATGTAGGGAAAAGCGGACTGGGTCAGGGCTGCCACCCCGGAGACATAGGGAGCGGCCATGGAGGTGCCGGGCCATTTTACATATTGCCTGGGGCCTACGGTGGAGTTGATGGCCACGCCCGGAGCCCACAGGGTGTATTCCGGGGCGTACAGCCCCATGTTGGTGAAGGCGGCGGGGAAGGCCGGGCCATCCGGCGCCCAGGCGCCGTCCGCGTCCTGCCGGACGTGATTCGGATCAAAGGCGGCCACGCTGATCCAATGCAGCGCCAGATCGCGGGCCTCCGGCGAATTCGGCGCCGGATTGTCCGCGCTAATTCCGTACGTTTTCACCAGAACAGGCAGGGCCGACTCGCCGTTCGGGCTTAAGTGCCCATCATTGCCGGCCGCCCACACCAGCAGTTTGTCCGCGTTCGTCAGCCTGAGGGCGGCAGCGGTCATATCCCGGGCGTCGCCGTACAGAAAATTCTTAAGATAGTCCGCGCCGAATTGCGAGTCGGTCTCATAGTGTGATGGGGAATAGTTATTGGTATCGAAGACCGTTGAGGCGTCCAGGTAGAAGGAGTTCGCCCCCCAACTGTTATTGATGATGCGTACTTGGGGAAATTCCAGCATCTTTCCCCACCCCTCCACCACGTTGGAGAATTCCGGGTCCACGCCAACCGGCAGCAGGGAAGCGTCAAAGGCCGTTCCGTGCATGCCGATTTCATCTTTAAGCGCGGCGATGATGCCGGAGACGTGGATGCCGTGGGTTTCCGTATTGTCGCTGGGAAAAATGCCGTAGGGATACTTGCCCGCGAACTCACCCTCCTCCGGGGCAAAGGAAGTGTCCAGCACCCCCACCACAACCCCCTGGCCGGTAAACCCCAGGTTATAGGCCTCGGAGGCGTTGAGGCTCCTGAGGCCGGTGCTGTTATTATATTCCGGAGTTTCAAAGTCTTGAGGCGCAGACCAGACCGGCGTGGACAGGAGACATAAGCCCCCCAGCAGGGCCGCCGCGGGAATGTGAATTCTTTTCCTCATTATGCGCTTCACTCCTTCAAGAAAGGGTAAAAATTTTCCCGGCCGTCCCGGTGAAAGCGCCGGTACTCACAGCACCCTGGCCAGAGGCGTCACTTCCAGCGCGAAAGCCTCGCCCACCGCCGGATATACGCACATCCCCTCCGCGATATTAAGGCCCATAGCCAGAGCCGGATTATCGCGGCAGGCCCGGCGCCAGCCTTTGTCAGCCAGCTGCTGGGCATAGTCTGTGACCGCGTTGGTGAGAGCCAGGGTGGAAGTGCGGGGCACCGCGCCCGGCATATTGGCCACCGCGTAGTGAATAACGCCGTGCTTTTCGTAAGTGGGGTTAAGATGGGTGGTGCTGTGATCTACAGTGGCCACAGAGCCTCCCTGATCAATGGCCACATCCACGATCACGCTGCCTTTGCTCATATTTCTGACCATGTCCTCGCTCACCAGCTTGGGCGCTTTGGCGCCCGGAATAAGCACCGCTCCGATGAGGATATCGGCCAAGGCCGCGTAGTGGGCCAGATTGTACTCATTGGAAGCTACGGTCTGCAGGCGGGCCCCGAATATATCGTCCAGATAAGCCAGCCGTTCCATATTGTTGTCCAGAACAGTCACCCGGGATCCCAGGCCCGCGGCCACCTTGGCGGCATTGCAGCCCACAGTGCCGCCGCCTACGATTACTATGTGCGCGGCCGGCACCCCCGGCACCCCGCCCGCCAAAACGCCTTTGCCGCCGTAATGCCTGGTCAGCATATTGGCTCCCACCTGCACCGCCATGCGCCCGGCCACTTCCGACATGGGGGCCAGGAGCGGCAGGCTGCGGTTGGGCAGCTGTACGGTTTCATAAGCGACCGCGTTTACTTTGCTTTGCAGCAGAGCCTTGGTCAGAGCTTCTTCCGCGGCCAGGTGCAAATAGGTGAACAACAGCAGATCAGGCCTGAAATAGCCGTATTCGCTGGGCAGGGGTTCCTTGACTTTTAGAATCATTTCCCCCTGTTCCCAGACCGAACCGGCCTGGGGCAGGATCCGCCCCCCTGCCTGGGCATAGTCCTCGTCGCTGAACCCGCTGCCCAGCCCGGCCTTGCTTTCAAGCAAAACTTCATGACCGGCCCGGGATAACCGGGCAACGCCGGCCGGGGTTATGGCAACCCGGTCTTCTTCCGCTTTAATTTCTTTGGGCACGCCTATACGCATATTCTCTCCTCATCGTTGCGTTATTAGTTACAGTTAACCATGGACGCTTAACCGGCCGGCAAGGGGGGCCTTCGGGCATCCCCGAAGGAAAGATTTGGTTTATGCCTTTCAAGCCTTTCAAGCCTTTCAGGCGGCTTAAAAACAAAAACCATGATTTCCCGCCCTACCCGCCCTTTTTTAAATGGGTTTGTTTTTAAGCCAAGCAACCATAAAACCTGCCGTTTGCACTCGATGTCTCGGGCTGTTAAGTGTACATTATTTAAGGAAGCGCTGATTAATTCGTTTAACTGCATAATTCAGCCCGCTTCTGGATTGCATTAAACGCTTACGCGTGCCCCTCGCAATGACGGGCAGGCCGTGAAAATTCACGCGATTTCCCATCCGTCATTGCGTGGCTCCTTGAAAACGCGTTTCGCGTTTTGCTGGAATTGTCCTAAGAATCCAATCCTATTAATAAGTCCTGAACTTAGAATCCAATACCGCAAACCGCATAATTGCTAAAAGGCATTTTTGCAAAGTCCATTTAATCAGCGCTTCCTTAAATGTTACACCGCAGCAGGGTTATAACTTACGCAATATGCTGTCCGTATTTTCATCATAATATAATAATTATGTTTGCGCAATCTTATTCTGGCCCCACAGGCTGATAAGCTGCCGGAGTGCCTTCCTGCCTGACGGGTCGCCGGGCCGCCATTGGGAAAGAGACAGGGATTGTCGTTTAAGGTCAAATAAATAGTGAAGCGTAAAAATTTTCTCCGGAAAATGCTTGCCTTTTGTTTTGTTATCTGATAATTTTTCCCTACATGACCGCGCTATGGGGTTTTCCGGCCTTGCTGTCAGGGCCGCCAGTACTGCCAGTACCGCCATGCCGCAGTGGTTGGGTCAACTTTTGTTCCGGGCATACAGTATGAAAAAGCGGGAGAAGAACATTTTCCTGTTCCCAAAAACGGGAACGGGCGCGGGAACAATACCGGCTGAATCCTTGGGGTTTGGCTTGCTTTTTGCTCTCTCTCTCTCTCTCTCTCTCTCTCTCTCTCTCTCTCTCTCTCTCTCTCTCTCTACTAACTCGTCCTTAAAATCCGTTCCTGGGCGGACTTGCCGGTTTTTTCCGGCCGGGCCGTTTTGGCGTTTCCGGACATGCTTCCCGCCGGAGGTAAGCGTCCCATGAACGGCCGCGGTAATTTAAATCCGGAAAAACGGAATATCCTCATTTTTTCCACCGCGGATTGGGACAATCCGTTTTGGACCAACAAGCAGCATATGGCGGTATTATTCGCCAAACGCGGCTACCGGGTCCTGTACGTCGATTCCCTCGGCTTGCGCCGCCCCACCCTGCGCCGCCGGGATATGGGGCGCATAGCCAGGCGGCTTTGCCAAGCCATACCCATTGCCCGCCAGGTGCGCCCCAATTTGTGGCGCGTTTCTCCCATAGCTTTGCCCATCCACCAATCGGCGGCGGCGCGGGCCTTAAACACGCGTCTGCTCCGGGCGGCCCTTAACTGGCATCTCGCCTGCCTGAAAATGCCTTCTCCTCTCATCTGGACCTATAACCCGGTCATTGCCGATCTGTGCGCAAGCATCCCCAACAGCGGCATTGTCTACCACTGCGTGGACGATCTGGGGGCGGCGCCCCGCATTGACGGAGCGGTCATAGCGGCCGGGGAAAAACATCTCGGCACAGTGAGCGGCCTATGCTTCGCCACCTCCACCCTTTTGCGGGAGCGCATGCGAGGACTCTTCCCCCGGGTTTTCTATGAACCCAATGTCTGTGATCAGGCTTTTTTTGAAACCGCCCGGGCCATGCCCAGCCCTCCTTTTGATCTAGTTGGCATTCCCCGGCCGCGGATACTGTTCGTCGGGGCCTTAAGCGAGTATAAAGTGGATTATTCCCTCATGGAAACATTGGCCGGGCGCAATCCGGCAATGCATTGGGTGCTTATCGGGCCGGTGGGCGAGGGGCAGCCGGACAGCCGCCAACCGCCGCTGTTGCCCAACATCCATGTTCTCGGCCCCCGCGCTTACGGGCAGCTGCCCTATTTTATGGCCCACTGCGACGCCGCCGCCCTGCCCGTGCCGCGCAACGCCTACACAGAGGCCATGTTTCCCATGAAATTTTTCGAATTTCTGGCCGCGGGGCTTCCGCTGGTCGGCTCCCGCCTTCCCGCTCTCCGGGAGTTTGAAACCCTCTACTTTGCGAGCGATTCCGCGGAAGAATTCCAGGATAATCTGGTCAGGGTATTGAAGGGGCAGCGGCGGGACCGCAAAGCCATTGACAAGGCTTGCCGCCATCATTCCTGGGAGGCCCGTTTCACCCGCATGGAAGCGGTTCTGGACAAGGTGTTTCCCGTGCCCAAGATAGTAGCGGCCCAACTTGCCGGGAGGGCGGTGTATGCATAGGCGGATCCATGATTTCCTGGGAGCGCTCAGGCTCTGCTGCCTTTATCCTTTGGCGGAAAAAGCCCAGAGGCGGGCGATAACCCCCAAGCTTCGCCTTCTGCGGGCCGAGGCGGCGCTCCCGTTCGCGCAGCGCAAGGCTTGGGCTGAAAAGCGGCTGACCGCCATGCTGGAACACGCGCAAAACACCGTGCCCTATTATCGCGCGCTTTTCGCGCGTCTGGGGTTCGACCCCGCAAACCTCCGCAAAGACATTCGCTACTTTGAGGATTTGCCCTATCTTACCAAGGACATTTTGCGGGAACAGGGACGCGGCTTGATAAGCGAAGCGTACGCCGCCAAAGTGGTGCGGGAACAAAAAACCGGGAGTTCCACCGGTCTGGCGGCAACGGTATATTATGACCGGGAAGGGCTGGACTGGACGGCCGCCCAGAATATCCTGATGCTGGAGTGGGGAGGCAAGCGCCGTTATAACCGGGAAGCTCACCTTTCCACCCGCTTTGCCCGCCCTTCACCGCAGCAGCTGCGCTTTGAGGCTAAAAAATGTCTGGCCCTGAACCGGAAGAACATTTATACGGACGGTTTCGGCGACGCCTCCCAGGAGCGCCTGTTGCGGGACCTGCGCGCAGCAAACGCCGTGGCGGTGCAGGGGCATCCCTCCTCTCTTTTTGCTCTGGCGCGCTATCTTGACCGGCAGGGGCGGAAAGAGACGGGACTTTTCCGGATTTTTGTCTCCACCGGCGAGATGATCACGCCCAAACAGCGCAAATGTATAGAAGAGGTATTCGCGGCGCGGGTGGCAAACCGCTACGGAGCCTGTGAATTTGGGGTCATGGCCCAAGAACGCGAAAACGGCCCTAAGGGCGAACTCATGGTTTCCGATTCCCTGGTCTGGCCCGAGGCGCGGCCCCTGAGAGAAACCGGGGAACTGGTGTTCACCAACCTGCGCAACCGGGTCATGCCCCTGATCCGCTATTGCCCGGGCGACCTGGGCAAACTGGAGGAGCGGGAGGACGGCTGGTGGATCACGGAATTGACCGGCCGCGTCCACGACAGGGTCGCCATCAACGGAACCGATTATCCGACCCATTATGTCCAGGACCTTCTGGACCGGTGCGGTCCGGTCGCTGATTTCCAGATAGCGGTAAAAGACGAAACCGCTTTGGAATTGCGGCTTGTCGTTCCTCCGGAGGGCTGGGAAGGCGTGGCGGCGGCGGTGCGGGAATATTTTCCCTCCCTGCCGCTGCGGCGCATTGATCCCAACGAGCTTGTTTTCACCGGCATACGCGGCAAGTTTTCCTATCTGGTGCGGGAGGAAGCATGAATCTCCCGGAAAAATGGCTCTGGTACCGCGACCTCCTGTGGGCGCTCCTCAACAAGGAGTTGACGGTGCGCTACAAAGGGAGCGTGCTGGGGTTTGTCTGGTCGGTTCTGAACCCGCTTGCCCAGGCCATGGTTTTTTATGTGGTTTTCGGCGTATATATGCGTTTCAGCGTGCCCCACTATCTGGTCGCCCTGCTGGCGGCCCTGTTCCCGTGGCAGTGGTTTGTGAACTGCGTCAATGAAGGGCCGCATGTCTTTTCCACCAACCCGACCCTGGTGAAAAAGGTGGCCTTTCCCCGGCAGGCGATTCCCCTGGTTATGATTCTGCAGCACATGGTCCATTTCTGCATAGCGCTTCCCATCTATGCGGCCTTCATGGCGGCGGACGGGCTTACCCCCGGTTTGATCTGGATTGGAGGGGTCCCGTTATTGCTTCTGCTAACCCTGGCCACTCTTTACGGCCTGTGCCTTTTTCTCGGCTC
This sequence comes from Desulfarculales bacterium, assembly GCA_031267815.1. GTDB lineage: Bacteria > Desulfobacterota > Desulfarculia > Desulfarculales > Desulfarculaceae > JAIRYI01. The sequence continues at coordinate 13,697 of JAIRYI010000028.1, read as the reverse complement.
ATTGAATATTTTTTTAAAAGATATCGGTAACTTGACTACAATAGTGACCCAAATGGCCTTTTTCGCCACCCCCATCATGTACACCCTGGGGCAGGTTCCGGAAAACTACTACTGGTGTTTCAAGCTCAATCCGGTCGCCCCTTTGTCCATTTGCTGGCGTTCCCTGCTGCTGGATAACGCCGTCAACGGCGAATTTTTGCCCTATGCCCTGCTGTACGCGCTTATTTTCTGCCTTTTCGGCGGCCTGGCCTTCAAAAAACTGCATCGCCGCTTCGCGGAGGTGATGTAATGAGGGAAGTCGCGGTTGCCTTTGGAGACGTCTGGAAGAGCTATCCCTCGTATATGCATGTGGTGCGGGGAATAAAGGCGTTTTTGTTCAACCTGCCTCAGGTGTTCAAGGACCTTTACAGCCGCCGCACCGCCCTGGAAGGGCTTAGTTTTGAAATCTACAAGGGAGAAAACTTTGGTTTTATCGGCAATAACGGCGCCGGCAAGTCCACAACCCTGGGCCTGATCGCCGGCGTTCTGTCGCCGGACAAGGGCCTTGTGACCATCCGCGGCCGGGTGTCCCCGCTGCTGGAACTTGGCGCCGGTTTCCATCCTGAACTTTCGGGCCGCGACAACATTCTGCTCAACGGCGTTTTGCTGGGACTGACGCGCCGGGAAGTGCTGGAGTACGAAGCCGAGATCATTGCCTTCGCCGGATTGGGAGAGTTTATCGACATGCCCGTCAGAACCTATTCTTCCGGCATGTATGCCAAACTGGGCTTTGCCGTCGTGACCATTTTGAAGCCGGAAATTCTTCTGCTGGATGAAATTCTGGCGGTGGGGGATATCGCGTTTCAGCGTAAGTGCAAGGCGGTTTTTGAAAACTTCCGGGATAATCCGGAGGTCACCATGGTTCTTGTGTCGCACAGCATGGAAAACATCGCGGAGGTTTGCGACAGAGCCGCCTGGATTGATAATAAACAGATCAGGGCCTTGGGAGCCGCCAAGGATGTGATTCGGGAATATCAGGCTGCCAATGCCATCAAAGTCCAGGTCGCGGGGGTTGCGGACGGGCCTCCGCCGCATATTTGCCTTGGCGGCGTTGAGGAATTGGATTGTTCCCAGTTCCCGGCGATGTTTTACCCTCGCGTATCCGGAGGTTTTCCAGATCCCGCGCTCAAGATCACCCTTTTTCATAAAGGCTCCCATGTCCCTTTGGGGTTTTGGCGAATCACCCCCCAGCTTGTCTCTCTGGGCGCGAAGGACGGAAGTATCCGCCTTGAAACCGCTTCCGGCGAACTTTGTCCTTTTGTTCCCGGCGCGAGGACGGGTAACTCCGGTATAGATTTGAATCGCCCTTTGTTAATCTCATTGCAGATCGAAAATCTTGGAACTCTTCAGGGCGCCGCCGTGTGGCTTCCCGTTTGCGCCGCCGTTGCGGCGCGGCGCAAACTCAGCGAGGACAAGGCGCGAATTATGGCTCAAGCCGCCGGAAGCGGCTTCCCCCCGTTTCTTTGGCCAGGGGGCAAAACCGTCCGCGTTGCCGCCAGGAATATTATGAGCCATGACGCCGTGGGCAATTTTGCCGTGGGAATTGCCGCGACATTGGCAAAGTACGGCATTCCCGCCCGCCTTTATGCCTATACTTCATGCGCGGAATTGGCGGGGATGGTTTCCCCTGTTGGCGATCTGGAGCGGGAAACGGAACCAGATGACATTATTTTTTACCATTACTCCACTGAAGATGAATTCCTGCCCATGATATCTAGATTGAGATGTCACCGTAAAATACTGTATTATCACAATGTTACGCCCGGTGAATGGTTTCGCGGGCTTGACCCCGAGTTTGCCCGCGCCCTCGACAGGGCGCGGGAGCAATTCACCCACTTTGCCCGGTTTGACGCCGCTGCCGCCAACTCGCGCTTCAGCCTGAACGATATTCTGCCATATATTGCCGGAGACACTCCCACCATGGTGTATCCCCCCGCCATGGCGCCGGAAAAATTGGCGGCCGTCACCCCTGAAGCCGTGTTTTTGCCCCGGGCCGGGCGCACCTTGTTGTGGGTTGGACGCATGGCGCCGCATAAACGTCCCGAACTGGCGCTGGAGCTTTTCTCCCGTCTGTGCCTTCTGCGTCAGGACGCCGCTCTGGTTATGGTGGTCAGCGGCCGGCGCGATCTGCCGCTGTTCGCTGAGCAGTTGGAAAATAATCTTGCGGCGCTGCCCGCCGGGGTTCGTGAAAGAATAATCGTATACGAAGGATTGAGCGAGGCGCAGCTCGCGTATGTTTATGGCAATTCTTCGCTGTTTTTGTGTACCAGCGGGCATGAGGGATATTGCCTTCCCATCAGCGAAGCTATGAGTTTCGGCCTTCCTGTGGCTGCTTTTCCCCAGCAGGCGGTTGAGGAAAATCTGGCCGGCCGGGGAACTGTCCTGCCGGAAAATACAGAAGAAGCGGCATGGGTTCTTTTTACAGTGCTGAGTCAGGAAATGCCGCCGCCGCGCGCGGGTTTTTCGCTGCCCCATGAAGCGCGGGCCGGGATATAAGGAAAAGGCAAGATGACCTCATCTGTTCTTGTCACCACCTATCATCAGGCCTTTTTGCATAAAGGCGGAGGCGAGTATGAACTTTTGGAGATTGCGTTCAACCTTCGCCTGATGGGAGTTGTCGCCGATGTGTACAGCCCGTTTTCCCGCGACATTGACGCGTACGACACCGTCATTCATTTTTCTCTTATGCCCGACTCCCTTCCGTTTCTTCGCAAAGCCCGGCAACTGAAAAAACGCGTTGTTTTGTGGCCCAATTTTTGGCAGGCGGAAGCCCTGGCCCCTGATCAAATAGAAACCTTCACGCGTTTTTTTGAATTGTGCGATGCTATCATTTTCAAATCCGAGACCGAAGAAGCCTTGCTGCGGCAACTGATTCCAGATGATCGTCCCGTGCTGCGCGTCCCGGCCGGGGTGGATCCCTGTTTTACAGAGCCGACCCCCGAGCGTCTTTTCCGAGACAGTTACTGTATGGAAGAGTATCTGCTCTGGGTAGGTATCATAGAGCCCGCTAAAAATCAGTTGGCGGCCATTAGATCCTTGGCTCATCTTTCCGTTCCGATAGTTTTTGTCGGCAACACCCGAGACGCAGATTATTATGAAGCCTGCCGGAAAGCGGCGCCTCCCCATTTTCTTTTTTTGCCGCCAATGCTCCATAAGTCTGATATTTTGCGGGCCGCGCTTCGTGAATGTCGCCTGTATATCGAGTCCGGAGGCGAACCGGGCGGGAAATCAGTGCTGGAAGCTGTCATTTCCGGAGCCCAAGTGGTTATTCCATACTCCGCGTGGGCAGTGGAACACTTCAGCGATTTTCCTGTGTATATCACCTCGCAAGAAGATAGAGCTATAGCTGATGCCGTATCCATAGCCATGAAGAAAAAATGGCGCCCGGATATCGCCGCTACAGTGGCAAGCCGCCATATGCTGCCGGATGTGCTGGTTCCCTTGTGTAACTACATCAGGGAGACCTGTTGACCATGGAGATATACCTGTTGCGCCACGGCTGCTCCATGGCCAATGCGTCAAATCTGGTGACGGGAAGTAAAGAGGACATCCTTTGCCCGGAGGGACGGGAGCAGGCCAGAGCCGCCTCTCGTTTACTGCATTGTTTCGCGCTTGACGCCGATGACACGACATGTTTTGTCAGCGATTGGAAACGTGCTAGGGAAACCGCCGCTCTGGCAGCTCCAACGCAGTCTTTCTGCGTTGACTCTCGTTTGGGAGAGACAGACGCGGGCGCGGCGGCGGAAATGGATCTGGATACGTTCAACCGGGCCTATCCCGCTTTCTGGTTGTCTTTCACGGCTGACCGCGCTTATCCCGGCGGGGAGAGCCATGCGGATCTTTACGCCCGCGTTCTGAACTGGCGAGATGAAGTGGAAAACACTCTCACGCCCGGTGCAAAAGTGCTTGCCGTTACTCATGCCGGCCCCCTCTGCTGCCTGCTGCACGCCGCCTGCAAGGTCGATATGGCACACTTCCCCATGTTTCTCGCGGCTAATGCTTCGCTTAGCAAACTTGAACGGGTTGGCGCCGGTTCCTGGCGTCTGGCCTTTTTTTCTTTTTCGTACGAGATGCTAGTATGAACGTACTGGTGATACAACGGCAATCCCTTGTGGCGGGCGCAGATTTTTCACTATCCGTGTATGCCAGGATCATTGAGGCTATGGACTGGCTGCGCGATCAGGGTATGATTCAATATGCCTGTTGCGGCGAATCCGAGAGGGCGGTCTTTGGCATGCTCAACTGGGCGGACGCGGTAATTTTCAGCAAACATTTTTCCGACAAAGCCATTGCAATAGCCCGTGCCGCTAAAAAAGCAGGCTGCGTTACCATCCTGGATCTTGACGATCTTGTAACAGCGTTCCCTTCTTACAGCGGTGGGAATGCGGCGCAGCGGCAAGGCGGATTCTCGGTGATGTTCGATATTATGGACCATATTACGGTAGCCAATTCCCGGCTGCTGGAAGCAATGCGTCCTGCGCGTGGCGACTGCCGACTGGCGCCTAATGGCATTTATGTGGAAAAATATCCAAAGCCGCTTATGGAAGAGGCTTATCCTCCGCGATGCGTGTTCACCAACGCCGACTATTTGAAAGTACAGGCATTCAAATACGATTTCATTCATCTTCTGCAAGATTTTCATGCCGCTCACCCGGAAGTTGTCATGGATTTTTTTGGTGACCCGTTCCCGGAACTGACTTCTTTACCTTTCATTCATTACACGCAACGCATTCCATATGCTGAATATATACGGTGCCTGGCTCGGAACGGTTATTGTTTCGCCGTAACCCCGCTGGGTGCGGAGGAAGATGAGGAAAGCCTTTACTTTAATCAGTGTAAGAATCCATTCAAATTTCTTAATTACGGGATTGCTGGAATTCCCTGCATTTTTTCCGCCAGTAATATCTATACGGAATGTGTCGTTCACGGCCATACCGGGCTTTTAGTGAATAATACCCGTCACGCTTGGAGTGAATCCATGGAATTGATGTTTGAAGACACGTTGTTACGCGCAACCATAAAAGAAAATTCTTACCGGACGGTATGTGAACAGTATCATATTGAGCCTGCAGCGCGCCTGTACTATGAACTGCTGAATAGGAGAGGTTCTTTTCATCTTTCGAGTGCCCAGCAATAGCGCCGTAATTGTTTCAGGAAATAGCGTTCATTTTTTATTTATTAATCAGGATGGGCCATGACATCACGGCTTAAGACATTTCTTGCGATCAATGCGTTGAATGAAAACCGCCGACAAGCCTTGGATCTGGCATTGCAACCCCTCAAGAGCAAACCGGTTCATGTCGTCATCTTAGGCGCCCATGGGTGTCCGGCGCATGCGTCGTCCCTGAAACAGTTGGTTGCGGCTGCCTCCGTTACCTTGGTGGACTCCTGGGCTGACTTCGCTTCGGAAAAAGTCCCCGCCGGCCTTCTGCTTTTTGTCGAAGGGCAGTACCATATGCAGCCGGACGCCGTAGGAGAGTTTCTCTTTGCTCATGTCCGTGGCGCGGACGTCATTTATGCCGATAGCGGAGTCAATCCGTTCAAAAGTGAGGAAGATATATTTTGCAAGCCCGCTTGGTCGCCGGAATTGTTGCTTGCTTTTCAGTATTTGGGCGGCATGGTAGGAGTTGACAGCCAGCTTTTTGCCGCGCATGGAGGGTTTTGTGAAGCCATGGGGCCAGCCCAGCTCTATGACGGATTATTACGTTTCAGTGAAACAGGAACAGTTGAGCATCTCCCGCGGATGCTTTCTTTCACTTCGCGCCGCACAGCGTCAGAAAGCGATATTTCATCTTACATCGCCGCATGCCAGAAGGCAATAACAGCAGCCCTGTTACGCCGTCACAGCACCGGTGCCCCCAAGTTCACAGGGAAACAGCAAAGGGATGGGCAACCCACGTTCCATCTGGTTTTTCCTGATGACGGACCTTCGGTTTCCATACTTATTGCCAGTCGCAATAATGTAAAAATTTTAAATAATTGCCTGGAATCCCTTAAGAAGACCACTTACAAAAATTATTCCGTCCTTGTTGCGGATAACGACAGTGATGCTCTTGATATGCTGGCATGGCTGCAGGAAGCTCCCTGTAGGGTTATCCATGTCGGCCGGCCGGGAGGCAGATTTAATTTTTCATATGTTTATAACACCGCAATTTCACAACTTAATTCTGATTATGTACTGCTTCTGAACAGCGATACGGAGGTTATTGCGCCCCAGTGGTTGAGCGACATGATGGGGTATGCGCGGATGCCTGGCGTTGGCAGCGTGGGTGCGCGTCTGATATTTGGAAACGGCACTATCCAGCATTGCGGTATTTGCCACAACATGCGCCACGGTTTTCCCGTTACTGCCTTCCGGCATCTTCCGGCGGAGGAAGACGGCTACTGGCAGCTTTCCCGCCTTTCGTGCAACCATATGGCGGAAACGGCCGCCTGTCTGCTGACCCCCCGTGAGCTTTACCTCAGGCTGGGAGGGCTGGATGAAGCGAACTTCGGCGTGGCCTTTAATGACTGTGACTATGGCTACAGACTGATCGATAGCGGCTACCGCAACGTGCTGTGTCCGACGGCCGAGCTGTATCATTTTGAAAACGCCACTCGCGGCTCCGGCGACAACCCGCGCGAAGAGGCCGCCTATATCCGCAAATACGCCAGACGGCCGGACATATGCCATTCGCCTTTGTATATACATGGCGAAGAAGGCAGCCGGCTGTCCGTACGTACCCTTCCCACCGTGCCGCTTCCCCGTCTGCGGCTGCTTATGGTCATGCATGACCTGACCCGCACAGGGGCTTGCCGTAACGCATGTTATCTGGCGCGCCGATTTAAAGAAAGAGGTGTGTTTGAACCGATTGTTCTTTCCCATCTGGACGGCCCTCTGCGCAAGGAACTTGAAGATGCGGGCATTACGGTAACAATCATGTCTCATTTCCACATGCTGGATGCTGTCACCCAGAAGCAATTGTCAGCCGCCCAGGAGGAAATGTCCGCATGGGTAGGGGAGTTCAAGCCGGATGTTGTATACGGTAATACCATTCTGACGTTTTGGGCTATGGGAGCAGCAGCCCGTCTGCAACTGCCCTGCGTCTGGAACATTCGCGAAAGCGAATCCCCCTTTTCTCATTTTGATGAGCATGCGCCAACGGTCAAGCCTTACGCCAAGGCGTGTATGGCCTATCCATATAAGGTGGTCTTCGTGGCCGACGCAACGCGGGCCCTTTTTGAGCCTTATCTCAACCACAACGGCATGACGATCCACAACGGCTTCGATCGGCACAGCTTTCGGCAGCAATGTTCCTGTATTGACCGCAGGGAAGCCCGTCGGCGCCTCGCCCTTGGGGAAGCGCTTTATGTGCTGACCGTGGGCACAGCGTGCGAGCGCAAAGGGCAAAAAGATATTCTTGAGGCCTTTGCCGCCTTGCCCGAAGAAAAAATCCTCGGATGCCGGCTCGGGCTCGTCTGCGGGGATATTGAAACTCCGTATAAAGACGAGATGAGAGTACGCATTGCCGGCCTTCCAGGCTTGATCCGGGAACGTATAGATATTGTCAATAATCCTGGAAATATCGATCATCATTATATGGCGGCGGACATTTTTGTCTGCACTTCGCGTATTGAAAGCTTTCCGCGGGTTATTCAGGAAGCCATGGCCTGCTCATTGCCCATTATCACCACTCCTGTTTTTGGCGTGGTGGAGCAGGTGCGGGATGCTACCAGCGCCTTATTCTATCCGGAAGGGGACATTGAAAAACTTGCGCGGCTCCTTGCAACTCTGATCGACACTCCGGATATGCGTCGGAGATTGGGAAAGCAGGCGGCAGTGGCCTTGGATATCCTGCCCGATTTTGAAGATATGGTTACTGCATATGAACGCGTTATTCAGGAAGCATGGCTGTCCGGGGGCGGGACCGCCAGTGCAACCTCATTATAAACTCACAGAGTAAAAGTATGAAAATTCTCAGCAAAGATTTTTTCAGCCGTTTCAGGCTGGGCGACGCCGGTTTTCTGGACAATATCCGATATGAAAACGGCGTCCTGCTGCTTGGCGGATGGTCGGTATGCAAAAACGAAGAGCCGTATCAGCGCCCGCAAAAAATTCATGTCGTTTACGGCGACAGGTTTATTGGTGAAATCACGAACTTCGCCGCCGATCGTCCGGATGTGGCCAAGGCCTTTGCCGGGTTTCCTCTCGAGTGCGGGTTTTCCGAAAAAATTTATTTTGCGTGTGAAGAGTTCGAGCCGCTGCTGACGGAGCTTTTCGCTGAAAGCGGCAACGGAAACATTTACCAACTGCATAAAGACCAGAAATATACATTTCTTTTTCAGCTGGAACCAACAGGAAAGTGCAATTTACGCTGTGCCCAATGCCCAAATACAGTATACAGCGGTTTCAATAACCGTGATATTAGTGAAGAAGATATCGATGCCGTTTCGGACATGATCCGGAAAAGCTCCACGATCTGCTATGACGGATTCGGAGAATTTTTTCTGTCCCGAAACATCCATAAGGCGCTGGAAAAAACTCCCCTGCGCAGCCATGTTATCGTTCATACCAACGGCATGCTGCTGGACAAAAACTATGATCTTGTGCTGAACAACGCCCCGCCGCTTCGGCAACTGATTGTTTCTTTGGATTCCTTGCGCGAAGACCGCTACGGCGTCATCCGCGAAGGCGGCAGCCTTTGGCATGTTCTTGCCAACATGCGTGGACTGAAAAAACGCCGTGACAGGCTGGGCCGGACTCTGCCATATATTGTGCCCAATATGAAGATTATGAATCTCAATTTTGATGAGTTTGAGGATTTTATCGATCTGGCGGCTGAATTTGATAGCTATTTAGAGTTGGTTTACCTGTATGACGCACGGAAAATGAGCGGCAGCCCGGAAGAAGACGGGCTGCTTGCTTATGAGAAGCAGCAACCCCGTTTTCACTCGCGGCAAATAGCAACGGCCGTTGAACGAGCGATGGAATACGCGCGCGGTAAAGGTGTTTGCATTGTCTGGAGCGGAGCCTGCCCTGAACCGATACGGGGAACGAAAGATGAAAATGATTATATCGGCACGCGCCGTCCAATCTATGAGTGTCCTATGGCTGATTGCTCAACCGCCATGCAACTCGACGGGAAAATTATGTTCTGCGTCTGGCAGACCAGTCCGCTGTTTAATTGGCGCGTAGAAGAGACTACAGACCTTCAGCGCCATCCCCGGGCGGTCCGGGCCCGCGCCATGATCAAAAAGGGAATTATTCCTCATGAATGCAGCGGCGCTTGCTGCCAGTTTGTGGGTAGGGAGATATCCCTGGAAAATAACAACTCCTGCGGAAACGAAGTTTATTCCGGCGGATGGCAGGCGTGAACTCACAGGCCATGGCGTTTGTGAAAAAGGTATTGGACCTAAAGGGAGAGATTGAATGAGTGCAGTACATGTATCGCCGGGTGTTATCGCATTGGAGTGGGAAAATGCAGCGGTAAGCGGAATGCGGTTGTCATTTTCTCAAGCTTTTCAAGAAGCTCTTGCCCCCGGAGATACGATCAGTTTTTTTGCCGAAAAATGGAAAAATACTTCCGTCGCATCCTGTTCTTTTCTTTGGAAAGCAAATCAAAATACTATTGTTTTGCAAGGCGGCAATGAGTTTTTGCGGGCATGCGCATCCCATTCCAACCAATCTCTGCGCTTTTATATAAGCCGGAATGGAGAGAAAGCTCAGGAACTGGATTTGGATGGCGTCACGCGGGAGTTGCTTCCCTTTGATCCCATCCCCCCCCCATGTCCGGCAGATGCTAACATCGGATATTTTATTGCGCAAATTCGTGACGGAGCGCTAATTGTTTCCGGGTGGAGCTTGCTAATGGAGAACGGCGCTTCGTGTCTGCCTTTACGGCTCATTGTGATGGAAGGCAACACCGTCCTGGGGATTTGTATTCCATCTGTGCCGCGGCGCGATGTTGTTGCGGCAAAGGGACAAGGAACCCCTGTGAATTCCGGTTTTGCCGCCTGCCTTTACGCTTTTGACGGCGACTTGCAGGATATTAGCGTGTGGGCGGATAACGGCACTGAGATGATCCCCTTGGCTCCGCAGTTTATCGAACACATGGCGGTTAAAAAAGTGCGCGCATTGCCTCCCGAGGTTCAGGAACTGCTTCATGTCGATAAATTGAGTCAGGTTGTTTTTGGACTGACATATGCGTGTAATCTTCGCTGTGTTTATTGCACCACGCGGGCTCAGGAGGAGCTGACCAAGGTAGAAGACCCGGATATTCTCCTCCCCTGGGACGATTCCTTTATTGACGGCCTGTCCCCTTATACGGGCTCGGTCTACCTTATAGGCAATGGTGAGCTGACCATGCGCAAGGGATGGCAAGAAATTTTCGGAAAAATAAAAGGCAGAGGGCTGACATTATCGTGTATATCAAACTTGAGCAGGCGCTTAAATGAGGATGATTTGTCAGTGTTAGCCACAGTTGATAATTTGGGTATAAGTTTAGATACACCAGATAAAAAGCTTCATTCCGCTACACGTATCGGTTCGGATTTTGATATTATTATCAGCAATATCAAATCAATAAAAAATATTCAGAAACAAAACAACATTTCCGCCAATACATATTTCTCATGCGTTGTCCATGAAATGTCTGCCGAGACTCTTCCTGACCTCGCCCAACTTTGCATTGATTTGGATATGCAAGGGATAGCATGTATGTCTCTGTCCGCAGCGTCCGCCTTGAAGGAAAGAGGACATGAGTTGAATCAACTATTCAGCCTTTCTGATGAAAAGATTGCCCGCCTGTCGCAAAAAATAAGGGAGTTCGCCGACTTGCTGGAAAAGAATAACAAATTTTACTGGCTATGTCCAGACTTGATCGTCGCCAGCACGGCTCCTGACAGTAACTGCGCGCGCTCACTAATGATTCAATGCGATGGTGTTTATACCCCAAAAATAGAGCCTGGGATGACGAGGGATTGCCATTTTGCCTGGCAAGAGCTGAATTTTCTTGCAGGAAGCGTTTCGCCATGCTGTACCATGCGGACGCAAATACCTTATAATGATGCGCTCCCTTTGAATAAAATCATAAACCATCCCATGATGTTACAAGTGCGATACGATCTGTACACCGGGCAGCTCAACACAATATGCAGGCGTTGCAATTTAGCTGGCCCCATTCGCGTTGAAGACTATCAACGTAAAATACCCACATTAAAAAGGTTGGTTGGTACTCCATGGCCTTATTCCGGGAAATATCCCTGGCTGTCGAAAACAGCTGGTTTTTGAAAAGTGCAAACAAATATTGCTCTTTCAAAATGGGCGGAAGTTTGTCTTGCCACCGCAGATGTATTTCTGGACTCAAGCGGGGAGAAGAGCATTCTTTTCAGTAAAGGTATTGTCAGGAGACAAGATGATAATTCCATTTTCTACGAGTACTGCCGCCGGGAATATCGATATGGACACCCCATCCATCCCCGATGGCGCAGGCAGAATATTGACAGGGTGGATATGTTCGAAGGCTTCTATTGCCGGCGTGGAGCTTGTTTGCGGCACATCACGGTATACCGCGAAGTTGTCGCATGGGAGGGACGACGTCATCGCCGCGATGAAGGGAGGCTACCCGAAGGAGAACATTTACGGTTTTGAGCTTGAATATCAAAACAGCACATCGCTATTTAATTATGATGATATTGACGTTCGTATCATAATCAAACACGCTGACGAAAGCAGTATTGCCTCTGAGTGCTTGCGTCCAGCTGTGAAAGACTTCCTGCATGGCGATATTGCCGAGCCTCGGCATTTCAGCCACGCACGCTGGATGCAAGATCTGGTCGCGCTTTGCGACAAACCTGGCGCCTCGGTTCTTGAAATCGGTTCGCGTAAAATTAACAGCCCCGCGCCCAAGGATCTGTTTGTCTGGGCCGAATATGTAGGGTTTGATATTTACCCGGGGGAAAACGTGGATGTGGTGGGCGATGCGCATAACTTGGGAAAGATATTCGGCGGCAAACGGTTCGATCTTATTTTTTCGAGTGCGGTCTTTGAGCATCTTGCCATGCCGTGGGTCGTCTCCAAACATATTATCAAGCTGTTGAATGTCGGTGGCTACGTATTCGTGGAAACACATTTCTCGTACTCCTCACATGAGAGGCCATGGCATTTTTTTCAATTCAGCGATATGGCGCTAAGCGTTCTTTTTCCCGAAGCATTGGGCATCCGGCGTGTTGACGCCGGCCTGTCAAACCCCATTTTGGGATTCTTTTCACCCTGTGCCGCTTCATACTTGGCGAACAAGCCGGTTACAGGGTTATACTGCCATGCCGAATTTTTTGGGAAAAAGGAAAAAGAGATCGCGGATGTATGCTGGGAAAACCTTGGAACAAAGGAACTGGTCATGGGAACATGCTATCCTGCGCCGCAAACACGGCAAAACGCCAAGTGACACATGCTGAGGAGAACTGTCTCATTCTGGAACCAACCTGCCAGGGAAAAGGAGGGTAAGGCATGACGTCCTTTTTTTCTGTTCCGGCGGCAATTACGCGCCGGGATTTTGTTAAGTCCGCAGCCGTTATGACCGTTGGGCTGCTCTCGCTGCCATCGGTTGCTTTAAGTAACAGCCTGCAGCCCTTATGGGTTCCCTGTCCCCCTGGCGCGCTGCGGTATACATATCTCCAGCCGGATTTTTGCCGCTATGGATCTTACAATGTGGCAAGCCTAAAAAACGGAGAGATACGAATTTTCGGCTGGTTTCTGTGTGAGGATATCAACGGGAACTTCATCCTGCCGGAACGGATCTATAGTATTCTGGATCAGAACGAAATTTTGCAAGGAAGCCCGGTATCGCCGCGCCCGGACGTCGGCAGAGTTTATCCCAGCGCGCCCTTGAATGCGGGCTTTGACTTTCGCTGCCGGGAGCCACGGCATTCCGTGTCTGTCTGGGTACTCAATACAGGAGGAAGCCTTTCCCAAGGGAGACCCGGCAATTATTATCCGCAAAGAAAGGATGACTTATGAGTTTTATGGAATTCACAAGCTCCCTGAGAAGCGCGCCCCGGCCGGATGCGCCTGCTGTCATGTTCAAATGGTACCGCCACCCGGTATATGATATGGCAATGGGTGTCCACGCTGATCCGAACATTGTCTCCATAGGCGAATACTGCCTCAAGCTTCATCCCCTTGATCCCCGTAATCCTGACGCCTTCGGCGCTGGCGAATATTTCTGCGACCCCGATTCAGTTGTCTCCATGGTCACCCCTGGCAGCGACAAGCTTGAGAGGATTGTTTATCTTCCCTATCTGCGCTGGCGGCGGGACATCTCGGTCAATGACCAGAGTGTCACCCTGATGTTCCGGCATCATCCAGATGACGGGCATCATCCGGTTGTCCCCAAGCTATCTCTGCCGCTTGAGATTAAGGAATCGCACGCCATGCGCGCGGATACGGAACTCGTGATCTCCGACGTCTCCCTTGTCAATCATTACGATCAGCCCGTTGATATTTTGTATTGCTATCAAGACGCGGCTTATCTCTGGTTTCCTCTTTCAAATCAGAGCCTGGTCCAACCCTGGGTGGAAGCTGACGGGTTTTCAATTCATGGAAAATTTTATTCGCAAAAAATTGACGCCTTCGGCCATACTTCGCAATATGACAAGAGGCATGGCGTCATTGCGGGGAT
>JAIRYI010000070.1 GCA_031267815.1 Desulfarculales bacterium | reverse complement strand
CTCCTTATATATATCAACCGCCTGGGCGAAGACGGCATGCTGGACGATATTTTTATAATAGATGAACGGGATGAGGAGCGTCAGGCCACCATCATTGCCAAATCGGGACAGGTTGTCCCCGCCCAACAGGAAAACAGCCTTACTATCCGTTTGCACGAGGGCAGCATTCACAGTATAAGCTCAACCATGAACGCCGCCCAAACCGCTACTTTCAACAGTTATGATTTGCTGCTGACCATGGCGGAAGAAGCAACCGGCCGGCTGGGGGAAAAGCGCGTGCGCGATATGTATTTGCCCGAGTTATATGAATATATGGATAAAACTCCCCCCGGCAGCATTGATTACAACCGGGCCGAAATTGAACTGCACAGCCGTTTCAGCATGCCGGCCGGCTGTCTGGTGCTGGCTTTGATGGCTCTGCTTCTGGGCGTCAATGCCAGAGGAGGGCGCTCTTTGGGCATAATTGCCTCTTTGGCGGTATTTCTTTTTTATTATTTGCTGCTTACTCTGGGCCGGACTTTAGGCGCCATTATGATTATCCCCCCGGCTCTGAGCATGTGGCTGCCCAATCTGATCCTGGCTTTTGCGGGCTTACTGCTGTTTCGCAGGGAACTCCAGGAAAAACAATACCAATGGCTGAGCGGATTGAGTAATTTATCCGGCCGTTTAAAAAATTTGCTCTCCAGGCGGTTTTAGAGCGTGTTCACTTTAAGTGTTAACACGCTCTGTAAGGATTTGCCGCGCAAATCCAAAGCCGCGATATGCTCTAATGCCGCGAGGGAATTGTAGATGAACATTCTGGCCCGCTATTTGGTCAAAGAGTTCTGTAAACTCTTTTTTATATTTTTAATAGCCATTATAGTTGTTTATATGGTAATCGACAGCGTGGAGAACGCCAACCGCTTCAGCGAGGCGGGGCTTACCGCCGCCACCATGCTCACTTATCTGTTTCTGCAAATACCCAAAATTATTTCCCTGGTAACCCCGGTGGCCATCCTTCTGGCCGTGATAATCACTTTGGGCGTCATGAATAACCGCAATGAACTGACGGCTCTTAAATCAGCCGGCGTCAGCCTGCTGCGCTTTTCTCTGCCGCTGCTGTTTGGCGGCCTGCTGTTGAGCGTGGCCATGATCCTCTTAAATGAGCTTATCCTGCCCCAGGCCGAAGCCCAGGCCAATTATATTTATGACGTTTTGATGCGGAAAAATCCGCCCAACACTTATTATCAGCATAAATTCTGGCACAAAGGCGCAAATTCGATCTACGAAATCGGTTCTTACGACGAAGTCAACAAAGCGCTGCTCAATGTCACTTACTATCATTTTGACAGCGGATTTAATTTGGATATGCGCATAGACGCGGCCAGCGCCCAATTCATGGGCGACCGCTGGCGTTTTTTGCGCGGGCTTATCCAGCAGCGGCAAGATGACGGAATTTATAACGCCGGCGCCTTTGCTCAAAAAGATATAGTTTTACCGGAACAGCCCGGAGATTTTACCAAACTGGCCAAACTCACTTCAGAGATGACCCTTTCCGAACTGGCCGCGTTTATCAGCAAAATTGAAAGAGACGGCTATGACGCCACCCGCTATGAGGTGGATTTGCACACAAAAATAAGCATGTCGCTGTCATGTGTGATAACCGTTCTTTTCGCCGTTCCCCTGGCCTTGCTACGAGGCCAGAACAAGGAGAGCAATATTGCCCGGGCGGTGGCCGCGGGCATGACCATGGCTTTCATTTATTGGGTGGGTTCAGGTTTTATCAACAGTTCCCTGGGCTACAGCGGAATATTGCCGAGCGTCTTCAGCGCCTGGCTGATCAATATTTTATACATCTTTGCCGCCGGCTGGCTTTATACCCACACATCACAGTAGGGATCTGCCGCCGCGCTGACTCATTTGCCGGCGCGGCGGCAGATCAAGCCTACCAGTTGCTGTCCCCGCTGACTTCCAGGACCGCGCCGGAGACGTAACTGCTCTCGTCCGAGGCCAGGAAGGTGTAAACATTGGCCAGTTCCTCAATGTTGCCAAAGCGTTTCATAGATATTTTATTTATCAGAGCCTGACGCGCTTCTTCCTTTACCCGCTCCATCATTATCGTGGCCATGGGTCCGGGGGCCACGGCATTGACTCTTATCCCTTTGGGGCCAAGCTCGCGCGCCCAGCAATGCATCATCCCAATCAGAGCCGCTTTGCTGGCGGCATAGGCGGTCTGGCCAAAATTGCCGTATATGCCGGCAATGGATGAACAGTTGATAATAGATCCCGAACCCTGTTTGGTCATTATCAGGGCCGCGGCCCGGGCGCACATAAAAGCCCCTTTCAAATTCACGCCCATCAGATTGTCAAACTGCTCATCAGTCATTTTTGTCAGCATGGCGTCATCCAGGACCCCGGCATTGTTGAGCAATACGTCAACCCGCCCGTAAATATCCATAACCTGGGCGAACAGATTATCCACATCATCCCGCTTACGAACATCAGTATCAATGCTCAAAGCCCGGCCTCCCTGGGCAGTGATCTTTTCCACCGTGGCGGCGGCGCCATGGGAATCTATATCCGCCACAATGACAATAGCCCCTTCCCGGGCAAATTTGAACGCTGTCCCCTGGCCCAAACCATTAGCCGCGCCGGTCAGCACACACACTTTGTCCTTTAACAGCATAAAAACTCCTCACCTTCCTTAACGCTCTATTAATATTTTCATAAGTTCTTCATAACCTGTATTTCCGGGCAGAGCGGCTTTGGCCTTGGCGATGCGCCTGATTCCGGCGCCGAGCCTGTCCCGGCTTATTATTCCCTCTTTATATTCCTCCGCCAACAAGTCCAGAACCCTCGGGGCATGCTGGGCGCTGCGGCACAGAAGCAGCAGATCCGTGCCCGCCCGGTAAGCGGCCGCCGCCGCCTGCGCAGGAGGCAACGGCACTGCCCCCATACTCAGATCATCGCTTAAAACCAGCCCTTCAAAGGCCCATTTTCTCCTTAAAAGCCCTTCGATGACCAGTGGAGACAAAGAAGAGGGCCGATCAGGATCCAGGGCGCGGAAAATGGCGTGACTCACCAACACACCGTCAACTCCGGCCTTAATAGCGGCGCGGAAAGGCTTGAATTCTATGGCGGCGAGTTCTTTCAGGCCAAGCTCCACGCTTACCGCCAGCTTATGAGTATCCGTATCAGTGCGGCCCAATCCGGGAAAATGCTTGGCGCAGGCCATACATCCGGCGGCCCGCAATCCTCTGATATAGGCGCCCGCCAATTTGCCTGTTCGGACAGGATCATTGCCCAGGCTGCGCCGGGCCATAATCCCCTCCGGCCATAAATTCACATCCACCACCGGGGCCAGATTCCAATTGATTCCAGCCCCGGTTAATTCCCGGCCGATTTGCCGGCCATAGGCATACATATCCTCCTCCCCGCTTTGGCGGAAAGAGGAAAAATCATGTTCATGAGTAAAAGGCGCTTTTAAGCGGGCGACACTGCCCCCTTCCTGATCCACCATTATGAACAGCCTGGGCCGGGCGGCCCGGCGGGCTGTTTCCTGTAACTGCCAGGTAAGATTCCATAATTGAAAAGGTGAAGCATAATTGGCGGCAAAGAGGATAATTCCCCCCACTCCTTGGGCAATCAGTTCCCCGGTAAAATCGTCCATTGTAAGCCCGGGGCAGCCAATTATCAGGGATTGAGCCAGTTGAGCGCGAATTTCCATTTTTATATTTTCCGGGCCGCAAGACAGCGCTTTAAAGCCCGCTCTCCCGCTTTTCCGGGGCCGCTTCCGCCTTTGCCGGAGCGGCGGGAGGCAGGCGGCTGGCCCAGGCCTCCGCCAAGCCGGGGCGGGGCCGGTAATCTCCCTGGAAAACGCAGCTGAAAGTTAAATTGTAGCGCACATCCTGGGCCACGAGCATGGCCAAGGGCAGGCGCCAGCTTACCTGATTAGCTTTTATCTCCGGCGTCACCTCATAATCTCCCAGAAAAATACTGTCGGCTTCCTCTACCTCTCCAGGCAGATTCTGCCGGATTATTATGCTGTGCGAGCCTGCCGCCCGGACCCGCAGAGCCAGGGCGGCCAATCCGCTTTCATCATGGGGCAGGTTGGGGTTTAAGGCGGGCTTGGCCTGCAGACCCGGAGGAACAGTACGGTCGGAAGGGATATTTTCGCTGTTGATAACCGTAGTGGTCAATTTATAAGTGTGGCCGCCCAAACCCAGGAAGCCGCTGTCCAGGAAGGACAAATTCCATTTTATCCTGTGGGCCGTCAGGTTGCCGAGGAAACGGAAAGCGGCTTCTTCCCGCAGCAGGAGGCGCCCGTTTTCCCGGATCTGCCGGCGGTCGGCTTCCGGGCTGACAATGCGGGCGACCAGAGGTTCTTCCCATCCGGTTTGGGCCTGCGCGGGCAGATACAAAGAAAAGCGCGCCTGCCCCGAACCGTCGGAACGGAGAGTCAGCTCCGCTTCATAATCAAAGCATCCCGGCAAGCATATCAAGGCCATAGCCAGCGCCGCCAGCTTTAGAATCGGCATAAGCACTCCTCCCCAATCATCTTTGAGGCGATTTATCAAGACAAACTTTAGCTATTATGCTCCAAAGCGGCGGATTTTTCATCCCCGTACCCTGATAAATATCCTTACCGGACCCACCGTCGGGGCCATACTCTCATCCGGGCGGATTTAAGTCTCCAGGTAATTAATAATAGGCGTTGATTATATTATCCCGCAGATCCTCCAGTTCCGCCCAGGCCCGGGAGCGAACCTGTTCGGGACGGGAGGGAAGCAAGTCGGCGGCGTAGCCGGCAAGCCCCATTTGCCTGACGGAAAAATTCTGGGCGATAAAAGCCGGCGCCCAGGCTTTTTCCCCGGCCAGCATATATTCGTGGACAGAGGGGAAATCCTTAAGCAAGCGGGAAACAAAACCGTCGCTCGGCTTGATGTGCCCTTGGGCATTGACCTGCAGGCCCAGACCTGACAACAGATCCGCCCTCTCCCGCTGGGGGCTGATCAGCCGGTCTTTAAGACGGGGACGCAAATATTCGCTGTGCAAATCCAGATAACTCAAAAGATCATTGTAGGTGCTAAGGAAAAGGCTTATCCCCTGAAGAAGCGGGGCGGGGCCGCTTACCAGCGCTAGATCGGAGCCGTCAGGGGCGCTTATCCCCACCATTTCCTCCAGACTGGCTTTCCCTTCCGAACTGACAAGCATTTGTCCTCTAATTTGATACCGGACCGTACTGCCCAGAATACGCTGATCCAGGCCATAACGGGCCGCCAGATCTCCTTGTTCATCGCTCAGGGAAAAATCTGTTCCTGGTCTGGTAGGCATAATTTCCAGGCTCACTTTACGCTCGGGCAGCCGGTAAGGAAAATCCGCTCCCCTGAAATCCGGATCTTCCCGTACCGAAGCCTGCACCTCTGACTGGCGGCGGTTGACGGCCGCGGCTATCTGTTTAAATAACGACATATTGCTGTCGTATTTACCGTAAGCGCCGGAGACGGTCGCGGTGATTTCATACTCCCTGCCCCCTGCTTTAAGTTTCATGATATAATTGCCGGGAGCGGGTTCTGCCGGAGCGTTGGGCGGCACTGCCGCGGAAGTGACCGAAGAGGCGCTCACCGGCCAGACAAGGCTAAGGCGGTAGCTGTTTTCCCAGCTTTCCCCGGCGGCGGCCGAACTTTGCGCGGCGGCGAATAAACCGGGCAAAGACCAGATGACTGCTCGGGCGGGAATATTCAAATTTTGATACTGAAAAGCAAGCTCGGTCAGGCGGTTTTCCACCTGGATGAGAATCCGGCGTTGCTGATTGCGGCGGAACCACAGAGGAAAAGGGGGCAGATAGGCAGGCGTTGGGACATGGTCACGGCCGGGCAAAGGCAAAAGAGATTCGGCCGGCGCGGGACTTTCATGAGCTGTCTCCAAGCCGGGCAATCCTTTCAGCAAGGGTTCATATTTGTAGGTAATGCTCAAAAAATTCCGCCTTTCCTTAAGGGCGCATACACCCATATATGTTATCGGCAGCGGGAGCAGTAACCTTTAATAATATATTTTATGCATCCTGATATTATATTATGAACAAAATAATAATCAAACAGGCGGAATTTATCGCCGGCGCCCCGAACCGGCGCGCTTGGCCCCCCTCCGGCGGACCGGAAGTGGCTTTTGTCGGCCGCTCCAATGTGGGCAAATCTTCTTTGATCAACCGGCTGGTCATGCGCAAAAAACTGGTCAGGACTTCCTCCCGTCCGGGATGCACCCAGCAGATAAATTTTTTCAGTTTTAACAGCGACGCCTTTCGCTTTATCGACTTACCCGGCTATGGCTTTGCCAGGGTCCCCTGGGCGCTGAAAAAGTCATGGCCGGACATGATTGCCGATTATCTGCGGGAACGGGAAACATTGCGCGGAGTAGTTATTATTTTTGACGTGCGCCGGGAAATTAATCAGGACGATAAAGCCATACTGGTCTGGCTGCGGAAAATAGCCGCCCCTTTTTTGCCGGTGCTGACTAAAACCGATAAAGTCTCCCGCGGCCAAATGATGAAAAATTTCCGGGAATGGCAAAAAAGTCTGGCCCCCTATGGAACTGAACCTTTATTGTTTTCCTCTGTGAACGGAGAAGGGATGGAAAAATTATGGGAAGCCCTGGCTCCCTGGCTTTTCTCCGCCCCGGACAGCGGCGGTTAAAAAAGCGGGACCGCCGGTCCCGCTTTGGTCAGAAGCCGATTGCGGTAGGGCTGATAATGCCGGTAATCCCCATCATGCTGGGCGGGGGAACAAATATTTCCCGCCGGTTCTGGTTGCGTTCCTCTCTCTCTTCCGGAGACATGGCGGCCAGAACATCCTCGCATTCCTTAATTCTGTTCATGGCTTCATTGTAATAACCGGCGTCGGGGAACTGGGTGATCACCTGGCGGTAGCGTCCGATGGCGGCTTCATAGCGCTCCCGGTTGCGGTAGTAGTCGCCCACCAGAATATTGTGGGAGGCCAGATTGGCAATGCACTCCTCCATTCGGGGCGCCGCCTGAACGCTGTAAGGATCATTGGGATAATTTGACCGCAGGCGTTTAAATATATCCAGAGCCTGGGCGGCGGCCGAGGGGTCTCGATCCGGAGTGAGTATCTGGGCATGATAGGTCATGCCCATCTGATAAATCGCATAAGGCACAGCTTCGTTGCGGGGATGAAGGCGGACGAACTCGTCATAGGCGGCAGCGGCTTCCTCATAGCGGCTGGCCTTTAAATAAGCGTCGCCCAGGCGCAATTCAGCCAGGAGAGCGTAACGGCTGTAGGGGAAACGGTCCTTCAATTGCTGGTACAATTCAGCCGCCGCGTCGTAATCGCCGTCCCGGTAAGCGGTTTCGGCATTGTTGGCCAGCACCTGGGGCGGTATGTCAAAAGCATCGCCGGTGGAGTACTCGGAGTTGGTGGAACTGAACAGGGCGTCAAATTGACGGCTGATGCCGTCGCAGGCGCTGAGAATAAATACGCCCGCCGCTAAAAGGGCAAGGGAGACTATGCGCGAAACGGTCATTTTTCCTCCACCTCTGAAAGATATTTTTGGGCCATAAAAGCGGCCAGGGCGCCTTCACCGACCGCGGTCGTCACCTGTTTCAAGGGGCTTTGCCGGCAATCGCCGGCAGCGAACACCCCGGCCATGCCGGTCCGCAATTCCTGATCGGTAATAATAAAGCCATCGGGATTTTTAGCAAGCCCCGGAGCGGCAAACCCGGTCTGGGGAATATTGCCCACAAAAATAAAAACTCCGTCCAGATTCAGGCGGCTTTGCTTATTGGTTTTTAAATCAAGCAATTCGAGTCCGGTCACCTGGTCCTGGCCCGTGATCTCCACCGCCACGGTGGACAATATTCGCTCGACTTTATGTTTGTCCAGTTCTTCCTGCAGAATTTTAGAAGCGCGTAATTGCTCCCGGCGGTGAACAAGCTTGACTTCCCTGGCAAAACGGGTCAGGTAAATGGCTTCTTCCGCCGCCGTCTCTCCGCCGCCGATTACCGCCACCCGCATGTCGCGGTAAAAAGGAGCGTCGCAGGTGGCGCAATAAGATACGCCCCGGCCCAGGTATTCCTTTTCCCCCTTGACGCCCAGCAGGGCATTGGTGGCGCCGGTGGCAATGATGAGGGACAGAGCCTTAAATTCGCCCTGATCCGTGACCAGGATCTTGTCTTTCCCCTCCATCCGGATGGCCTGGAGAGTGGCGAAAGCAATATTCAGGCCTGTGTTCCGGCTGTGCAGGCGCATGCGCTCGGCCAGATCAAAACCGCCGATCCCTTCTATTTCTCCCGGCCAGTTGTCAATCCGGTAGGTTCGGGTAAGCTGTCCGCCCACAGCCACGCTTTCCAGCAAAAGCACATCCAGCCGGGCACGGGAAGCGTAAAGACCGGCGGTCAGCCCGGCCGGGCCTCCGCCTACAATAATCAGCTGGCGTGATTCCATAATTACAGAATTTTTTGCAGCGCGTTTTCCAGCGCCGCTTTACTCACAGCGCCGGTAATCTGATCCACCTGCTGACCGCCTTTAAAAAAAATCAGAGTGGGAATGGCCCTGACGCCGTATTGGGCGGCTACGCCGGGGTTATCATCCACATTGACTTTAACCAGTTTTACCCTGTCCTCATACTCAAGGGCCAACTCGTCAAGCACCGGGCTGATGGATTTGCATGGCCCGCACCAGGGCGCCCAAAAATCAACCAGGGCCGGCGTCTGGCTCTCAAGCACTTCCGTTTTAAAATTATCACCAGAAATATGGACCGCTTTACCCGCCATAATATTTTATCTCCTTCAAGACCATTCGAGTTCAATTTTATATAACTGTCAAATTTTTCTGTCAGTTAAACGCGGTAATAAATTAAATAAAATTATTAACTCACAAGGCATGCAAAGTTCGACTTATATTTTTTAAAATGTTACAGCACTATAATTTAAATATATGCGGCTGACCAACTTTGTCAACAAAGAACCGGCCGTCGGAAAGAATCTGAAAAGCCCAAAAAATCCCGCTCTTGGGGGGGCGGAGAACAAAAGACTGGTCGGGACGACTGGATTTGAACCAGCGACCCCTTGAACCCCATTCAAGTACGCTACCAAACTGCGCCACGTCCCGACTTGGGCAATTTGTACCATTTTATCCCCACCTTGTCAATGCGTCAAAAAAATCCGGCGGCGATGATAAGCCCGGGCCGGCACGGAAGAACTTCAAATTTTTTCCGGCCCGCCGCCAGACCGCTGTTTTATGACCCTGGCGCCGGCCGCCTGTTCCCGGTTCAGCCCGAACACCGTTTCCAGCACTTCAGCCGCCCTGGGTCTTGTCCCTTCGGATTTTATAATCATCCGCAAACCGCCGGCCTCAAGTTGCAAGTTCAATAGTGAGGTCTTCAGATCAATGATTTTATCACCTTTAGGGCTTTGCCGCAGACAGGTCACACAATCGGCGGCCTGAAAATGTTCCAGGCGGAGCGGATCCAGATCCCCTGCCCCGCTGATCCAATATTCAACCTGTTCCGCTTCCCGCAGTATTTCACCCGGTCTGGTCAGGCGGGCCGAAATCACCGCCAGCCCCTGGGGTAAATTCTGATTGACTAGATCAGGCAACTGGCTGGGATGACAGGCTTTTTTAAGGACAATTTCCATTTCTTCACCCATGCTTTCCACCCCCAAAGGCAGAGCGGAAGCGGTTTTGATGAGAGGATGGGGATGAAAACCGGCGCTATGGGCCAAATCGAGCCCGCTCCGGCGTAGCGCTCTGGTTATCTGGCTGATAAGCTCCAGATGACCCGTAAAGCGGGCCGGGCCGGTTTTGCTGAACAGCAGGCGGTAACTCACAGGCGCGCCTTCAGGACTCTGTTTCTGTCCGGGAGCGGAAAAGGGAAAGGATGGTAAACGGCTGTTTTCCGGAACCAGGCGGGTCTTTATCTCCCGGCCGTCGCACACTCCGCAGAAAGAGCAGCCGCCTTGGCGGCAGTCTTGACTCTGTTCATAATTATAGGCCAGCCGGCGTTCGCGTAGCAGATATTCCCGGCTCACCCCCATACTGATGTGGTCCCAGGGCAGGGGGCCGGACAGAGGACGGGAACACAGGTATTCTTCCCATTTCAGCCCGGCGCGGTCCAGAGCTTCCAGCCAGGCTTGCAGGCGGAAGTGTTCGCTCCAGCCGTCGAAACGGCACCCCAGAGCCACGGCCTCCTCCAGGGCCAGGCTCAAACGCCGGTCTCCCCGGGAAAGAACGCCTTCTATGATGCTCACATCCGGGTCATTCCATTTTACCTTGACCCGTTTATGAGTGACTCCGGCTTTGGCCAGACGCATGCGCCTTCTGGCCTCCTCGGGATCCATCTGTCTTTCCCATTGAAAAGGAGTCTGGGCTTTAGGCACAAAAAGCCCGATCGAGGCATTGACCAGGGCCTTGCCGCCCCGGGACGGGGAGGGGGCGCGGGCGGCTATTTGGGCGCACAAACCGGCAATAGCCTTGATATCCTCATCAGTTTCCTCCGGCAGGCCAATCATGAAATAGAGTTTGATATGTTCCCAGCCCAGGGCAAAAGCGCGGGCGGCTGTGGCAATAATATCTTCCTGGCATAAATTTTTGTTGATCAGAGCGCGCAGGCGTTCCGAGCCTGCCTCCGGCGCCAGGGTAAAACCGGTTTTGCGCACCCTCTTTATCTGTTCCATAAGCTGGGCGGAGAGAGAATCCACCCGCAGGCTGGGCAGGCTCAAGCTTATTTTAGCCGGGGAGAGAGCATCCATCAGGCCCCGGGAGAGGCTGCCGATGCAGGAATAATCTCCGCTGGACAGAGAAAGCAGGGCCAGTTCATCCATGCCGCCGGCGCGCAGGCCTTCCAGCGCCGCCTGATAAAGCGGCAGGGGATCGCGTTCACGCAAGGGGCGATATATATAACCCGCCTGGCAGAAACGGCAGCCGCGGGTACAGCCCCTGGCTATTTCCAGCCCCAGACGGTCATGGACCGGGCTGATGGCGGGAACAATATGAACGGCCGGTAAAGGCGCCATGTTCAAATCCGGCACAATGGAACGCCGGGGCAGGGGAAGAGAGGCTGTTTCTTCTCCGCTCGCCCCTCCGGCGGAGGGGGCGGTTTTATCTTCCCAGAGCGCGGTTCCCCTCATCCCCAGAAAACGGCCGTCCTGATCATAGCGCGGCTCATACAGGGCCGGGACATAAAGGTAAGACAGGCGGCCAGCCTGTTGATAGAGGAAGGAACGGGGCCATTTTTCCCGTTTGGCTTCCAGGAACAAGTCCATAAGTTCGTCAAAATGGTTTTCCGCCTCGCCGATATAGGCCAGATCCAGAAAATCGGCTATGGGTTCAGGATTGGCCATGCAGGGGCCGCCGGCCATGATAAGCGGATGATCGGGGCCGCGGTCTTGGCGGCGCAGGGGAATGGAGGCCAGGCGCAGCATGTGGAGCATGTTGGTGTAAAGCATTTCATAAGGCAGAGAAAAACCGATAACATCGAACTGCCGCAGCGGGCGGCCGCTTTCCAGAGACCAGGGGCCCAGGCCGCGCTGATACATAATGTCCATCAGGTCGGTATAAGGGGCAAAGACTCTTTCCCCCGCCACGTCCGGGCGGCGGGCCGCCAGATCATAGAGTACTTTAAGGCCCTGATGACTCATGGCCAGCTCATAAATTTCCGGGAAAGCCAGAGCCAGAGTGAGGGACGGGTTTTCTTTGCGGACGCTACCTGCCTCTCCTCCCAGATAACGGCCGGGCTGATTTATTATATTCAGAAAATCCATCAATAAATACCCTTTCTCTTGGCCGGGGCCTGGCTAAAGACCTGCCGCGGATTGCCGTCCGCGGCAATTCGCAGATTAGGAGCATATACGCTTGAGATGCTTGCCGGGCGGGTTAACATTTAAAGTAAACACGCTCTAAAGCCCATGCCCGGGTTCCCGGCCCGGGGCATGGGCTTTTTATGCTTAAGAGCAGGAAATAAAGAAGCGGCTTCAGGTGATAACTTCTAAAGTCCCTTGATTTTTTTGACCTGCGCAATCAGACGGGGCAAAACTTCTTTGAAATCGCCCACAATGCCGTAGTTGGCCTTCTTGAAGATAGGGGCGTCAGGATCGCGGTTAATGGCAATAACCGTATCCGAACCGCTCATTCCCGCCAGATGCTGAATGGCTCCGGAAATTCCCACCGCAATATATACCTTGGGAGCCACGGTTTTGCCGGTCTGCCCCACCTGATGCAAATGAGGTTTCCAGCCTGAATCCACCGCCGCCCGCGACGCCCC
The DNA here is from genome assembly GCA_031267815.1 of Desulfarculales bacterium. Classification (GTDB taxonomy): domain Bacteria; phylum Desulfobacterota; class Desulfarculia; order Desulfarculales; family Desulfarculaceae; genus JAIRYI01. The sequence continues at coordinate 3,454 of JAIRYI010000070.1, read as the reverse complement.
CACCACTCCGCCCAGAGCGTCGGCCAGTTCCTGAATCATATCAAAATATTTGGGATCGCCCAGGCCGCGGCCGCCCGAGACAATGAACTCCGCTTCCTCCAGATTGCAGGAAGCTTCTCCCACTCTTTGCAGGCTGATGAATTTGGTTCTTATGTCCTCGGGTTTTAATTTGCAGGATATCCTGACCGTCTCGCCGCCGCGCCGGTAGTCCGGCTCGGGGCGCTTGAACACATTGGGGCGAACCGTGCCCATCTGGGGCCGGCTGTTGGGGCACAGTATATTGGCCATAATGTTGCCGCCAAAGGCGGGGCGGGTCCAGACGACCAGTTTGGTGGCTTCGTCAATGCTCAGATAAGTACAGTCAGCGGTGAGTCCGGTCCCTATCCGGCAAGCCACCCGGGGGCCGATATCGCGGCCGTCGTTGGTGGCGCCCAGGAGGATTACATTGGGGTGATAGGTTTGGATCAGATCGGTCAGGGTATTGGAAAAACCGTCGGTGCTATAATGGGCCAGCAACGGATCATCGGCCAGATACACTTTATCAGCCCCGCCGGCAAAGACCTGTGAGGCCAGATCTTCCACCCCATGACCGATAACTACTCCCGCCACTTCTTCGCCCAGTTTGCCGGCCAGCAGCCGGGCCTGGCCCAGAAGCTCCAGGCTGACGGAGCGGATTTTATTTTCGAAATGCTCAATCAACACCCACACGCCTTTGTAGGCGTCCAGATCAGCCGCGGGCGCTTTTTCATCACCGGCCTCACGCTCAATGGCGTCTACCGGGCATATTCCGTCCAGGCAGGCGCCGCACTGAGTGCAGGCGTCGCCGATTTTCGCGCTTTCGTCTTCAAGCTCAATAGCGCCAAAGGGGCAGGCGGGCAGGCAGGAGCCGCAAGCGATACATTCAGAATCTTTAATTATTACAGCCATGTTATCACCACTTTCTACAGCAGTTTGGAGCCAATAAGACGCTGCATTAAAATTTCCACACACTCAGCGGCGTCCGCGCCGGCTATCATTTCCCCCTGAGTTCTCTGCTCGGGAGTAAAAATATTTTTAACCTGGGTGGGAGATCCGGAAAGCCCGGTTTTATCTTTGTCCACACCTAGATCGGAGGCGGTCAGAACCGGAATTTCCGCGCTGCTGGCTTTGATGGTGCCTTTAATGGTAGCCAGGCGCGGTTCATTGATGGATTTAACCACGCTTAAAACCGCCGGCAGGGTGGTTTCAATGATTTCATAGCCTTCTTCATGCTCTCTTTTCAGACGGACGGTGTTTCCGTCGGCCTCAATGCCGGCCACATAGGTCACTTGGGGGATATCCAGGTGTTCGGCCATTTCCGGGCCTACCTGAGCGGTATCGCCGTCTATGGCCTGTTTGCCGCAAATAATAAGGTCATAATCGCCCAATTTGCGCACCGCGGCCGCCAGGGTGTAGCTGGTGGCCAGAGTATCGGCCCCGCCGAAGGCCCGGTCGCTGACCAGGTAAACATCGTCAGCGCCCATGGCCAGACATTCCTTCAAGGCCTCCGCCGCCTGGGGCGGGCCCATGGAAATTACCGAAACTTTGCCCCCGTGTTTGCCGCGCAGCTGGAGAGCCGCTTCCAGCGCGTTCAAGTCAAAAGGGTTGACAATACTGGGAACTCCCTGTCTTACCAAAGTGTTGGTTTCCGGATCAATCCTGACCTCGGTAGTATCAGGCACCTGCTTGACACAAACAATTATATTCATATCTTTCGCTTCCTGCTTAATTTAAGTTCACTCTTCATCCAGTTTTCATAGCTCTTTGAAGCAACGCTGGAATTATTTTATTACTTCCCCAATTTGCCGGAAAATCAGAAACTCATAATGAGTGAGGACTGCAAAACAAATAAATTTAGTAATATTACCACAACCCCAGAAAATAATTCACCAGAGAATAATTCATCGGAGAATAATTCACCGGCTGATAAGATTATGGGCAATAACCATTTGCTGCACTTGCGAAGTGCCCTCATAAATCTGGGTTGCCTTGGCGTCGCGCAGCATGCGTTCTATGGGATATTCGCGCGTGTAACCGTAACCGCCAAAAATCTGCAGGGCATTCACCGTAACCTTCATGGCCACTTCGGAAGCTATCAGTTTGGCCATAGCCGCTTCCACTGACCAGCGGGTGCAGGTATCTTTGACAAAAGCCGCCTTGTGGACCAAAAGGCGGGCATATTCAACTTGGGTGGTCATATCAGCCAGCATAAAACGCAAACCCTGATTTTCCGTCAGCGGTTTGCCGAACTGAGTCCGGGCTTTGGCGTAAATAACCGCCTGCTCCAAAGCGCCGGCGGCAATACCCACGGCCTGGGCGGCCACGCCAATGCGTCCGCCGTCCAGGGTGGCCATGGCGATTTTATGGCCTTCGCCTTCCTTGCCCAATAAATTGGCTTTGGGAATGCGCACATTTTGGAAAATAAGTTCGCGCACCCGGGCGCTGTTCACCCCCAGAGTCTGCTCTATTTTGCCGAAACTGAACCCTTCCCATCCTTTTTCCACAATAAAAGCCGACAAGCCCTGCACCCCCCGGCTCTTGTTGGTCATGGCAAGCACCACATAGGTATCGGACTCGCCTCCGTTGGTGTTAAATATTTTGGCGCCGTTGAGCAGATAGTAGTCGCCTCCGTCCAGGGCGGTAGTCTGAATGCCGCCTATATCGGTGCCGGCGTTAGGCTCGGTCAGGCCAAAAGAACCCAAATGCACTCCTTGCGCCAGAGGCACCAGATATTTCTGCTTTTGTTCCTCTGTGCCGTAGTGATAAATGGGCCAGCTGCACAGAGAGGTATGCACGGAAAGAGAAATGCCCATGCCCGCGTCGACTTTGCTTATTTCCTCCACCGCCAGGACATAGCTTATCGTATCGGCTCCAGGCCCGCCATACTCTTCCGGGTAAGGAATGCCGGCAATCCCCATCCCTCCCCATTTGGTATGAAGAGCGCGGTCATATTCGCACTTTTCATAACGTTCGGCAACTGTGGGCGCCAGCTCCCGGGCCGCGAAATTCCGGGCCAGCTTCTGAACCGCCAGCTGGATATCAGTTGGTTCAAATTTCATAATTCATAACTCCTAAAACAAAAATTAAAAATATGTGTACCTTGAAACCGGTTTAGAGATTCAAGGACATGAAAACTAATTTCATAATAAGAAAACAATAAAAAGCCATACGCGGGTAGACTTGTACTATGCTATGGTGCCTGTAATTCTATCCACCTAACAAAACATGTCAAGAGAAGAGACCCGGCGCGAATTGCCAGGGAGGGCAATCAATATTTTTTGGTCTGATATTGAATCGTTGTTTAAGTCCTTGGGCGCTAACCCATCTTTAACATTTTTCTTCTTTAAAGGGAGAAAAATGCTTTTTTTTCGCCAGCAAATTAAAAAATAGTCAATAAAATCAACTAGAGGGTGTTCCAAATTTCATTTGTAGTGCC
>JAIRYI010000105.1 GCA_031267815.1 Desulfarculales bacterium | reverse complement strand
CGGAGCTTTCTCCGCCGGCAAAAAAGCAGCGCCAGCAGCAACAATGCTATAAGAATATAATATTGACGGAAATCGTGATGTAACACCTTCAGATAATAAAAAACGGAACCTGTATGTCCCTCCACGGCCTTGAGGCTGCGCTCTATTACATCGTAACCGAACATTATGTGAAAAAAAGCCAATCCGTCATTACTGTAACGCAATAAAGCCCATACTAATGAAGGAATAAGGGCGGACAGCAAAAATCCGACGCCTACTTTGAGCCGGAACAGTTTTTTACCGTGATTTAAGGCAAGCAGAATCAGCACTGTCAGCAGAGGACTTAACATATGAAAACTTTTAGTCAAGAAAGCCAACGACAGTAAAAAGGCCGACGCGTAAACAGGCCAGATTCTGCCTCTGCTTAAAATGGCTCCCAGAATAGCGCCTGTGCTGAACAGTATAAAAATAGCGTCAGGATCGCCTGACCGCGCGTTATGCTCAAAGATAAAGCTGTCAAGCGTTAACAGCACTCCTCCGGCAATGAACGCCGCTGCCCAGGATAATTTGCGCCCGGTAAAAATAACGGTTATTAACACAGTGACGGTGGAACATAAAGCTGAAAAGAAACGTAAGGCAAAGGTATTGAACCCGAATATTTCATAGCCAAGCGCGGTGAGCCACAGACTGAGGGGCGGTTTGGCGTTCCAGTAATCAGCCTGGAAATTATAGGTGTTTACAATATAGTTGCCCGATACAGCCATCTCGTAAGCCGAGACCCCGTGTCTGGCCTCATCCCAGTCGCGGATTATTTCATCTCCCAATAAGAAGAAGAAATTAAACAGGGACAGCGCCCCCAACAGAAAAACAGCCCAAAATATAATTCTTCGGTTCGCCGGGAGCATCGCTAAGGGCCGGGATAACCGTTATTATTTTCCGTAAGAGCGGAATCGGTGAAATTGACAAGATTATCGACCAGATAAAGAGGGCGCTTTTTCACCTCTTCGTAAATTTTCCCGATATATTCTCCCATCACCCCCATAGCCAGCATAAGCATGCCTCCAATGACGGAGACAAGGCCAATAAGCGAAGTCCATCCTCTTATTGTCTCGCCGGCAAAATAAGCCGACAGCGCCCAAACGCAGCAGCCCAGCCCGAACAAAGCGAAGAGGACCCCAAACACATTGATTACGCGCAAAGGAAAACTGGAAAATGATGTGGCTGCGTTCCAGGCCAAAGAGGCCATTTTTCCAAGAGGATATTTGGTGGTTCCCCGCGCGCGCTCGCTACGTTCATAGGGCACCGCGGCCTGCTTAAACCCCATCCATGCCACTATTCCCCTCAGAAAACGGTGCGTTTCCGGCATAGCCTTAAGAGCGTCCACACAGCGCCGCGACAGCAAACGAAAATCACCCGTATCCAGAGGAAGATCCTTATGCACCAAACCGCGCATTAAACGGTAGAACAGCCAGGCGGTGGCGAGTTTAAACCGGCTTTCCCCTTTTCTGTTTAACCTCTGCCCGTAAGCCACGTCACAGCCTTCCTCATAACGCCTGATCATCTCGGGTATCACCGGTAAAGGATCCTGCAAATCAGCATCCATGACTACAACCGCTTCCCCTTCGCTGTAGTCCAGCCCGGCGCTCACCGCTATCTGATGCCCGAAGTTGCGGCTTAACGATACCACCTTGACCCGCTTGTTTTCATTGGCCCAGCCAAGACAATACGGCAAGGAAGAATCTTTTGATCCGTCATTGACCAAAATGACTTCAGTTTCCATATCAGGCAGGGACGATAGCCAGGCTTCAAGCTCGCTGCGCAAAACAGGCAGCATATCCTCCTCATTATATACCGGGATAACGATGCTCAAAAAAGAAATTTTACGGATGGGTGGATGATTCATTTTTAAGGCCGCCCCACACTGATATAGCTCACGCCCGAAGCCCGCACTTTCTCCGGATCATAAATATTGCGCAAATCCACCACCAGGGGTTCGCTCATCAGTTCCCTGACCAGGCCCCAGTCCAGGTTGCGGAACTGGTGCCATTCGGTCATCAGCACCAGGGCATGGGCGTCTCGCAGGCAGGCGTAGGCGTCATCGCAGCATTCAAGGTAAGGCAGGATTTGCTTTGCTTCCGCCATGCCCGCCGGATCATAGACCTTAAGCAGCGCCCCCTCTTCCCGCAGGAGAGGCAGGATGGTCAGGCTGGGGGCGTCGCGCAGGTCATCAGTGTTGGGTTTAAAGGTAAGGCCCAGCACAGCTATAGTTTTGCCCGCCAATTCCCCTCCCAGAGCCTTGGTTATTTTTTCCGCCATCAAAAGCCGCTGGAGCCGGTTAACTTCCCTCACCGCCTCTACAATGCGGAAAGTATAGCCGTGATCTCTGGCCATGCCGGCCAGGGCGCTTACGTCTTTGGGAAAGCAGGATCCGCCGTAGCCGGCCCCGGCATGAAGGAACTTGGGGCCAATACGCCCATCCAGGCCTATGCCCTTGGCCACTATGTTGACGTCTGCTCCCACCAGTTCGCAGATATTGGCAATTTCATTGATAAAACTTATTTTAGTAGCCAGAAAGGCGTTGCTGGCGTACTTGATCAGTTCGGCGGAAAGCACGCCGGTGAGGATAAAGGGGGTGCCCAGAAGGTATAAAGGGGAATAGAGATCGCGCATAATGGCCCCCGCCTGCTGGCTGTCCGCGCCTATGACCACCCGGTTGGGGCGCATAAAATCCTCAATAGCCGAGCCTTCGCGCAAAAATTCCGGGTTGCTGACCACATCAAAGCTGACCGTTTCACTCCGGGCCGAGTCTATCAGGTTTTTCAATTTTTCCCCCGTACCCACCGGCACCGTGGATTTGGTGACAATTACTTTATAGCTGTCCATGGCGGCGGCAATGCTGCGGCCCACTTCCCATATATAGCTCAAATCAGCCCCGCCCGAGGCGTCGGGCGGGGTGCCCACCGCGATAAAAATCACCAGGGACTGAGCCACCGCCTGTCCTATATCAGCGGTGAAAAGCAAACGTCCCTGCTTTTGATTGCGGGCCACCATCTCTTCCAGGCCCGGCTCATAGATAGGAATTTTATTTTGCTTTAAGCCGTCTATCTTATCTTTATCTTTATCCACGCACAGTACATTAAGGCCCAGTTCAGCGAAACAGGCCCCGCTCACCAGACCCACATAACCAACTCCGATCACGCATATATTCATATGTCAGTCCTTATAGCCCGCTTGGTCAAACGCCGCTGTCGCCCGCAGGCTGGCCAGAGCGGCGGCGGTCAGAGCCCAGAAAAACTCCGCGCTGCTGCCGACAAAAAGATTATCGGTCGAGTTACGAACCATAAAAATAAGAAACATCAGGCAGACTGCCAACCGGAAACAGGCGGGCAGATCTCCTGGCGCCGGCGGAAACGGAGGCCGGATGGTTTTGAAAATAAAGGCCAGAAAAATAATAAAAACCGCCAGCCCCTGCAAACCCAGTTGTACGGCCAAGTCAACAAAAGTGTTATGGGTATGCCCCAGGAGGGGATTTTTGCCTTCCATAAATTCCGGGAAAGCCCGTTCAAAATTGTAGCGGCCGTAGCCTATGCCCTGCCAGGGATGCTCGGTCAGATAGTCCCAGGAAAAAGACCAGACCGTCAGCAAATCTCCGGCCGTGCCGCCGGTGGCCTGGGGGTCTTCCAAAAAAGTATCCCATTCCTCGCCGTGATCCACCGCCCCCGGCCACATGACCAGGGCAGCCCCGCTTGCGGCCAGAAGCAAAATCCCGGCGGCCAGAATGAGAAGTTTTCTTTTGCAAATGAACATCAGGTAAGCGGTAAAACCGATGATCAGAGCGGGCCAGAGAATTCTGGTGCCGCTGTTATAGACAGCCAGCAGGAAAAGCAGAAAGACCGCTCCCAGGCCCCACATCCAGACGCGGCGCGGGCGGAAGGCCCGGGGAAACAGGAGCAGGTAGGGGGCCAGCAGGCTCAGGAGAGCGGCAAAATGGGCGAAATCCACACAAAAAGAACTGGCCCGGCTAAATAGCGGGTATTTGCCTCCCAGAAACGTCTGGGGAATGACAGGAAAAGCTCCGCCTGAAATATAAAAAACGCTGATGACGATGAGGGCAATCCAGAGGCGGCGCAGACGGGCGGGAGAGTCGATCGCGTGGAGGCAGAAAAAAAAAGCCAGGAAGCCGGCCAGAATATCCTGCCTGACGGACTGCAGGGAATAGAGTATATCTTCGCTGTAGAACAGGCTTGACAATACCGTCAGGCCAAAAAACGCCCAGGTCAGCCACAGGCGCCGGCTGTGATAGAGGCGGCGGCCGCGGCCCCATAGTAAAAGGACAGTGGACAGCAGGCCCAGGGCAAGGAAAAAATTACTCAGGTGGCCTTTGGTTTTGAGGGGAAGAAAAAACAAAAATGCCCAGACGCAAAATTCGTTCAGACAATTCAAGCCGTTGAGGCGGTTTCCCCAGAATTTCCCCAGCCGGGAGGAAACGCCGTTTTGAACTGGGGATTGAAACATCACTTCCGGCAAGTTGGACAAAAATATTGTTCATCCCGGGCCAGGCGGCAAAGCCCGGCCAGACCTTCGGCAAAACCGACCTCCGTCTTATAGCCCAGAATTTCCTGCGCCCGGCTGATATCAGCCAGACTGTGGCTCACATCGCCGGCCCGGGGGGAGGCAAAAAGCGGCTCCAAGTCAGAGCATCCCAAATTAGCGCGCAAAATAGAAAACAGGTCAAGCAGATTATGAGCCTTCCCCGCGGCCACGTTAAACACCCCGCCCGCCGCCCCTGGAGCCTGGCAGGCGGCCAGGTTGGCGGCCACCACATTGGCCACATGAGTAAAATCCCGGCTCTGCCGGCCGTTGCCGAAAATAACCGGTCTCTGCCCTTGGAGCAAAGCGAAGAGAAAACTGGGAATGACCGCGGCGTAGGCGCTGTGGGGATCCTGACGGGGTCCGAATACGTTGAAGTAGCGCAGGCACACGGTTTCAAGCTGAAAAGAGCGGTAAAACGCGCGGGCATAATGTTCCATGGCCGCCTTGCTGGCCGCGTAGGGACTGAGAGGGCGCAGGTCCATGTCTTCGCGCTTGGCCTCTTCTTCTTTTTCCCGGTTGCCGTATACCGAGGAGCTGCTGGCCAGAACCACTCTTTTGACCCCGGCTTCCCGGGCGGCCAGGAGCAGGCTTAAGCTACCGCTGACATTGATATCATGGGAGAGAAAGGGATCTTCCAGGGAACGGGGCACACTGGGGCGGGCCGCCTGATGGAGTACATAATCCACCCCGGCCAGCGCCCGGCGGCAGGCCCCGGAATCGCGGACATCGTCTTTGATAAAAGTAAAGCGCCGGAGTTTGAGCCAGGGAGTTATATTGCTCTCCCGGCCGCTGGCCAGATTGTCCAGCACCACCACTTCCTGCCCCTGCCCGAGCAAGGCTTCGGCCAGATGGGAACCAATAAAACCGGCCCCTCCCGTGACCAGATAACGCGCCACTTCTCCTCCTTAAAAAATCAGGGCCGCTCCAGCGAATCCCACAGAGTTTGATATGATATGGCCGAAGTCCCCACTTCGCCCACCACTATTCCGGCGGCCCGGTTGGCCAGCCAGGCGGCTTCTTCCAGACTGAGCCCGGCGGCCAGGCCCAGAGTCAAAACGCCGATAACCGTATCTCCGGCTCCGGTAACGTCATAGACCTGTTGGGCGGTGGTGGGAATATGAATTTTAGTTTCCCCGCAGAAGAGGCTCATGCCCTGTTCCCCCTGGGTAATCAGCACCGCTTGCGCGCCCAGACGGGCCAGGAGGAGGCGTCCCGCCCGCTCCACATAGTCAGGCTCGTCCAGAGACACCCCGGCCCCGGCGGCCGCTTCCAGGTGATTAGGGGTGATAACAGTCGCCCCCCGGAAAAAAGAGAGGTTCTCCACTTTGGGATCCACACTGATGATCCCGGAGTAAGCGCCGCTCAGACGGGCCATTAAAGGCGCGCTCACCACTCCTTTGGCATAGTCGCTGACAATCACCGCGTCCGCGGCGGGCAGAGCTTTTTCCAGATATTCCCACAGGCGTTCGGTTAAAGCCCGCGACAGAGGGGCGCGGTTTTCCTGGTCAATGCGCACCAGCTGCTGGCTGTGGGCGATAACTCTGGTCTTGACCGTGCTGGGGCGCTCCGGATCTTCCGTCAGACCCAGGACGTCCGCCTTGAGGGCACGGACAAGCTCTTTGATCCGGACGGCAGAACCGTCTTTCCCCACCACCCCGCACAAATCGGCCCTGGCTCCCAGGGTAATCAGATTGCGCAGCACGTTGCCCGCTCCGCCCAGCATGACGGTCTCGCCGCTCACTTCCACCACCGGCACCGGAGCTTCCGGGGAAATGCGCTTCACGGTTCCCCATATGAACCGATCCAGCATGACGTCTCCCAGTACCAATATGCGCAGAGAAGAAAAACGGGCCACGGCTTTTTGCAATTTGTCCGAATCAGGCCGCATAATTCAATAAAACCCTCTTCCCCGGCCGGGGACCTTTAGCTCTGAATATAAAAATTGAGCATGATGCTGGTCAGAACCACTTCACGAATAAAAATTATCGCCAGAATCAAAAGCAGGGGAGCTATATCCAGGCCGCCCAGATTGGTGGGAATAAGCCGCCTTATTTTCCCCAGCACCGGCGCGGTGGCGCGGTAGAGCAATTGTACCAGAAAATTGTGGGGATCGGGGTTCACCCAGGTTATAAGCGCGGCAAAGACCACTACCCACATGTAAATCAGCAAGCCTGTGCTGATAATATTCAATAATGTCTGCATAAATTTTAATATTCCTCTTCTCCGGTCTGGGAGCGCTGGAGGCGTTCCCAGACCCGGCCCGCCCGCTCCCGCCACATACGCCACTCCGGCTCCAGATTCGGGGGAGGAGAAGAATCCAGCGCCTGGCGCAACAGGGGACCGGCTTTATCATATTCTTCCATTTTAATATAAAGTTCGGCCAGGAGGATCTGGTTAAGCAGATACATGGGAGCCAGCCGCTGCGCCTCCATATAGTGCCTGAGCGCCTCCTCCCTGTTTCCGCCCAGCAGACGGGGCATCTGAGCCCGGTAACGGCCCATGGCCCGGTAAGCCCCGGCGTAATCCAGCTCCGGCCGGCGCTCCATAACCCATTGCAGATCCTGTTCCATGAAGCCGAAATGAGAAAAACTCTGCAGCGATGACAAAGCCCGGCCCATAAAAGCGTGCAGCATGCCGTTCAGGTAATGAGCCATAGGGTTATCCGGCTCATTTTCCAGCACCTTGGCCGCTGAGGCCAGGGCCTCCAAGAGGAGCTGTTGGTCATAGCTGCCCCGGCTGTGATAACCCTGAAACCAGGCGCAAGCGGCGGCGAACTGTAAATGTCTTTCCAGATTATCCGGTTCCAGAGCCAGAGCTTCTTTTACCAGATCCACACATTCCCTTATCTTTTCCCTCTGATCCCTCTGGCTGTAGGCTTGGCGGGCCTGCTCCAGGAGCAGGGCGCCGCGATCAGCGGTTAATTCAGCCTGCCCCCGGGAAAGGGGACGGCCCAGCAACTGCAAAGCCGGATCCTCAAAGGCGGCGGGAGAGCCGGAACTGTCCTGCGCCGCCGCCGCGGCATTCAAAAATCCGCTTATGCCAACCAGCAGGAGGAGATAGAAAATTATGACCCCAAGACGTCCGGGCGGAGCCGTTCTCCGTGTGGTATTATTTAAAACAAACATTGAAGCGTCACCACCCGTGCCCGCAAGTTTATAAGGGAGTATTAAAAATGAAAATCATTGTTCTTAGCGCGTTGATTTTGCTGTGTTTTGCTTTACCGTTACATGCTCTGGTGCAGCCGCCCGCATCGGTCCCGGAGATAAGCCTGCCTGATACCGACAACAATCAGCACTCCTTGCCTGAAGTGATCAAAGGCAAGGTGGCTATGGTGGTCTACTGGTCGCTGACCTGCCCCCACTGTCAACAGATGATGCCCCATTTTCTCTTCCTGAATAAAAGGCTGACCGGGAATAATTTTATCATGGTTTTCATAAATAGCGATGGCATGTCCATGGCCGAAGCGGTGGCCAATTTCGCCGCTGCCCAGAAAATGCCCGGACCGTGGCTGGTGGATGAAGGCCCCGACGATTCCATGCCTCTGGCTCAGGCGCTGGATATTGTGGCCACTCCCGGCGCTTTCCTCTATGATACAGCGGGCAATTTAGTTCTTTCCCAGGAAACCTACCAGGAAAATCAAGTGGATATTGACCTGTTCATGGAAAATATCCAGAAGAGTTTCTGATATGTTCAAATTATCCCCCTTACGCCGCGCCGCTCTGGCCCTTGCTCTGGTTTTGTTTCCGGGCGCCGGCCTGGCTAACGCCCAACCCTATGAATTTATAGATAATTTAGACAGCTATACCTGGGGTGAAGACAGTTCCGGCGCGGTTGACAGCCTGGGCGAGCCTTACAGCCAGGACAGCGGCGGCCTGACTTATCTTGTGGATGATCACTGGATCAAGCGAATCCAGCTGACTCCGGAAGGTAAGGTATGGCAGGTTACGGAACAAATGCTCTATCCTCTGAATTCAGAGCGGGCCGGGCAGGAATACCGGATGTTGCGGGAATGGCTGTCCCAAGCCTATGGGCCGCCCACGGCCCAGGCGGAGGATTGCCCTGTCCCCGCTCCGGACGGCAGCTGCCATAGCAGCCGCTGGGATCAGCATCCAGAGGTCCAGATCTTTGTGGTCCAAACCTCCACCGCCTCCAACACTGTTGTTTTGCTGGCCTACGGCTCGCCCTCTCTGCGCCGGCAGGCCAGGCAGGAGAGCCGGGTCATGGACATAGCCGATCTGATAACGGCTTACCGGCGGGATTATGCGAAAGCGGCCGGCCGTTATCAGGGCCAGACCCTGGAAGTCATAGGGCAGAGCGGGGGCATGGGCAGGGATCCGGAAGGAAGGCTTTACATCAACCTGCATAACGCCTTTGACGCCAGCCAGACCGTCCGCTGCTATCTGCGGGCCGGCCAGGAGTTCGATCTGCAACCCTACAGCAGCGCCGTCTCCCTGCTGGCAACGGGAACCGCGGGGGAATACAAGGAAGGAATTTTAAGGCTGGAAAACTGTGCCGTCAGCCGCCCTTAAACGCAAATTGCAAACTGGCCGCTCCCCTTTCCGGGCGGCGCGGCCAAGAGGATGCTTAAGAGATGGATAATAATGAGAGCCAAGGAAAAGATTTCTTATATATTCTATGGACCACCGATAACCCCATAACCGCCCGGCACATGGTCTTTCTCTATGCTGACGACTGCCTGCGCCAGGGACGTTTCGCCGGGGTGCATATTCTGGTCTGGGGGGCCTCGGTACTCCTGCTCAGTCAGAGCAAACCCATTGCCAATGAAGTGCGCAAGTTTCAGTCTTTGGGCGGTCAGGTGCGCATCTGCCGCCGCTGCGCGGAAAAATACGGAATCCTGGTCACCCTGGAACGGATGGAGGAAATTGCTCCCGCCAGCATTGAATATCTGGCGGATTCGCTCACGGAAATACTTAAAAGCGGCCATACCCTGCTTACTCTTTGAGGCCTGCCCTCAGGCCGGGCGGTCTTATTAAAATTCGTATTTCGCCTGCAAACTGCCGCTCACTCCCTCTCTTTTCCCGATATAGCCCTGCGCCCCGAGATTAAAGCTGAAAGGGGTTCCGGCCACGGGTTTAAAAGACAGCCCCAATTCCCCGATGCCGGCAGCGCCGCTCAAGGAAGGCGCGTCTATGGCGTAGCCGTTGCTTGAGGCTTGGGCGCGGCCGTCGAATTCATGCTCCAGGGCCAGCCCGATGTAAGGGGAAAGGTATTCATTGAGCGCGCAGGCGCTGGGAATCCGCGTCCCGGAAAGTTACCGGATCGCCGCCGGACAGGGTGAGGGAATCGCCTTCCTGATGGGTCCAGAAGTATTTGCCGTACAGGTCAAGGGAAGCGGCGGCGGTGAGGTCCCACACATAGCCGCCGCCCAGGTGCAGGCCGTAGTAGGCCGAGGAAGAATCATAATTCGCCTTGCCGCCGCCTGGAGCGCCCAGGTCTGAACTGGCGTAGCTGTTATGCAGCCCTCCCGCCCGGACCGAGGCTTCGCCGTAAAAATGCCCGGATCCGCTGCCGCGGAAATCCAGGCGGCCCAGAAGGCCGCCGCCCATATGATAAATATTGCCCTCACCGTGGACGGAAGCCGCGTTGCTGAAAGAGTTGTAGGTGTCGTAGGAGCCGCTGCCATATTCGAAAAACGTGCCCAGGGTCAGATATCCGGGGGTAAAATTATGGCCCCAGGACAAACCGGCCAGCATTGACATACTTTGCAAATCCACATGGGAACCGGTATTGTAGCGCAGAGAGCCGCCGGAAAGGGTTCCGAAGGTTCCCAGGCCATAACCGGGAGAAACTCCCGCCCTCGCTCCGCCGTCCTCTTGCGATCCATCGTTTTCTTGGGCTCCGCCGCTCTCCCGGGCCCCACCCTCCTCCGTGCGGCGGGCGGAGTTCACCGCCTCAAGCATACCCGGCCCGGCGATTAGGTCAGCCCCCTGCGTAACCAGAGAAAGGCCGGAACTGAAACCCTCGGACAGGGCTTTGATCTGGGGATTTACCGACGGCGCGGAAGATACTCGGGCCAGCAGCCGCCCGCCCGCGGCGTCGGCCAGAATCTCAAACTCATAACGCAGGGTAATCCCTTGCATACCCCGGCCGTCCGCCGTGCGGTTGACCGGCGCGCCGGTGAGCGCGGCCGCGTCGATAAGAATCAGCGAATCGCCTCTTTTCAGGGGAGAGCCAGCGCCGTCAATGCCCAGGTTAACCGTGCCCCCGCTGATATCGGCAGCGCCGGATACGTTGAGCATGGTTTCGCCGCCGGTCATGCTTGCGGGCGCATAAAAGTTCAGAAGCCCGCCGGCCGCGCTTAAGTTGCCGTCATAGATCGCGTTTTTGCCCCGCAGGTTGAGAACGCCGCCGTTCAGGGAATAGCCGCCGCTGCCGTCTCTGAAAACAGCGCCGCCGCGCAAAGTAAGGGTCCGGGAGGCAAGGGAACCGGAAGCGCCCAATTCCAGAATGCCGTTATTGACCGTGGTCATGCCGCTGTAGGTGTTGAGGCCGGAAAGGGTCAAGGTGCCAGCGCCGGTTTTGTTAATGCCGCCGCTGCCGGAAATGCCCCCGCTGAAAGCGCCGCTTTGGGCGCTCAAGCCGCTGTCGTTGATAATATTGCCCGCGCCGCTCAGGACATTTACGCTTCGGGCCGCGCCTGTGCCGTCATAGGTGGCGCCGCCTGCCACCGTCAGGTCGGTATTGGCGGCAATGCTGCCCGCCAGAATGCCGTTATTGACCGTGGTCATGCCGCTGTAGGTGTTGAGGCCGGAAAGGGTCAAGGTTCCGCCGCCGGTCTTGCTCAAGCCGCCGCTGCCGGAAATGCCCCCGCTGAAAGCGCCGCTTTGGGCGCTCAGGCCGCTGTCGTTGATAATATTGCCCGCGCCGCTCAGGACATTTACGCTTCGGGCCGCGCCTGTGCCGTCATAGGTGGCGCCTCCCGCCACCGTCAGGTCGGTATTGGCGGCAATGCTGCCCGCCAGAATGCCGTTATTGACCGTGGTGCCGCCGCTGTAGGTGTTGAGCCCGGAAAGAGTCAGGGTGCCAGCGCCGGTCTTGCTCAAGCCGCCGCTGCCGGAAATGACCCCGCCGAAGGCGACGGTGTAAACATCGGTATTGAGGGTCACTTGGGGAGCGCCGCTTGCCCCGCTGGGGGTGGCGTCCAGAAGGTCTATGCCCGCGCTGCCGGAGGAAGTGAAGTTGATAATCTCCATATTATGCACGGAACTGACCGTATTCCCGGCCTGCAGATTCAGGGTGTTGCCGCTGAACAGATCTCCGGGGGCAGCAGCATATATTTCGGTTTCGGCATAGCCGCCGTAAATGTTCTGATAGGCTTTGCCGCTGGTGGTGATGCTGACAATATTGGCGGTGGCCGAGCCGTTTCGGGTACTTCCGCCGTAAATATCGCCGCCGACCGTGCCGCCGCTGATGCTGACGGTGTTGTAAACGACCGCGCCATTGATGGCTCTGCCGCCGCTTACAGCAACCCCGCTCAGGATAGTGCCGCCGGCGATTTCGACAATATTATGATCCGCGCTGCCGCCGCCGCCGCCGCTGCTGCTGGGGAAGTCTCCTGTCATCCCGCCGCTGATGCTCAAGTTACCCGTAGAGACGTTTGCGTCGCCGATTGTGCCGGTATAGCCGCTGCCAATATGCACCTCGTTGTAGCTGGCGGAGCCGTAGCGGCTAAAGCCGCCCCAAATAGTGCTGAAAGTACCGCCGCTTTGGATGTTTGCGCTGCCCCCGGAGATGTTGACGATATTATGATCCGCGCTGCCGCCGGCAAAGCCGTAAGAGCTGCTTCCCGCCGCTATAGAACCATTGATTTCTCCGCCGCCGTTGATGGTTACGGTATTGCTTTGGGCCGCTCCGTCGGCGAGACCTCCGAAAATACCGGCAAAATTATTGGTGTTGCCGGAATTGATGGTGACATTGTTGGCCGATGCCTCTCCGTTGCTGTAAGACACTCCGCCATCAATAACAACATTATCATTACTTTGGTCGAAACCGTCAATGATGACGGTATTGTTGTTGGCGTTCCCGCTGCTCCACCCAGCCAGTCCTCCAATAAATGCAATACCAGCGGAGGCGGCAAGCGAGGTCCCGTGGTTGACGGTCAGCCTGTTGCCGCTGGCAGATCCGCTGGAGCCGGCGCTGGTGCCTAAAGCGGAGCCGCCGGCAATGGTTATAGAGCTATTGCTAATAGTCGGGCCGGCGGAGCCGTTACCAAGAGTCAGGGTGTTGCCGTTGGCATTTGGATCAGAGTCAGGAGGGACGGCGGCAGTCCCGCTGTTGCCATAGATTCCGGTATATGTTCCGCCAATAATAGTAGTGTCCGCGGCCATGGCTCCGCCCGGCGAAAACAGATTACCAGCCAAAAAAACAACCGCGAAAAAAACCGGGGCGCGGGCGGCAAGGGTTGGGCGGGCAGGAGGAAAAACCTTCATTTTTTGAACTCCTTTTTACGGCGGGTTGGCGGGAAGGAGCGAAAAAATCGCCGCTGTAAACCAAGGCTCTTGATTAATCAATGACCATGGGGTCAATGACCCTGGGAGGCGAATAATTATTCGCCCTCTTTCCCGTCAAACGGCATATTCCCTAAACGTCTTAAAAACTCCAGGCCATTCCGCTGCTGATCAAATGCTGATCATAATCATACAGGGAACTGCGCGAGTCATTGTCCATATACTGGTAAGAAATCTCCCAGGACAGGGATTCATTCAAACGCCAGGTCAGGGCCGCGCCGGTGCGCCAGCGGGCGTCCAGGCGGCTTTCCGTCTCCAGGGCGGTGGCCGGGCCGTCATAATGTTCTCTGGTAAGAGAAATAAAAGGACTCAGTTCCAGGGCAAAGGGCAGTTTGAAAAGAAAGCGCAGCGAACCCTCCCAGCCTATATAACTGTAGTCGTCAAAGCGGGCCTCCCCCCAGAGGAAACGGCCCCCCAGCAAAATTTCATGATTGTCCTCCCCGAAAAACAGGCGCGCGTATTCCCCGGCCCAGCCGTAGCCTCCGTTGCGCTCCCCGCCCCGGGAATAAACCCGCTTGTCCCAGCCGGCCGCGCTTAAAAGATGCAGATAAGAGGTGGGGGCATAGACAAAGTTCAGCTCCGGGCCTACCGAGGTCACATGCTGCCAGGCTTCATAATCGAATATTTCCGCTTTAAGGCGGGCGTCCAGCAAAAAGCGGCTGCCCACATAGCGTGCCCCTAAGCCGGCCCGGCCCCACTGGGACTCCCGGGCGTGGAGGTCGTCATGAAGGGCGCTGTCGGCATAGCCCCGCCACAAACCCTTTAAATCTCCCACCAGCCACCAGCCGCTGTCGCGCTGGGGCCGCCAGCCCAGATCCAGGTCAAAACCCAGATAAGCCCCGGCGCTGCCCCTGGCTTCAGCCCCGGGGACATTCACCAGCCAATTGCCCAGGGTCAGGATATCCGAATCCGGACCCATGTTTACATTGGAGTCATACATCACCCCGGCCCGCACTTTCCCGTGGATCTGAAACTGGTCGTAAAGCTGTTCCAAAAGGTCAAGCTGGGAACCGTCCCCTTCCCCGCCCAGAGAGCGGACCATGGCTAAAGAGCGCTCGGCCGCTTCCCGTTCGCCCAGGAGCATATAGATATTGGCCAGCTCGCTGTACAGGCCGGGGGTTTG
>JAIRYI010000104.1 GCA_031267815.1 Desulfarculales bacterium | reverse complement strand
GGGGTAAAGCCCCCATAGGAAACATAACCTTACCTATTCTGCGCATCACATTTTTTAGTATATTTTTCATTTCTGCTCCAATGATAAATTATAGATATCCATCTCCATAAATCTGCCTTTAAACATAACCCAGCAATACCTTATCCCCATTTTGCCATGTCTTAACCAATCGGGCACCAGTAAGATCAGTGGGTACAATATATGAGCCAGCTTAAACCAGAGAGGCAAGCCGTGCCGGTTTAACAAAAGCATGCGATATTTGCCGTAGTTGTAAGCCTTGGCTTCCATATTGACCGTGCGCAAGTTGCTATTTTCATGATAAACCGGAACGGATCGAACCCTATCTATTTTATAATCGGCTTTTAAGGTGCGCAATAAATAATCAGTATCTTCACTGCAAGCATAAGGATGAGAACGGTCCGGGCCTAAGCTTTCGTCAAAGAAGCCTACTTTGTCCGTAACCTCCCTGCGATAAAATTGAAAGGTGGCGCCGGCGTTATGAAAAGCTGAAAATACCGTTAATGATTTTCTGAAGCTGATATTAAATTTAGTTGTGGATTTTTCCGGCAGGCGCCATCCGGCGACAAGGCCGGCGCAAGCAAGATTTTTGTTAAAATAATCAGTTACCAAGGCCAAGGTGTCTGGAGCGTAGAAACAGTCATCATCCGGAAAGGCGATTATTTGGCCTTGGGCTAGAGGCAAAGCCGCGTTGCGCGCCGCCGACACGCCGGGAATTCGGCAATGTATCTGCCTGATTTTTAAATTCTTAAATGAAGCCAAAAGAGGTGATAAAAATCCTTCAGGATTTTGGTCCGCTACAATTATTTCAAAATTCTTGTAACGTTGCTTATTCAGGCTGGTCAATAATTTGCGCAAGGGAGCCTGACGGTTATAAGTGGCCACGATCAAAGTAATTAAAGGGGAAGCGGAAACAGCGGGCGGAGCAACTGGCTGGGGCGGCAGGCTCCAAAGCGGCGCTTTGCCATTAAAACGCCGGGCCAGATCAGCGAATTGGTAACTCCAGGATGGGTTTAATTTAAATAGCAGATAAAAAATCAGGCTGCGGCTAAGGCGTAAATATAGCATCCCCCGTTTCCCTTGAGGAAAATATTTTAAGGAGCAGCGCCAAAGCTCTAATTCGCTCTTCAACAGAGAGGCGGGCGTTCCGCTGATTCCGCCAATGCCCATATGGGTCAGCGCTATGTTGGCTATACGACAATTGGAACCGGTCAGAGTGCGGGCCAGAAAATCATAATCTCCGGCTATGCGTAAGTCAGAATCAAAGCTGTGTCTGGCAAACAAGTCTCGGTGGTGGAAAAGGGCTGGATGGGGCAGACTCATTTTGGATGCCAGCGATTGTAATGGCGCGATATCAGGATAAACCCGCTCCAGCAGACGACCGTCAGGAGTCATGTATATGAGGCTGGCGGCCAGGTATTGGACAGCGGCGGGCAGAGTTTTTAATATTGATATTGCTGAACTCAAACTCTGGTCTTCAGCCAATTTGTCATCCGCCCCCAGAAACAGCACCCATTGGCCGTTAACATGGGGCAAGGCTCTATTCCAGGCATCGTAAATGCCGCGGTCAGGTTCGCTGTTGAGGACAAGATGAGGCAGCCGGGGGCAATAGCTTTCCGCCAGGGCTATCGTGTTATCTTTGGAAGCCCCATCCTGGATAATAAGTTCAAAATCCCGAAAGCTTTGGGAAGCCAAAGATTGCAAAAGGCGCGGTAGTAAGGCGGCGGCATTACTGGTTGCGGTTATAATGGAAATATAAGGCATAATTTAATTTTTTAATAAGTTATTCAGCACCGCCCATATCTGCTCCACCGGTATATCCGCCACTCTTAACCCGGACTCGGAAGAGAAACGCTGGGCCAGCCGTTCCGGCGGCCAGGATGACGGGAAGGCGGGCGGATATATGACTTGAGTTCGAGGGGCCAGGCGTTGGGGATAAGGCCAGAAGCGGCCGTAGCGGGAACCGTCGGCCAGTACCAGACAAGAGGTATTACAGGCGGCGGCAATATGGGCGGCCAGGGAATCATGGCTGACCATCAAGGGCGTGCTGGCAACCAGGGAAATTAACTGAGGAAGACTGCTTTGCCCGGCAAAGTTATTGACCTTGGTTTTAACCGCCGGCGATAATACTTGTAATACCTGCCCGGCTAAGTCCCTGGCATCATCACCGCCGGCCAGAGTAACCGGTTTTGCGGTTAATTTAGCCATATGCTCAACCACCTTGGCGATTTTAAGCGCGGGCAGGCGGCGCCAGGAAGCTGAAGCGCCCAGAAAAAATACCGGAGTCCTGTCATACGGGCCGGATTGAGCATACTGATTTAGATCCTCACTCAAGCGTTCAGTTACTGTCTCGTCTTCGGTAAGTTTAAGCCATAGACAATGGCGCGAGCTTTCAAAAATTTCCGTTTTATTGGGGCTGATTACTATTTTATTATAGCACCGGTTACTGAGTAACGGCCCAAAAAAAGATTGATTTACATAATTACCGCGCCAGGCTGCCCTTAGCGGCGCGCCGGTGGCCAGGGCGGCTATGTCAGAGGAAAAAGTGCGCGACCAGACGGGATTAAGCAGTATATCCAAATTTAACCCGCGTAAGCGCCGCAAAATTTCTTGGCTGTATCCGGGGCTGGTCTTGAACAAATCAAGATCAATTGGCAAAAAACAGTCAATATGTCCGGAATCCAGTAATTGGGCCAAAGGCAATACCTTGGCGTTGCAGATAAATATGAAGGGTATGTTTTTTCTGCGAAAATAGGGGATATAGGGACGAAAAAGAAGGTAATCGCCCAAAGCGTCCAGGCGCAACAACCCTATGCCTCCGCCTGGCAAGGCCTTGGGCAGAGCCATTAACTGGCGGACGTAAACAAACAGGCGGGAGCATCTGGCATAAGTTTGTTGAAGCATTATTCACAAGGCGGCGACGGGGTCCAGTGGGGAGGCAGGCCTCTCCAGGCCCGTATTTTGTCAAGTATAGCCGGAGCTTTGTTGGGGCCGAACAAAAGGCATATAAACCACAAACATATTCCCTTGCTCAATTCCCGGCATCGTTCCCCGGTCCATATTCCGCCAAAATAACGGTTAGCCACTTTCATAAATTCCCAGCGCGCACGCAAAGCTTTATGAGGCGCGCTGGAAATTCCGCCCCAGGTCATCCCTGTTACCGTAAAGCCTAATTTATAACCCTGGCTGTCATCAAGCCAGGTCCGGCAGACAAAATCATAGTCGCCGACAATGGATAAGCCATCATCAAAATTGTTATTAATAAACAACCGTTGACAATAGAACAGACTGGATTGAGGAGACGGAGTTTCCCGGCGCAAACGTTTCCTTACCTGATCAACTTCAGCTTCCACCTGTTGCCTTATTCCAGCGTCAGGCCAAAGCCGCACCATATCCCCGGCCACATAGCGCACCCGCTCCGGTAAGAATAGCATTTGCGACCTGGCTCTGTTTAATACTTCCGCATCAGCCAATTGGTCATCCGCCCCCAGAAACAGCACCCATTGACCGTTGATATGGGGCAGGGCTTTATTCCAGGCGTCGTAAATGCCGCGGTCAGGTTCGCTGTTAAGGACAAGATGGGGCAGCCGGGAGCGGTAGCTTTCCGCCAGGGCTATCGTGTTATCTTTGGAAGCCCCGTCCTGGATAATAAGTTCAAAGTCCCGGCAGCTTTGGCGGGCCAGCGAATCAAGCATTTGCGGCAAGGCGGCCGCCGCGTTACGGGTGGCGGTTACAATGGAAAAGAAGGGCATGGCATATCTTCAGCCTTTGGGGGCCATTTTAATTCCGCCCAGATCCATGGATGTGGGGACGACCTGGATGCGCAGCACGTTTATATGTTCAGGCAGATTGGCCACATAGTATATGGTCTGGGACAGGTCTTCCGGGGCCAGGGCGTCAATGTTTTTGTAGACCGCGGCCGCTCTTTCCCCATCGCCCCGGAAGCGGGCCAAGGAAAACTCGCTTTCCAGCATTCCCGGCTCAAAATTGGTGACCCGCACCTTGGAGCCGAACAAATCGCATTTCAAATTGGCGGAAAACATCTCCACAAAACCTTTGCTGGCGCTGTAGACGTTGCCTTTGGCATAAGGCATGGCCCCCACCACCGACCCCACATTGATGATATGGCCGTGATTGCGCTTGACCATGTCCGGCAGCAAGGCCCTGGTGCAATAGAGCAGACCCTTGATGTTGGTATCCACCATAGTGTCCCAATCTTCCAGGGATGCTTCCCAGGCCGTTTCCATGCCCAGGGCCAGACCGGCGTTATTGACCAGCAGATCCACCGGGGTGAATGCTTGGGGCAGAGAGGCAAAAGCCCTGTTCACCGCCTCCTGGTCCCGGATATCCAGTTGCAGGGGGAAAAAATTCGTGCCCAAAGTCCGGGCCAGCTCCTGCAGGCGCTCGGCGCGGCGGCCGGCTCCGATGACTTTCCAGCCTTCTTTTACAAAATAGGCGGCGGTCGCTTTGCCAATGCCGGAAGTCACTCCGGTTATGCACGCTATCTTGACCATAGAATCCTCCTTAACCACAAATATCGCATGAAAATAGATTTTATATCCGAGATCACTTAAAGTCAAAGCGCCAATAAGAGCCAATCGGCTGCCGCCTCCCATGAGAGGCGCGGCCGCAATGAGGGAAGAAGGACGGCTACCATTGCACTTTTTCCGACAGGACGGCCGCGGTATCTTTGATTTTGGGCAGAATTTCCCGGGTAATGCGCTCCATGGGCATATTGAATACCGGGCCGATTACGCTCAAGGCGGCCAGGGTTTTGCCGTCGCGCTTGATGGGCGCCGCCACTGCCCGCAAGCCCATATGGGACTCCTCATCATCAATGGAATAGCCGCGCTGTTTCACTGTCTCCAGTTCCTGGAGCAAAAGCGGCATGCTGGTAATAGAGCGCGGGCCGTGAGAGGTGAGATTGCCGGACTTAAATATTTCTTTGATCTCCGCCTGGCTTTTTTCCGCCATAAGTAGCTTGCCGCTGGCCGCCACATGGGGGGGCAGGGTGGCTCCCACATGGATAAGTACGGCCAGATGACAATCGCTGGCGTTGGCTTTATCCACAAACAAGACCATATTGTTGACCCACACTCCCAGTTGCACCGATTCCTTGAGTTCCTGGGAAAGGCTGTAAAGATAGCGTTGGGAAATTCTTCTGATATCAAACCCGTCCAGGATGCTGCGGCTGATGGCAAGGAAGCGGAAGCCCAGAGAATATTTTTTGGTCTCCGGATCTTGCATGACATAATTGCGCCCGCGCAGGGTGCTTAACACATGATGCACCGAACTGGGCGGCAGGCCGGATAAGGAAGCCAGTTGCGACAGGGCCAGACCACGGCTGTTGGCGGCCATAATCTCAATTAGCTGCATGGATTTTTCCAATGATCCCAGCTTCATTTCAGCACCTAAAAAATAATTTCTTATTTCTAAATCATCATACTCTTACTTGATAAAAAAACAAGATGTATTCCGTAATTTTTCCCTGTTCATTCCTGATAATCCCGCTTTTAGTGAAACCCACACGTTTCCACTGAGTTATCATCTGTGACCCTGTAGGGGCGGCAGAATTTAGGCTGCTGAAAAAGTCAAAGGGGATGATATTGTAGGGGCGGCATCCTGCCGCCCGTTTTGAATTACGGCAATTATCAAATGAATATGGTTGGGTATTATGACAAAATTATTTACAT
>JAIRYI010000025.1 GCA_031267815.1 Desulfarculales bacterium | reverse complement strand
CAGGTAATCAGTCCCTGGCGTTTCATCACTCCGTCCACTTTGGCCAGAGTCCGGGCCGGCGCCCAGCGTTCCAGCAGAGACCGGCCCAGCCAGCGGGCCAGCCCGAAGTTGAGCAGCGAACCCGCGCTTAAAGCCAGGGTGGAATAAAGCAGCGCCCATTGCCAGCCGAACACATAACCTCCAACCAACCCGGTGAATTCTCCGGGAATGGGAGCAAGCAGCACCTGAGCCGCCTGCAAGCCCATAAAAACCAATGGCGCCATAAGGCCATAGGATTCGATAAACAGGCGCATCCGCTCCCGGTCGCTCAGGAAATTCCAGGCGGACATTAAAAACGGCTGGATATGCTCCCAGGCTAAATAAATTCCTCCGCTCAAGAGCAGGATTATTATAATCCCCCCTTGCAACGGCCTGGGGATGTTGAATTTCATCCGTCTGTCCGGAGGGAAATCAGTAATTGAGCAAATTGGGCTGGCCGGTGGCCTCGCGCACCGCCTGCCAGATGGTGCTGGTGGGCTTTACCTGCCGGCGCTGGGCAATAGCCAGATGCAGGGGCACATGGACAAATTTGTTCAGCCATTTGGTGACCAGCATACCGGTTTTACCCGCCATACCGGCATGGACCGCATAGTGGCCCAGCATGGTGGTATAGATGCGGTCGCCGGAGTTGGAGGGCATGGAACGGATGAGGTAGGAGGGGTCTATATATTTGAGATTAATTTCCATGCCCAGCTTGGTGAAATGCTCGTTAATGCGGTCTTTCAGGTATACGCCTATATCTCCCAGGCGTTTGTTGCCGGAAGCGTCGGCGCCCAGATCCTTGCCGAAAAATTTCTGCCCCGCCCCTTCAGCCGCCACAATTACCGCGTGGCCTCTCTGGGCAATCCTTTCACTTAGGCGGCTGAGCAATCCCACCGGCCCGTCCAGATCAAAATCCACTTCCGGAATCAGACAAAAATTCACCTCCGGCATGGCCAGAGTGGCGTGCGCGGCCACAAAGCCGCTATGCCGCCCCATCAGCTTGAGCAGGCCGATGCCCCCGGGCGCTCCTTTAGCTTCATTGTGCGCTCCCCAAATGGCATAAGTGGCTTCTTCCACCGCGGTTTGAAAGCCAAAGGAGGGATCCACGAAGTTGATGTCATTGTCGATGGTTTTGGGTACGCACACCACCGAGAGCTTCAACTTGCGGTCAGTTATTTCCTGGACAATCTGGCTGGCCGCGTGCAGGGTGCCGTCTCCTCCGATCATAAACAGCAGGCCGATATTGAGCCGTTCCAGAGAATCCACCACCTCATCCACCGGCTGGCTGCCCCGGCTCATGCCTAGAAAAGCCCCGCCCCGGCCCTGGATGCCGCTCACCACCTCCGGGTTGAGTTCCACTAAATGATGGTTGTAGGAAGGGATGAATCCCTGAAGACCGTATTTTATGCCCACCACATTGCTGACTCCGTACATAAAATGCAGCTGCAGGACAATGGAGCGCAACAGGGAATTAAGTCCGGGACACATGCCTCCGCAGGTGACTATAGCCACTTTGAGCTTGGTGGGGTCGAAAAATATTTTCTCCCTGGCCCCGGCGATTTCGAACATGGGGGGCGGATCCGCCACCTTGATGCTGGGATGAGTCAGAGTGTTGACCAGCACTTTCTCTTCATCGCTGATATAGCGGTTGAGACTGGGGTGGCTGCCGTGGCGGGTATGAAGGCCATTGGGTATTTTGGCCGGCCCCAGAGTTCTGATAACCATATCGGCCTGAGTTAGAACACTTTCTGACATAACGCCCCTTTTTTAAATTTTACGGTCACGTTTCCCCAAGCTTGAGGATGATGGGGATAAGTCTAGCATTTAACTAAATTATGATCAACCGGGAGCGGCGCTGGGGGAGACGCCTGAAGCGTTCTTTTCTGAAAAGCCGAAAACGATTTTTTCAGGGCAGAACGCTTAGCGTAAGGCGGCTGCTTTTAGCGGTCGCGTGCCAAGTAAATTGCGGCAAAGCTTGTCTCCACCGCCCGCCCGATGAAATCGACCGGGACAGCCGATCCTTAAAAACATTGCTGGTCGGGAACATATACGGTTTTACAAAAATTACCTTGTAATATAAGTATGTTTAATGTTTTTCAGTGGTTACTGATATAGATTTGGTCTTTGCCCGGCCTTTCTGTATAATATTTAATGGCGAGACCTGCCGTAAGTCGCCGTCCGGATCCCGCTTTAAGGCTTGTCCGCATATTTGAATATGCGCTGGGGTTGAATATGCGCCAATACACTGTAGCATTTAGAAATGCACACTGAACGGCATCAGCGTGAAGTTGGCTTTTTCTTTTCATTATTTTGCGGGATTATATTGGAAATCATGACAGACGGAGCCATAGAGACAAACCCGGACAAGATAGAACAGGCGGATGTGGTGCTGGGTCTGCCCACGTGGCGGGCCGAGATCAATCTCCCCTGGGTCTTGCGCCAATGCGCCCAGGGCCTGGGCCAGTATTTCCCTTTCCATAAAGCCGTTATCATTAACGCCGACAGCAGCGGCCAGGCCGAAGCGGGCAGGGTCTTTTTTGAAACCGGCAGCCTGAACGCGGGCAAAATCCATCTGGCGCTTAATCCGGCCTCCAACGGCAAAGGCCGCAACACTTTATCCATTCTGCAAAAAGCTTTGCGCCTGGGGGCAAAAGCGGTGGCAATTCTGGAACCTGACGCGGCCGCGGTCAAACCGGTATGGGTCAACAATCTCTTAAGTCCCGTCCTGCAGGGCTATGATATGGTAACTCCGTTATATTTCAATAATAAATATGATACGCCTCTGACCAGTCTGTTGGTATATCCCTTGCTTCGCTGCACCTGGGGCCGCCGCGTACGCCAGCCTCTGGGTGAAGAAAGGGCTTTTTCCCGGCATTTTATGCAGATTCTCGTCCAGGAGTACAATGACTTCCTCTCCCCCCAGATACTGGAAGACAATATGGACATCTGGAGTACCATGGTGGCTTTGAGCCACGGCCTGAAACTGTGTCAGGCCTATCTGGCCGAGCCCAAACCCCACTATTGCCTGCCCGGCCGCACCTCGGAACAGTTCAAACAGGTGGGGAAAATGCTTTTTCAGACCCTCAATTCCGATTCCTCCTGGGTAAATATCAGATGGTCCAAGCCCACCGCCTTTTACGGTTTGGAACTGCGGGGCAGTGAACCGCCCTATAATTCCTTTTTCGACCGAGAAGAAATTATCCAGAATTTTGACCGGTGCCGGCGCACGTCCCGCCAAATTGTCTCATCCCTGCCCGAAATCAGGGATCTGATGGCGGCCTCGGACTGTCATTTACCGGTAAAAATAGATCACAGCCTCTGGGCCCGGCTGATTTTGGAGAGTTTTTGTCTTTATCAGAAGCAGCCGGAAATGCTTTCGCAGATTTTGGACGCCCTGCTACCGCTTTTCTGGGCGCGGGTGTTATCTTTTATAGAAGAAACAGAAAAAATGAATTCCCGCCAGGTGGAAGATTTTTTTGAAACTCAATGCAGAATATTTGAGCAGAATAAAGAAGTTTTTTTGAACCAGCCCGGCCGCTCAAACCCGGCCGTATAAACAAGGAGCCTGTTAATGATAAAAATACTCGTGGTAGATGATGAAGCCCATATTCGCCTGCTGTATTCCGAAGAATTGAAAGATGAGGGTTATGAAGTAATTACCGCTGAATCCGGCGAGGGCCTCCTTGAGCTGATTAACCGGGAAAATCCTTCTCTGGTGGTGCTGGATATTAAAATGACCAGCCATAACGGGCTTGATTTATTGCAGGACATACGCAACCAGTATTATGATTTGCCGGTAATTTTGAGTACAGCTTATGATTCTTTCAAAGAAGATATGAAATCCATGGCGGCCAATGACTATGTGATCAAGTCTTTTGATCTGAGTGAACTGAAAAGCCGGATCAAGAAAAATCTTGAAACTGCCCGCTAAAGTCAGTTCGTAATGCGATTTTCCCTGAAAACCGGCTTTGCGCGCATACTGTTTCTGGCGCAGCTCATCTCTGCAGCTCTGTTGTACCCTGCTCCGGCGCAAGCGGACTGGAACGGCCGGATAACTAAAATAGCCGATGGGGACATCCTGACCATGGTCACCGATGACAACCGCACCCTGACCTTCCGCCTTTTTGCCGTGGATTGCCCTGAGCCGGGACAGCCTTACGCCCAGCAGGCCAGGGATCTGGTAAAGGAACTGGTGCTGGATGATCCCAGGCTGGTCACGGCCCTGGAAGAACTTCGCGACCAGGTAGGTCAGGTGCTGGCAGTGGTGGTGCTGGCGGACGGGAGTACTTTAAATGACCGCCTCCTCATGGAAGGGCTGGCCTGGTTTGATTTCCGATTGTGCGGGGAAAACTCTTTTTGCAAAGGCATGATGGATTTGGAAAAACAGGCAAGGGACCAAAGGCGCGGCCTATGGGCTGACCAGAATCCCCTGCCCCCTTGGGATTTTAAAGCCAGCCAGTCCCAATAGTCCCCCTTTATTCCGGCCAGGGGGCCTCTGCGCCCGCCCTGGGCGCGCAAGCATGGAATTACTCCAACTGGGCCGGTTCCATCCAGAGTTTTTATACTGATGGAACTCGGCCTGCGGATGCACAGGCTTCAATGCGCGACCAGTATAGAACCGTCCACCCCGGAACAGGCAACAACCCGGTATTCTATCGCAGCGGCTCCGGCTATGTACAGTAATTTGATCTGATTTTCGTAAGAGAGCAATCCTCTGATGATGGTTGCTCTCTTAATCTAATTTATTTATATATCGTGAAATAATTATTGATGGCTGGCTGAAAAATCGGCAAAAATTTCCTGTTTCAATTCATTGAGTTCATGTTCATGTTGCCGTGATATTTTCATATAGTTGTCAAAGAGGGCGTAACGTGCGGTTATTTCCTCTTCACTGGCATTGGCAGAAAATTTGCTGAGAAATATGTTTAGTTGGTCAAGCGGCATAGCCGGCATGAACTTTTCCCAGGCTATGGCATCCTCTGTCTTATATCTTATAAACATCTCTTCATAGGCCAGCATCTTTTCGGTTGGTTGATATTTAATAGAACCGCCCATGATTCCCATAGTGAGTTCCTTCAGATCAAATCCCGCCAACCCCCTCGCCTCCTTTACAGGCAACGGCAACATTTGCATCATTTTAGCCTGCATGTAGGCCATTTCCCACTCGGATTCCACTTCATAGCTGCCATCTTCTTGTTTAATTGCCCTTGGTGAGATTAAAGATGTCTATTCCACCAATAGAACTAAAGCCCGCATGTTTACCTCTGGCGCTGGAAGCTTCTTCTGACGGCCCCCCAACTCTATTATACTCAGTAGTCGTCAGCTTAATTCCATAAGCCTGATCCTGTTCACTCCCAATTGAGAGTAAATTTTTTGGTGGTTGAGGCGCTGCAATATTCCTCGCCCTTAGAATCCACGGCCATTACGTCATTGCCGTAAAAATCGCTTAAAGCCCTGGCTAATCCGGCCTCCCCCTCCGCCCCAAATCTTGACCCGGTATTCAGAATGCGCACTAAGCCGCCGGCCCACCAATCGCCGTTTTCCGCGTTACCGGTCAGTTTTTGGGTTAAATTGTTGTTTGTGCCTTTTAAGGTGGGATCCAGGGCTATTTTGTTAAAGACAGCGCTTAACACGCCGGTCATATTGGAATCAGAAGCGCCGCCGGCGGCGATCCCCCGGGCAATTTCATTCATGGCCATATCAGCCACGCCCTTGCCATAGGCTTCGTCAAGCTGATTTACGGTGGCGGCAAAAGCTCTCAGCAGCGGCTCAATATCCTTGGATTTAAGATTTCCGTCTTTCATATCCAGACGGGTTAAATTATCCCGCAGGGTGGACAGAAAACCGTCCATAGTGATACCGGCTGAGACAGTCACCGCGTCAGGCAGGCCAATATTGGCTGAAGCGGCCGCGGAATCAATTTCCTTGCCGCTTTGCAGCGAAGGGGAAGAGGCTATGTGTAATTTACCGGCCTGGTCAGCTGACCCTAATCCATAGGCGAATAAAGCATGATTTGCCTCACCTTGCTACCAGTTAATAATTAAACTCATTTACGCCTCCCAACAGAACGGAATACGCCAGTCCATAATGTATGCCTGTAGCAGATAATTAAATGGCTGTTTCTGTTATCGTCATGATGATTATAAAACTTTAACCGGCTTTTAATATTCTCTCTTCCAAAAATAATAGTAATTTAAATATGATATGTGTCGCAGCCAAAATTGAAGCGATATTTTGGCATATTTTAGGAGCAGCATCCAGCTATCCCCAGAAATGATAATTTGGCTGTCAAAAATAATTTCAATTTTTCGGTTTATATCCCTTTGAATTTAATCAAAATACCATGTTGGTAAGTCCGGTAGTAAAGTTAAGTTTTTAAGGGAATTTAACATTAAGAAAGGAAGCTACCAACATGGCAAAGAAAATTATAGCACATTGGCAGCAGATTGTGGAAGAGAGCAATAACGGGTTTGATATTTTTGTGGGCGTGGATGTGCATAAATTAAGTTATTCGGTGGCAATGCTAAGCACA
>JAIRYI010000024.1 GCA_031267815.1 Desulfarculales bacterium | reverse complement strand
TCAATAATTTTTTGGGTGCTGGTATAAATTTTCAGATCCAGGATACCCAGTTTATCCTCGGGATATTCCCGTTCCAGGTTGGGATTGACTACTTCCAGGCGCTGGTATTCCTCGGGCGGCAAGTCCAGCACCGCTTGCAAAAAGCCGCTCAGGGCGGTCATATTTTCGCTGAAGATTTTGTGGAAGACAAAATCATTTTTGGGCGACAGCGGTTTTTTATCCATGGATTATCATTCCCCTCCTGTTAAAGGATAACCCAAACCGGCCCCTGGGGCAAGGGAAACTATTTGAGAGTGTTGCTTCAAGAATGATATATCTTCTCAAAACCCTTAAGGATTTAACCGCTCCCAATCATTCTATAGGAAATACTCTCATATTTATCCGTTGCTCAGAATAATAGCCCTAAAAAAAATATATTTTGCTCTTGACAGATTTTAAGAGAGTGCTATGGTTATGACATGATGAATTCTACCAGCCATATAATGTTCTCCACCGATATTGCCTTTAACCGCACCGCAGGTTACCGCTATTATTTTAACTATTACTTTAGCAGCTCTCGGAGGTTTGCTTTGGCAGGATAAGTTTTGTAAAATTTTTTAATCCATGCCGCAGGCTAACCTCCAGGTTGCCTGCGGTTTTATTTTACATAAAATAGGTGAAATATGAGCCAGATAAGCAGAGAAACTCAGACCATGCCCAGTTACCGCCTTGCCAGCAGGTTAACTAAAAACGAAAACAGTCTGGTAACAATCGGCGACACCTGCGTGGGCGGCGAGGAATTTGTGGTAATCGCCGGTCCGTGTTCCGTGGAGACAGATCACCAGCTTCTTGGTACCGCCTGGGAAGTCAAGTCCGCAGGGGCGCAATGTTTACGGGGAGGAGCCTTCAAGCCGCGCAGTTCCCCCTACAGTTTTCAGGGATTGGCTGACGTAGGCCTGACCATGCTGGCGCGGGCCAGGGAATTCACCGGCCTGCCTTTTGTAACTGAAGTCATGGATACCAATGATGTTGATCTGGTGGAAAGCTACGCTGACATGCTGCAGGTAGGGACGCGCAATGCCCAAAATTTTGCCCTGCTTAAACGTCTGGGAAAATCACAAAAACCGGTTTTACTGAAGCGCGGCTTGATGAACACTATTGACGAAATGTTGAGCTCGGCGGAATATATCCTTTCCGGCGGCAACGAAAATGTAATCTTATGTGAACGAGGCATTCGCACTTTTGAAACCTCAACTCGTAATACCCTGGATTTATCAGCGGTTTTGACTATCAAAGAACGTTGTCATCTTCCGGTGATTGTGGATCCCAGCCATGCCAGCGGCAAGGCGTCTTACGTGGCTCCTCTGGCTAAAGCCGCTATGGCGGTAGGCGCGGACGGATTGATGATTGAAGTACACTGTGACCCGGCTTCCGCCTGGTGTGACGGTGAAGAGAGTCTGGACCCGCAACAATTTACGGCTCTCATGCGGGAGTTGCATGCTATGGCCCCGCATTTCAACCGTAAAATATCCCTTGCTGTTCCTCAGGCTAAATTGGATTAGGAATACATATCATGAATGAGCCGCAAAATTTACTTAATTTACGGGAAGAGATTGATTTTATTGACAACAAATTGTGGGAGATGATTAATCAAAGAGCCATGCTGGCCCAACAGCTTGGCCTAATCAAACGAAAAAACGCCCAATCGGTTGTGGATAAAGTCAGAGAGAAACAAATATTGGATGAGATCGCTCGCAAAAATCAGGACGGCGTTTTGAGCGAGCAGAGCATCAAAGCTATATTCGCCGAGATCATTGCCGCCTGCCGCGCCCTACAGCTGCCCTGTAAAGTCGGTTTTCTGGGACCGCTTGGCACTTTCAGCCATGGCGCCGCCCTCAGCTATTTTGGCAGACACGCCATTTTACGCCCCTATGATAATTTGGCCGCCGCCTTTCAGGACGCCCAGGAGCAGCGCTTGGACTATGTGCTGGCTCCTCTGGAAAACTCCACTGAAGGCGTGGTGGGGCAGACTCTGGATTTATTGAGTATTCATGATCTGAATGTCATGAACCAGTTTTCTGTACGAATTCAGCAGAGCCTGATGGCGAGAACCGAAAATTTGGAAAATATAGACAAAGTGGCCTCGCACCCACAGGCTCTGGCACAAAGCCGCGGCTGGCTCAGTCTTAATCTGCCCGGAGTCAAACTTGTCCCGGCCGCTTCCAGCGGGGCGGCGGCGGCTATGGCGGAAGACGACATTACGATGGCTATTGTCGGTCCTTCCCAGCTGGCGGAGTTTTATAATCTTATTATTCTGGCGGAAAACATTGAAGACAATAAGCAGAATCAAACCCTCTTTGTCGTGGTGGGCAAAGGCTCAAATCCCCCCACAGAAAATGACCGCACTATGCTCTGGTTCGCCGCGCCGCACCGCTCCGGCAGTTTGTATGAATGTCTGAAACCTTTGGCTCAACACAAGATCAACCTTACCCGGCTGCACAGCCGTCCCAGTGCGCATGGGCCCTGGCAATACCTTTTTTTCCTGGAAATGGAAGGACATTTTGCTGATGAAAACGTGCGTCAGGCTGTCGCCAGTTTACAAGAACAAGCGGAAAAATGTGTATTCATCGGATCCTATGAATATGAATCCGCAAGCAGTGCCTTTAAGCAAGCCAACACTAATGAAAAAGGCTGACGGATATGCCGTTACATGGTTCATTTTATCCTCCGGGCGACAAGTCCATAAGCCACCGCCTTGTTCTCTTTGCTTTAGCGGCAAAGGGTAATTGCCTGATCTCGCATCTTTCCGGCTGCGCTGATGTGATTTCCTCTCTTGCTATCTACCGTCGCTTAGGCGGTAAAACGGAAAATACGGCGGATGGGCTGCTTATCAAAGGTTTGGGAGGAGATATTGCTTCCGGTCCTGTTGATCTTAACTGCGGCAACTCGGGTACCACTATCCGTTTGCTGTGCGGCATTCTGGCCGGATTAAAAGGAGAATTTACTTTGGACGGGGACGACATGCTGCGTAAACGTCCCATGGTCAGGGTAACCGAGCCTTTAAAACGCATGGGAGCGCAAATAGACGGATGTCTTCCCCCTGTACGTATCCGAGGCAGCTTTTTGCATGCCATTGATTATAACTCCCCTTTGGCCAGCGCCCAGGTAAAAAGCGCTATTTTACTGGCAGGATTAAAGGGTGACGGCTTGACTGTCTACCGGGAACCGGTCACCAGCCGGAACCATACCGAGATCTTGCTGCGGGAATGCGGCGCGGAGTTGAAAATAAAAGAAAATGTTATCAGTATTGTTCCGGGTGATATACAATTGCCGGCCAAATTCACTGTTCCCGGAGACGCCTCGGGAGCGGCGTTTTTTCTCAGCGCGGCCGCCTTTATCCCCGGCAGTGACGTCACCGCTCTCAATGTATCTCTAAACCCCGGCAGAATTGGTTTTTTGTCAGTATTACAACGCATGGGCGCGGGGGTGGACATTGTCGCTCAGGATTGCGCTCCGGAAGCGCAAGGCCGGGTGAGAGTGTTCTATAATGGGCCTTTGAAGGCCGCCTGCATAAATTCTGAGGAAATTCCCGCTCTGGTGGATGAAGTGCCTATTCTGGCTTTGGTTGCGGCTCACGCCCGGGGAACTTCAATTTTTCGTCAGGTGAGCGAACTCAAAGTTAAAGAAATAAATCGTCTTGCCGCTCTCCATCAGCAATTGGGGGCATTGGGCGCGGACATCAAGATAGACGGTGATGATCTCCTGATCACGGGTACAGGCAACAGCTTACAGGCCAGGAAAGATATCCTGGCATTAGACAGTTTCCGTGATCACCGCATGGCTATGACTCTGGCTTTGGCGGTAAAGGCCGCCGGAGTTGTTTTGCCGGTCAAAGACGCGCGGTCGGCGGTCATATCCTATCCTGATTTTTTTTCTGATCTGAATTTGCTTTGGCATGACTAGAGCATATACGATGGATAAACTGCTTTTGGGTATTATAAGCGATGAGCGGGCCTGGCTGTCCAAATCTCCCCTCATGCACCGGGCCGCTCTGCGCGCGGCCGGATTAAAAGGTTATTATGTGCCCTTAGCCCTAGAAGAAGCAAATCTTACCCTGGCGGTGGACGGGCTTTGGGCATTGGGTTTTAAGGGCGCTAATGTCACGGCGCCATATAAGCAAATCATTATACCTTGTCTGGAATCGTTGAGCCGGCAGGCCAAGGAGGTTGGGGCGGTCAACACTTTGGTGCGGGGCGAGCGTGGTTTTGTGGGCCATAACAGCGATGTCAGCGGATTTTGCAGCGCTGCCGGCGCCTTGATAAACGAAGGAGAGAGCATTGCCCTGGTGGGCGCCGGGGGAGTGGCCAGAGCCGTGCTGGCCGCCTTAAAGAACCGTCAAATTTATCTCTTGGGACGCAACGCCGCTCGAACGAATAATTTGGCCGCGGTCTTTGGGCAGCAGATAATTCCGCACAGCCCTTTGCCGGATGCTTTTACTTGCGGCTGGCTGATCAACGCCACATCCGTGTCCAGTCCCGAGGAAAGCCGGGAAATGGCGGCATGGGTTCAAAGTCTGCGTCCGCTCCAGGGCGTGATAGATTTGAATTATGGCCGTAAAAATAATTTCTGGCGGGATTTGGCGGAGCGTTGCCATGTGCCGTTTCAGGATGGCCTGAGCATGCTGGCCTTTCAGGCGAAAGATTCTTTTAAATTATGGACTGGTCTGGAAATAGAGATTGAGGTTTTCCAGCGGGCGTTGCTATGAAGACAGCGGATTTGAGACATATATATCTGACCGGTTTTATGGGCGCGGGCAAAAGTAGCGTGGGAGTAGCTCTGGCCGCCATGCTGAAACGGCCCTGTCTGGAAATGGACGAGCAAATAAGCAGACAATTTAAAATGCCTGTTGCGGAAATATTTACGCGTCACGGTGAAGAGGCGTTTCGGGCGGCGGAAAGCGCATTGTTGGGTAAAATCGCCGCCGCCTCTGTCCCCTGTATAGTTTCTACCGGAGGCGGAACGGTGATGAGCGAAGAAAACCGCCGCCTTATGGATAAAAGCGGATTGCGGGTCTTTTTAGATATTAATGTGCCCGTTTTGCGTAAACGAATGCGGGAGGGGGAAATCCGGAGGCGCCCTTTGTGGCAAAATCAGGAACAGGCGGAAAAACTTTGGCAGAAACGTTATCCGTTGTATGACAGCGCTCCTCTGCGGATGGACGGAGACAGGCCTGTGGAAATGCTGGCGCGGGAAATAGCCGGCCGCTTGTTGCCTTGGGCGCAGGCTGAATTTGAGGCCATGGGCCGGCATTGCCAGCTGCAAACCGTTTGGCCGGGCGGCGCGGAGTTGGCTGCCCGGACAGTTTCCCATCATAAAGCGGTAATGCTTTTAGATAAGGCTCTGGCAGACGATGCCGCCCATTGGCGCCAGCATGGCTTTAAAGTGCAGATTATGCGCCGCAAAGGTGAAACTTTGAAGACATTGACTCAAGCACGCGCCATATTACAATTATTGCAGGAACATGGTCTGGCCAGGGATGATTTTTTGGTTGTGCGGGGCGGAGGCAGCCTCACCGATGTGGGAGGTTTTTGCGCCGGCATTTATAAACGGGGACTGAATTTAATTTTGTTGGCCACTACTTTACTGGCTGGAGTGGACGCGGCCATAGGCGGCAAGACCGCTGTTAACTTTACGCGCCACAAGAATCAAATAGGGCATTTTTACCTTCCCCGGCTAGTGATTATAGACATAGCCAGTTTTCTCAGCTTAAAACCGGCGCAAATTTCCGACGGCGTGATCGAAGCCTATAAAACCGGGCTTATTGCTGATCCTGAACTGGCCGGTTTTATTGAAAATAACCTGCCGGTTATTTTAAAAGGCGATATTCCGGCTTTGGCCTGGATCGCGGGACGGTCTATGCAGGCCAAGGTATCTCTGGTCGCGCAGGATTTCCGGGAAGAACGCGGAGTGCGCGACTTGCTCAATTTTGGTCATACTTTCGGCCATGTAGTGGAGAGCTTGTCCGCTTATAAAGTCAGCCATGGCCGGGCCGTAGCGGCAGGCATGATCACAGCCATCCGCCTTTCTCAGCGGAAAATGGCTTTGCCTTCCCTGGAAGCTATACGCATATTGCATACTATCAGCCGCATCTGTAAACTTCCCGCTTTGCCTCCTTCCTCTCTGGTGTACGATATTATGGCCCAAGACAAAAAATTTCGATCCGGGTTATTGGGCTTTATTTTACTGGCGCAAACCGGTAAAGCCAGATTGGTGCGGGATCTGAGCATGGAAGAGGTGATCGCGGCCGCCTATGAGGACATATTATGAGCAACACTTTCGGCAGTTATGTAACCGTAACTACTTTTGGCGAATCTCACGGTCCTGCTATGGGCGTGGTCATGGACGGCCTGCCTGCGGGATTGAACATAAAGGCAGATGACATTCAGGCGGATCTGGATAAACGCCGCCCTGGCCGAAGTGAATTTACTTCATCCCGCAATGAGCCGGATAAAGTGGAAATTATATCCGGACTCAGCGCTTCCGGCACAACCAACGGCGCGCCTCTGACCATGTTGATCCGCAATCAGGACGGACGCAGTCAAGACTATCAACCGGATATTTTCCGGCCTGGTCATGCCGACTGGCCTTATTATATGAAATATAATCTCCCTCCTCAACCCGGCGGAGGCAGGGCCAGCGGCAGAGAGACAGTGAGCCGGGTCGCGGCCGGGGCGGTGGCGCGCAAAATTCTGGCAGCCTTAGGTATACAGGTAAGGGCCTGCAGTCTGGCTATCGGCAGTCTGACCGCTGAAAACATTGATCCAGACTTTGCCCTCTCTCACGCCTTGCGGTTTGCCGATCCCGATCTGGCTCCGGAAGCGGAAAAAATGGTGCGTCTGGCTAAAGAGAAGGGCGATTCCTTGGGCGGGGTCGTGCTGGTGGAAGCGCTCAATGTACCCTTTGGCTGGGGCGAGCCGGTCTTTGCCAAATTAGAGGCGGTATTGGGAGGAGCCTACTTTTCCATTGGCGCGGTGCGCGGAGTGGAATTTGGTCAAGCCAGGGAGATATGCCGTTTGCCCGCCTCTTTGACTAATGATCCTTTGGGCCCCCAAGGTCCGTTGAGCAACAATCACGGCGGCATTTTAGGCGGTCTGAGCAGCGGGCTGCCCATCATCGCAAAATTGCTGGTAAAACCTACTCCCTCCATTGCCAGCCCGCAAAATACTGTTGATCTCCACGGGGTTCCTCGCATAATAAATATCCGGGGGCGCCATGATCCCTGTTTGCTGCCGCGTTTGGCTCCGGTGGCGGAAGCCATGACTCTTCTCACCTTATTGGACGCGGCCATGGCTCATTATGCATGTTCGTCTCTGGCTTCACTCATCAACACATGAAAGGCTGACAGCTATGAAGATATTGATTATCAACGGCCCCAATCTCAATTTAATCGGCAAACGGGAACCAGGCCTCTATGGAGGAAGGATGCTTGAGGAGATTAACCGCGCTTTGCGGGAACAGGCTGCCCAAATGACTGTGGAGATAGATTTCATCCAATCCAATCATGAAGGGGTGCTGGTGGATGCTGTTCACAAAGCGGAAGAGGCATACGATGGAGCCGTACTCAATGCCGGCGCTTATACTCATACTTCTATTGCGTTGCGCGATGCCGTACTGGCAATAAAAAAACCGGTAATAGAAGTTCACTTCACCAATCCTGCCGCCCGGGAGCGGTTTCGGCATAGCTCTCTTCTCGCCGGAGCGACTGTTGGTTCCATTGCCGGCTTTGGAGCCGAATCCTACCATCTGGCTCTTTGCTGGTTTTATCGGCAAAATGATAACACGGTTAAATAAAAGCAAAATTATGAGTAACGGCAAAGAGGCAATTTTAAGCCGCCTGTCGGGCCGCCGCCTGGTAATTGTGGGCGGCAACGGCCAGATGGGGCGTTTATTCAGACGCTATTTTCAGAACAGCGGCCTGGAGACTTTGTCTCTGGATATAGATAACCAAGAAAAAGCGCCCGAAATTGTGGAGAGGGCCGCTGTGGTTGTAATTTGTGTACCCATTGATGTTACCGTGGAAGTCATAGCCGGTTTGCCGGATTTGTCTCCGCAGACTATTTTGGCTGATTTGACTTCTGTTAAAGAAAAACCTCTAACCGCCATGTTAAAGCGCCATCCTGGTCCAGTCATAGGTCTGCATCCCATGTTTGGTCCTGATATAAGCGAGATGCGTGATCAGCGCCTGATATATTGCCTTGGCAGGAACGCGCGCTCCTGCGCGGTTCTGCTGGATATTATCGCTTCCTGGGGGATTAAATTGGTGGAAACCCAGGCCGCGGAACATGACCGCAATATGGCTATGATTCAAGCCCAGCGTCATTTTATAAATTTTTGTCTGGGTTCCAATCTTATGGACGCCGGCGTTGATATGGAAAAATTACTCGCCATGGGTACTCCGGCTTTCCATTTGGAAATGATGCAGATGGGCCGTTTTTTCAGTCAGCAGGCGGAATTGTACGCTGATATTATTATGGCTTCGGAAAATAATCTGACCTGCATTCGCAATTTCTGTAATACTATGGTGAATTTATTGGAATTATTGGAAAATCACGATCGGGAGGCATTTATCAGGCGTTTTTCCGCTATCTGTCTCTGGTTGGGAGAATATGGGAATCAACTCAACCGGCATAGCAAAATTGCCTTCCCCAAAATCATTTCCGCTATCAACCAACAAGGATAATCCAAATGGGGGGATTATGGTTCATGCTGCCAGAGTTCATTTCCTAAATCACCTGGGAGGTGATTTAGGAGGATCACATCGCCCCCAAGCTTAAGTTTTGGGCTCGTTCCCGCCGCTATGGCGGCGCGCCGGACTGTCCGGCGGTAGAAGTCATTTCATAAATGACTTCTAATTTAAATTTTAAGTCCGGCTCCCGGACAGCGCTTGTATACTTGCAACGGGGAAAAAAATTATTATTGTATTAGGTGTCATTGCATAAATGACCCCTGACACGCCGGACATAGTTGTCCGGCGCGCCGTTTGGCGAACGGCGGGAGTGAAGCCCGAGACCACGCAAAAAAGGGCATATTTCCAAGTTTAATTTTATCTGTGCAGGTTAAGGAGAATAATATGCATATCTTGCTCATCTTGCTGTTTATTATTGGATTGCTGGCGCTTATCCCTTTTGCCGCCGCTGAAGGCGCAATAGTGAACACTGATAAAGCCCCCGCGGCGCTTGGCCCCTACAGTCAGGCGGTATGGGCGGGGGACTTGCTTTTTTTATCAGGACAAATTGGGCTTGACCCTGAGAGCGGCAAATTAGTGGCAGGCGGAACTCTATCTCAGGCGGAACAAATTTTTAACAATATCCGGGCTATTTTGGAATCACAAGAGATGGATTTTAAAAATATTGTAAAAGTAACTGTTTTTGGCCTGGATATCAAAGAATTTCCGGAAGTTAATAAGCTTTATGCCACATTTTTCCCGGAAAATCCTCCAGCCCGTTCTTTTGTACAGGCAGCAGGGCTTCCAGCCGGAGCAGCCATTGAAATTGAGGCGGTGGCGCATAAAAATGGTGATATAATACTTACAAATGTTAGTTCATAGTGCTTGGCTCTTTAATATCTTGTTGCGGCTATTCCGGGTTTGAATTGGTTTAAAGCAGTCTCCTGGGTAGCTAATGAAGATTCCCTTCAGACCGCGGCTTGGTATAAGGTTTATTTAATACTTATTTGTTTGATACATACTGACGAAATATTTAGAATACAATATAAAACCCGGCTGTTATATGGCCGATTGAGGTGACGACTTAAATTATAAGCAAACAGATTATCCATCTATATAACCTAACATAAGCCGAATTATCATATACGTTGGCCCAATAAAGGGCGAGTATTTAAAGTTCAAGCATCCAGCAAGGCAAATCGCTTTGTTCGGTATAACTTCACCGATAACTGGGACAGATCACTCAAATTCAGACTGTCCGACGTGGCGAATGACGGTTGAGAAATATCTTCAAAAAGGTGGAAATCACATGCATTCCGGCAAAAAAAATCATTCGATAAAGTTTAAGATTCTGGGAAGCCAATATGTATTGCCTTTAAATGAACAAAACAATGCTACTAACACAACTAAAGAAAATATTTTAATGGAATCAACCATGCTTTTTGCTAAAAAAGGGTTTGCCTCGGTTTCCATGAGAGATATAGCGCAAAAAGTAGGCATTAAACCGGCTTCGCTCTATAATCATTTCGTCAGCAAAGATGCTTTGTGGGAGCGAGTTATTGAGCATGCGCTGAATATGTATATATTGTATTTTAAACGGCTTGATGAAACCTTGGAAGGCGCGCGGACTTTTGAGGAAGTTTTGGAGGTAATATTTTCAGAGCCCAAGAGACTGGCCAATGTTTTTACTTCCTACGCTTTCGCCATGATCCAGGCGGATCAATTTCGCGACAAAAAATCGGCAAAAATTTTTAACGGCACCTTTTTGGAATACAGCATTGAGTTTATCAAAAATTGGTTTGACAGGTGTATGGCCAGAGGAATGGTGGCTGAATTTGACGGGAAAACAGTCGCGACTTTTATAATGCACAGTGTTCTGATGGGCATCAATGTGGAAATTCAAAGAAATCTCGGCCGTGAAGTGGCTTATGAGCCGGAAAAGATGTTTGCCGATTTACAGCAATTTATCTTGAGTACCCTAGGGCCGCGCTGAAGATGATTATCCAGCAGACCCGGTCGTTTTTTTATAAATAACGCTGACTTGCGGCAGAGCCTGCAGCCCGCGCCGGTCAGTGAAATCGAAAGGATCGGCTGTTTAAACGAGACCTGTTGTAAATCGCCGTTCCCGGCAAATTACAACAGGTTCCGAAATTATGATCGCAAAAATTTTACTTTATTATTTGGCGCTTAAAGCAGCCATGGTGATATAGTTATACGGCTGGTTGAAATGGGGCAAAAAGAAAATATCAAGCAAAGCCAGTCTTTCAATCGTCACCTTTTCGGCAATGGCCAGAGAAAACATGTGGATGCCCATGGAAATATCCAAAAACGAAGCCATCTGAGCGCCCAGAATACGTCTGGATTTTTTATCATATACGATGCGCAATTTCACTTTACCGTTGTCCGATTCAATAAAACCTGGTTTTTGTAAATCCTCATAATCGGTATAAGCAGCGTCAAAGCCGGCTTTTATCGCCGCGGTCAGATTGAGACCGGTGGAGACCATTTTGTAATCAAAAATACAAATGCCGTTGGATCCCTGTACTCCGGTTGATTCGATTTCTGTACCGCAAACATTATGGGCAGCCACAATACCGCTGCGCACCGCGTTGGTGGCAAGGGCAATATAAGCAGGCGCGCCAAGAGCATTGCTCCATACGGTCGCGCAATCGCCAATGGCAAAAACATTGGGGTCGCTGGTTTGCTGCCGTAAATCAACCCAATAAGCTCCATTGGCAAAAAGTTTTAATTTGTCTTTACCCAGAACACTGTTAGGTCTGAAACCGATAGCTAAAACTACTGCCTCCACTCCATAAGTACCCCGATCGGTAATCACTCGCGACACCTTACCATTGCCTTCAATAGCTTTGATGGTCTCACGCAAATGCAATTCTATTCCGTTTCGGGCAAGATTTTTATCCATATCTTCTGAAAACCACAGATCATAATAACTGGAGAGAGTAGTGTTGGCCGCTTCAAATAATAACGCTTTTTTCCCACGGCGCTGAACTGCTTCCGCAATCTCCACTCCAATATAACCAGCTCCAACTATTGCGACGCTTTTTACAGAATCGTCATTTAACGCCTGATCTATGGATTGTCCGTCTTGATATAATTTGACAAAATAAACATTGGTCAATTTAATACCGGGAATTTTAGGTTCAATTGGAAGGGAACCTGAGGCCAGGATTAATTTATCATAGCTTTCCACCACCGCGGCGCCGTCTTCGGTGACAGCATGGACCGTTTTCTGCTCAAAATCAATGCGCTGCACTGCGGTATTCATGAAAACACTGGCGCCTTTATCAGTAAGGGTTTGCTTCGAAGAATAAAATAGTCCCTCTGTGCCTTTAATTTGTTTGCCCACCCATAAAGCGGTTCCGCAACCCAAATAGCTTATATTAGAATTGCTGTCGATAATGGTCAGTTTGTTGCCAGGATACTGATCCAAAATGGTATTGGCCGCGGCAATACCAGCGTGATTAGCGCCTATTAATACTATTTTGCTCATTTTCCGCCTTTCTTGTATTTGATAACAATTATTAAATTTAAAGTATATAATTTCGATAGTTAAAAATCTATAGCCTTTATACTTCTTTAAAATAATTGCTTATTTCGGCGGCCCTGAAAAATATTTAATTAAGGGCCGGTTACTTATTGGATTTTTTGCATAATCCAAACGTGAAGCGGTAAATGAGTTGTGTTTGTGAATCAATCAGTTGATGTTTTAGAATATCAAAAGCGCCTCTCCGGGAAGAGGCGCTTTTGATTGTCAGGATAATTTATCTTCGTTTACGGATTTTAAATACAAAAAGCCTTTTTCATTGTGCCGGCCCGGCTAAAGTATATTACACTGCCTTGAGAATTTATAACCGGCTTATAATCCCGGCGCCTGGCAGCAAATACGCAAACTTTAATTAACGGCCCGGGTTTTTACCCTTTCTCCGTCATTTATCGGCAACATATCTATTTCATACAGAGCCGGATCAATGCCCAGGCTGGAGAGCAGGGCGCCGCGCATGGAAGCCAGACGGTAGATGGCAATATATTCATTGGCTCTGTAAGTGAGAAGTTGGCTGTTATTGGAAAAATATTCGTTTTCCGCATCCAGCACATCCAGCAGGCTTCGTTGTCCGACTTCAAACTGCTGACGATAGTATTCTCTGGTTTGATCGTTGTAGGCCACAGTGGCTTCCATAAGCTGTACCATCCGGTTGGCGGCCAGATATTCCCGCCAGGACGCCTGGGACTCCTGGCGTAACTGGTATTCCAGCGCGCGCAAGTTACTTTCACTTTCCCGCACTCTGGAAGCCGCCGCTTTAATGGCGTTGACGTCCGACATGCCGGCAAAGAGATTCCAGCGCATGGTTATCATTACGGAGAAATCATTGCTTTGCCAGTCGCTGTTCTGCCAGTTGTCAGTATTGGCGCTGGCTACAGCGAAGAATTCCGGGAAGAGGGCGCTGCGGGCAACCGTAACCCTGTTTTGCGCGGCTTCAATATCTTTCTGGTAGCTTTTTACTTTAGGATTATTTTCTAATGTGGAGCGGACAAAGGCTTCCACACTGGGTGGAATCAGAGGATGGGGATCGTCCGGCAATTCCAGTTCCGGGGAGGGGAGAGCGCCTACTGTACGCAGGAAACTGGCTACGGAAATATCCGCCGCGCTCATCCGTTCTTCCAGAGTGGATTCAGCCCTGGACAAACGCGCCTGGGTCTGCACTACATCGGCGGTACTTCCCGCGCCCAGTGCCTGCCGTTCGTTCAGCGAGCCTAAAATGGATTCGTGAGTCTGTACATTTTGTTCCGCCAATTCCACCAAACCCCAATTGCGCCAGGATTCCATATAAGCCACAATAGCATCCAGGCTGTAAACTTCCGCGTCAGTCAGGTAACGTTTGCGTGACGAATCCAGCAGGGCCTCATTTTGCGCCACCTGCCCCGCGGTGCGCCAGCCGTCGAAGAGGAGTTGGGAAAGAGACACGCCGCCCTGCAGACGATCGGTAAAATCACGGTCACTGAGCGGAGCGGTAGGGGTACGGTCTTCTTTCCAGCCTATCCCAGCCCCGGCGGTTACATTCAGATGAGGCAGATAACCGCCATAGGCATTGCGCACTTCGTAATA
The DNA here is from genome assembly GCA_031267815.1 of Desulfarculales bacterium. GTDB lineage: Bacteria > Desulfobacterota > Desulfarculia > Desulfarculales > Desulfarculaceae > JAIRYI01. Next base: position 14,407 of record JAIRYI010000024.1, on the reverse strand, counting down.
GAGGACATCCCGGTTGTAACGCATTGCTTCCAGGTTGGGATTGACCGTCAAAGTGTGGTTTATCGTTTCCCTCAGGTTATGTACAGTTTTAAGTTCTGTATTCAGAAGCTCATCTTGCACTTCCCGGGCGGCTATCCGCGCCAGCATCGCCTCGGAATTCTGGGCAAACGCTTCGATGGAACTCAATAATAAAGGGATGATTAAGACAATCATCAAATTTATTCGTTTCATAATTCCTCTGGAGTTATTATGTTGTTAACTTGCGAATCCTCACCCGGACTCGCTTAAGAGCTTCAACTCGTTACATCTTTGCTTCGGCGATCTTAATTGTCCATCCTATTATTTTTGTTGTCAAGTAGTTAATTGGCAAGAAAGTCAGAAAAATTATAAAGGATTCACTTGGTTGACCGGTTTAAAGCTTCTTTCTCCCCTTTGCGGAGCTTAATTGGGTTATTAATTAATACGCTGATAATATTATAATATTTTATGACTTTTATAATTGCCTCTTTGTTCATATCCTGGGGCGCGTTACAAATTCAACTTTAACGCGTCTTTCGCTACTCTATTCTCCGGGTATATGGAAAAAATAACCGGAAAGGGTAAAATTGTTCAAGTCTATCCCTTACTTAATTATACGGCTCACTGGTTAGCATTGATTAATAATAATTTTTGAATTTTAAAAATAAAAATATGTCTTTCAATATTCTTAACCGGATAAACTCTCCCTTGGATCTTGAGCAGTTATCCAATGAGGAAATGCTCCTTTTAGCTGAAGAAGTGCGCGTTTTTATCATAGAAGTTGTGCGCAAAAACGGCGGCCATCTTTCTTCCAGTCTGGGAGTGGTGGAACTGACTCTGGCTCTGCTCAAGGTTTTCCCCCAGATTGACCACCGCATTGTCTGGGATGTGGGCCACCAGGCCTATGCCTACAAAATTCTCACCGGCCGGCGTGACGCCTTCCCTTCCTTACGTCAATTGGGCGGTTTGTCCGGGTTTCCAAAAATGAGTGAAAGCCCCTATGACGCCTTTGATACCGGACACTCCTCCACCAGCATATCGCTGGCCGTAGGCATTGCCCAGGCTAAAAAACGCAAAGGTGAAACCGGACGGGTGCTGGCGGTTATCGGCGACGGCGCTCTCACTTCCGGACTGGCCTTCGAAGGACTCAATCAGGCCGGATATTTGTATGAGGACATGATTGTGGTTCTGAATGACAACGGCATGTCCATAGCCCCCAATGTGGGAGCTTTGAGCCGTTTTATGGCCAGAGCCTTATCCGGTAAGGCCTATCACAGTTTCAGGCGTGAACTGAGGCGTGTACTCACCGCCTTGCCCGGCATCGGGCAGGATCTGGTCAACCTGGCCCGGCGTTCGGAAAATTCCATAAAGGCTTTATCCACGCCCGGCATATTATTTGAAGCTTTTCATTTCAATTATGTCGGCCCGGTGGAAGGGCATAATCTGCCGCGCCTGATAGAAGTTTTCAATAATCTGGCGGATGTGCCCGGCCCGATTTTGGTGCATGTGCTGACCCAGAAAGGACACGGTTATGAACCGGCGGAAGCCAATCCCCGCCGGTTCCACGGGTTGAGCGTAAATTTCTATATGCCTTCCCAAATTGAAAACGCGGACAGCAGGCGCTTGAACTATACTCAGGCCTTCGGCCAAAGCCTGCTCAAGCTGGCCCAGAAGGACGACCGGATTATAGGCATCACCGCCGCTATGCCGGAAGGCACGGGTTTGGATGAACTGGCCCGGTCTTTGCCCGGTCAATACATGGATGTAGGTATTGCTGAACAGCATGCGGTCACTTTGGCCGCCGGCATGGCCAGCCAGGGTTTGCGTCCGGTAGTAGCGATTTACAGCACCTTTATGCAACGCGCCTATGATCAGATAGCTCATGATGTCTGTATTCCCGGTCTGCCGGTGGTGCTGGCGTTGGACAGAGCGGGAATTGTGGGCGAAGACGGAGCCAGTCACCAGGGTCTTTTAGACATCAGTTTCCTGCGCAGTTTACCTAATCTGAGTTTATTGGCGCCCTCCAATGAAAATGAGCTTGGACATATGCTGGCCAGCGCGCTCCAGCATAACGGACCGGTAGCTATCCGTTATCCCAGAGGCGCTGGTTTGGGGGTGCCTTTAGATGATGATTTTCATCTTTTGCCCTGGGGAAAAGGCGAAGTATTGCGCACAGGCAAGGATTTGCTGATATTGGCTCTGGGCAACCGCGTTGCCCCCGCCTTTCAGGCGGCCGCCGAACTGTCCGCTGGCGGGCTGGAAGCGACGGTAATCAACGCCCGGTTTGTTAAGCCTCTGGATATGGATCTGATCACTCACTGGGCCGGAATTTGCGGCCGGATTCTTACAGTTGAGGAAAATATGGCGGCGGGCGGCTTCGGTTCAGCGGTGTTGGAGGGGTTGCACAAAAATGGCGTTATGGCGCCGGTGAAAATTGTGGCGGTGGATGATGTTTTTATAGAGCATGGCTCTCCTGAAAAACTGAGGGCCTTGCATGGCCTGGATCAAGCGGGAATTGTGCGGGCCGCGCTGGCTCTGGCGGCGGAATAGTTTCGCCCGCGCCCGCCACTGTCTTGGAATTATTATACTAGGATTATCAAGTTGTTATGCGTCTGGACCATCATTTGGTGGAACAAAATTCGATTGCTAACCACAGTCAGGCTCAGGCCTTAATCCTGGCCGGGCTGGTCCGGGTAAACGGACAGGTGCGGACTAAAGCCGGTTTTCAGGTAAAACCGGATATGCGGGTGGAAATTATTCAGCCCCTGCATCCCTATGTATCCAGAGGGGGAATGAAATTGGCCGGCGCTCTGACCAGCTTTGGCATTAATCCCGGAGGTTTTTTCTGTCTGGATGTGGGCGCCAGCACCGGAGGTTTTACCGATTGCCTCCTGCAGCATGGAGCCGCCCATGTAACCAGTATGGATGTCGGTTACGGTCAGTTGGCCTATAAACTGCGCCAATGTCCCAAAGTTACCGTACTGGAACGGATTAACGCCCGTCATCTGCCTGATGAGACAGCCCAGGGCCCTTTTGATTTGGTCGTGGTGGATGTATCTTTTATCAGTTTAACTTTGATAATTCCCCGCCTCCTCTCCCGTTTGCAAGACAAAGGTCTTCTTTTGTGTCTGGTGAAGCCGCAGTTTGAGGCCGGGAAAGAAAAAATGGAAAAAGGCGGGGTGATTCGTGACGAAGCCACCCGCCAGGACACCCTGAAAAAAATCAGGGTGTTTGGTCAGAATATGGGTTTGAGTTATCTCGACTCCTGTGACAGCCCCATAGAGGGCGCCAAAGGCAATCGGGAATTTTTTTTGCTTTTGAAAAAATAGAACCAAATATATTGGGCGCCATTTCTTAAGGAACAAGCGGTTTCATTAACAAGGGCGCCATGTTTATGGAACCAGGATGGATGTTCACCTCCTGCGAAATTGCGGCATCCTGGGCCGGAGTCAGACGCTCGCGCGCGGCTTCCCGATCCTCAGTGTCAATACCCCACTCGCGGCCCTGACTCTGCAACACCATCAGATAGTTCGCTTCTGTTTCCGTGAAGTTGCGTTCAACCGCCGCAACCCTCTTCCAGGCTGGTCCGGGAAAGGCGAATGTACGCGGATTGTTAGCCGCGGGCAGGAAAATCGCCTCGGCCAATTTTACGTTGAAGTCGTTGCTGATGGGACTGAAAGCGTGATACAGAGACGCTCTGGCCGCCCGGTCTTTTCCTGAATTTTTGGAAACCTGATGCAGAGTGAGCGCGGCGGCCATAACGCAACGGGCCATTTCCGCCTGCGTAACCTCTGCTTGAGAGTCGGTCAAGACCAGACTCACATGTATGTCAATCCCGGAGCCGACAGCCGCCACTGACACTGGAATTTCTCCGGCTTTTCCCAGAATGACGGCATTTGCGCCCAAGGGGATGGATACGGGGGCAGGCGTCTGGCGGAAAGTTTTCCCTACCGGGTCGGACCACAAGCTCAATTCTCCGGCCTTGGCGCCGGCGGCAAAACCCAGCAGAAGCGTGAACAGAAAGGCAAAAGGCAGGATTGCCCCGGAGCGTGGTTTTGTCCGTGCTTCCGCCCTGTTATATTTCCGCGTTCTGAAGGTTTGAGTTTTTTCTCTTAATGTCGGCGTCATGGCAATATCTCCTTTAAGTTTTCAAGAAAGCGCTCAACGGATTTGATTGCTCTCTCGTCAGTATCCGGAAAGCGGGCGCCGGCGGTGTAAGTGGGAGACTGCGCTATTGATCTCCGTGCGCCGTCTGCGCGCTTCTTCCAATCATCCAATTGTTGCTTTGCTGTTCACAGAAAGAATAATATCGGTTTTTAAGTTGCGAGTCAAGGTTGCTCCGAGCCAATCGCACCCTTTCCCATTCATCAATAACAGGAATTATTTTTAGGGGTAAAGTCATTGATAGAGGATGTATAATACTTGATGGTTTTTGTCCGCTATGATATATTATTTCGAATATAATTAATTTTTCCTAATCATCGTAAAATTTAAGGAGATTTTTTTGAGCCGCGAAGACCTGATTCACTTAGAAGGAGAAGTCACCCGTACTCTGGGAAGCGGGCAAATGGAGGTTACTACTGAGCAGGGACATGTCCTGCGTGCGGTTCTCTCCGGGCGGATGAAACGATTTAAAATAAAAGTTTTGGTAGGCGATAAAGTCAGGGTAAGCGTATCGCCCTATGATCTCACCCACGGGCTTATCACTTACCGCCTCAAATGATCTGACGCTTTCCCGCTGGCGTCATCAAAAATTTTAAAAATTTCAAGCGAAAGCGATGAAGCAATCCAGTATTTTCAGCCGCAAAGCAAAGGCGGGCGAAAGATTGCTTCGAGTCTCTCTTATTGTTCCGCAGCGCCGGAAGCGCAAATTTCAGGGAGGTGGAGAAGGCTGGCCGGATCTGTCTGCTCCCGGCAGTCGCTCAAAACGGTTCCGGCCACCGCCAGCCCGTCGGCAATGGCGCGTACCGCCAGAGAAGCTCCCATGGCCGCGTCTCCGCAGGCATAGATTTTATCGCTCACCCGTCCTCTTTGATCGCGGGGGATGCGCCCAGTCGGTTCTATGGGAATACCCAAGGCGGTCAACAGAGGATTTTCTTCCACTCCGCTGAATCCCAATGCCAAAAGCGCCATATCCGCTTCTTGGATGAATTTAGAATTTTTTTTCGCCTTGGGCTGGCTCAGCCGCCCGTTTTCCATATGCCATTCCACTTCCGTGCAGTTTAAGGCTCCCAATCGCGTCTTGTCCGAGGCGGCCGGGAGGAATTCTGATGTATCAATATTCCAGCGGCGCACTCCTCCTTCTTCGTGGCTGCTGGAGGTACGCAGAATTCTGGGCCATTCCGGCCAGAGATTATTAGCGCTGCGGTTTGACGGAGGCTGGGGCATAATTTCGAATTGGTATACCGCGCGCGCGCCTTGCCGCCAGGCTGTCCCCACGCAGTCTGAACCGGTGTCGCCGCCGCCAATAACCACTACCCGGCGGTTCCGGGCATTGTATTCAGGGGGAAGACCGGCAAGTTCTCCGGCCAGGAGACGGTTTTGCGCGCTCAGATAATCAGTGGCGAAATGTATTCCCGCCAGCTCGCGGCCGGATACAGTAAGATCGCGTTTTTTTCTGGCTCCGGCCGCCAACACCAGTATATCATAGCGTTGCCTGAGCAGACGCGCGGATATGTCCACGCCCGCCTGAACATTATACTCAAATTTTATTCCTTCCGCCTCCAACAGACGTATTCTCCGGTCCAATACTTGTTTTTCCAACTTGAAATCGGGAATGCCGTAGCGCAAAAATCCTCCGGCCTGCGCGTCTTTTTCATATACTGTAACTGTAATTCCTCCCTGGTTAAGAGCCCAGGCCGCCGCCAGGCCGGCCGGTCCCGAACCAATGATCGCCGCTTTCAGACCTGAACGCCGCAGCGGCAAGTGAGGAGAAGGCGGATTCGGCGTCATCAAGCCCAGATCAAAACCCTGTTCTATAACTTCCCATTCCACCAAACGAAAGGGTACGGGCTTGGTATTGAGAGCCTGGACACATGATCCCTCACATAAAGCCGGGCATATCCGGGCGGTTAATTCCGGGAACGGATTGGTGGACAGAAGCAAAGCCAGGGCGGCGGGCCAATGGCCGGCTAAAGCGGCGATATTAATCTCGGGAATGATGTTTTGCAAAGGACATCCCATGCCATGGCAAAAAGGTACCCCGCAGTCTTGGCAATGAGTAAGTTCCTCCGCCATCTCTTCCGCCGGTAAACGCAGTTCCACGGGCGCAAAATCGCTTATTCTTTCTTTAACCGGTCTGTAACGGCTCATTGCATATTCTCCTTAAACCAGTTCGCCCGCCCGGCGGGGAGTGGCCGCGTCGGCCAGGGACATTTCGCCTAATATCCGGCGATATTCCATGGGGAACACTTTTACAAATTTACCTTTTTCATTTTCCCAGTTGCCCAGAATATTACCGGCTACTTGGCTGCCGGTATAAAAAAGATGGTTTTCAATAAGTTTTTTAAGTTCTGCCTCATCTCTCGGTTCCAACAGATCCAGGTCGATCATTTCCAGGTTACAGCGGCTGTCAAAGAAGCCATCCTCATCATATACATAGGCTATGCCGCCCGACATGCCGGCGGCAAAGTTTACGCCTGTCAACCCCAGAACCGCAACCCGTCCTCCGGTCATATATTCACAGCCATGGTCGCCAACCCCTTCCACCACCGCCTGCGCGCCGCTGTTGCGTACGGCGAAGCGCTCACCGGCCTGACCGTTTAAATAAAGCTCACCGGCAGTGGCGCCGTACAGGGCCACATTGCCGGCAATCATGTTTTTGTTAGGCAGAAAACCGGCGGGAATATTTTGAGGGGGTTTGATAATGATGCGTCCTCCGGACAACCCTTTGCCCACATAATCATTAGATATTCCTTCCAGCTGCAAAGTAAGGCCCCGGGCGGCGAAGGCGCCGAAAGACTGGCCGGCGGTACCGTTCAGGCGTAGAGTTATGGCGTTGTCAGGCAGTCCGGCCATGCCTTTTGCCCGGGCAATGCGGGATGATATTTTGGCTCCCACAGTGCGGTCAGTGTTATGGATAGCCATTTCCCGCAGCAAAGGCGCGCCCGTTTTTATAACTTCTTCCACTTGAACCAATAATTGGTCGTCCAGAGTATTCCGGTTGGGGCGGACATCGTGTTCTGGTCCCATATAGCGCTGATACCGACCCGGAATAGCGGTCAGCAGAGCGGATAAATCCAGCCCTTTGTCCCTGGGCACGGGAGAATCCGCTTTCAGGGTCAATTTGTCCGCTCTTCCCGTCATTTCCTCCATTTTGCGGAAGCCCAGCGAAGCCATTATTTCCCGCACATCCCGGGTGATAAAGCGGAAAAAATTGATTAGATGTTCCGGTTTGCCCGCGAACCGGGCCCGCATTCTGGGGTCTTGAGTGGCTATCCCCACCGGGCAGCCGTTAGTATGGCATTTACGCATCATAAGGCAGCCCAAGGTGACCAGGGCCGCAGTGCCGAAACCGAATTCATCGGCTCCCAGCATAGCGGCTATGACCACATCGCGGCCGGTTTTCATCTGGCCGTCAGCTTGCAGGCGAACTCTGCTGCGCAGATTATTCAGCACCAGAGTCTGCTGGGTTTCAGCCAGACCAATTTCCCAGGGCGAGCCGGCATGCATGATGGAAGACAAGGGCGAAGCTCCGGTGCCGCCGTCAAACCCGGAAATAAGTATAGTGCCGGCCATGGCTTTGGCTACGCCGGCGGCAATGGTTCCTACTCCAATTTCGGAAACCAATTTTACCGACACCCTGGCTGTATCGTTGGCCTGGTAGAGATCGTAAATAAGTTGGGCAATGTCTTCAATAGAATAAATATCATGATGGGGAGGAGGGGAAATGAGGGTAACCCCGGGCGTGGAATGGCGTACTCTGGCTATTTCGCTGTCCACTTTATGGCCGGGCAGTTGTCCGCCTTCGCCCGGCTTGGCTCCCTGGGCTATTTTTATTTGTAACTCCTCCGCATTGACCAGATACTCCAGAGTCACGCCGAAACGACCGCTGGCCACCTGTTTAATGGCTGAACGCAGAGAAATGCCGTCTGGTTGGGGTAAATAACGCGCTGGATCTTCTCCTCCTTCGCCGCTGTTGGAGCGGGCCCCCATGCTGTTCATCGCTCTGGCCATGGTTTCGTGAACTTCTTTGGACAGTGAACCGAAAGACATGGCTCCTGTGACAAAGCGGCGCAGGATATCTCCGACCGGCTCGACTTCTTCAAGCGGCACAGGCTGGCCTGGAATAAAATCCAGCAACCCGCGCAGGGTAAAGGCTCTTTGCGCCTGATTATTGATCATGCCCGCGTATTGGCGGTACAAATCATAGTTATTCTCCCGCACCGCCCGTTGCAAAGATACTATGCTGTCCGGGGTCCAGAGGTGGGATCTGCCTTCTTTGCGAAAACGGTAAGAACCTCCTTCGGGCAGTAAACGGGGCAATTGGGGAGAGGGCAAAGAAGATATTGGGTTTTTTTCGGACATGGGCGCGCTTGACCGGGTTGCGGCCAACAATTTGGCGGCGGCTGCGCCTTTACGGGCCGCGTCTGTTTCCAGATGTTTAAGGCCAATGCCGCCCACCCGGGAGGAGATAGCGGGAAAATATCTGTCCATAAGTTCCTGGCCCAGGCCCACAGCTTCAAAAATTTGCGCTCCCCGGTAGCTGCGCAAGGTGGAGATGCCCATTTTGGAGATGATTTTCAGCATGCCTTTGCACAAGGCGCGGACATAGTTTTCAATGGCTTTGGTGGGGCTGATTTTTCCGCCCAGTTCCCGGCGCGCGGCCATGTCCGCCACGGTTTCAAAAGCCAGCCAGGGGTTGATGGCTGAGGCGCCCATACTGAGCAGCATTGCCATGTGAGCTACTTCCCTGGCTTCTCCGCTGGCGCAGATCAGGCCTATTTTAACCCGGTCCCCATTTTCCATAAGCTTGCGGTTAACCGCCGCCACCGCCAGCAGGGAAGGGATGGGCAGGCGATCGTAGCCAGCTTTTTTATCGGAAATTACAATGATGCTGACGCCATTTCGGGCCGCTTGCGCCGCCTCTTCCTCCAGGCGGGTCAGCGCCCGGTACAAGCTGGATCCTGGTTGCCCGGGCGGCTGCGGAGGTTCGAAAGTCGCGTCCAGCACAATGCTGCGGAAGTCGTCATATTTTAATTCAGCCAGTCGCTGAAGATCGTCATTGGAAAGGATGGGGTGCTTAAGTTTGACCAGGCGGGCCTGACCGGGCTCTTCCAATAATATATTAGGGTTATTGCCGAGAAAAGTCATCTGCGACATCACCAGTTCCTCCCGGATGGAATCAATGGGCGGATTGGTTATCTGGGCAAACTGCTGGCGAAAGAAGGAGAATAAAGACTGGGGTTTTTCATCCAGCACCGCCAGCGGGATATCAGCTCCCATGGAACCTACCGGTTCCGCTCCGCCGCCGGCCATGGGATTGAGCAGGATATCGGTGTCGTCGCGGGTGTAACCGAATAAAGTCTGCAGAAAAGGCAGATCAGAGACACTGGAGGCAAAATCAGTATTAACGCTGAAAAAACCGGGAATATCAATGCGATTTTCCCGTACCCAGCGGCTATAAGGCCGTAAGCGCGACAGGCGGCTTTTAATTTCCGCGTTTTTAGCCAGCTGGTTGTCGCCTATTTCCGCCAACAGCATTTGTCCCGGCCTCAAAGCGCCTCTTTCCACCACGGTTTCCGGCGGCAAATCCAGGACTCCTGTCTCTGAGGCAAAGACCACCAGTCCATCCTGGGTCAGGCTGTAGCGGGCCGGCCGCAGGCCGTTGCGGTCCAGGCAGGCGCCCACCCGGCGGCCGTCAGTGAAGACGACTGCCGCCGGTCCGTCCCATGGCTCCATCAGGCCGGCGTGATATTCAAAGAATCCGCGCAAATTGGGACCCATGGGATATTTTTCCCCCCAGGCCTGAGGAATGAGCATAGCCATGGCATGATCCAGAGAGCGGCCGCCCCGGATTAGAAACTCCAGAGCGTTATCCAGGCTGGCTGAGTCGCTGGAGTCAGGTTCAATCAAAGGAAACAGTTTTTTGATGTCGTCGCCAAATAAAGGAGAGGTCAGATTGGGTTCCCGGACCGTGAGCCAGGTGCGGTTGCCCCGGATGGTATTGATTTCTCCGTTATGGGCCAGGGTGCGGAAAGGCTGGGCCAGACGCCAGGAAGGGAAAGTATTGGTGCTGTAGCGCTGATGAATAATTGTGAAAGACGAGGCCAGAGAAGACGCCCGCAAATCAGAATAGAATCCGGCCAGTTGATGGGCCATCATCATGCCTTTGTAAATCATGGTGCGGCTGGACAAGCTTACCACGTAAAGCCGGGTCTGGTCCAGGCCGGCCAGCAGAGCCGCTTTTTCAATGCTTTTGCGCAACACATAGAGGCGGCGCTCCCAGAGATCATTATCTTCGCGTTCTTTGCCCGGGACCGGGGCCAGAAAAAAATGCCAGACCGCCGGGCGGCTGGTATAAGCGATTTTACCCAAGCTGTCAGGGTTGACCGGAACTTCGCGCCATCCCAGGACGTTGAATCCCGCCGCCAGGGCATGATTATCAATTAATTCCCGTCCGTAACGGGCCGCTGTCCCGTCCAGGGATAAAAAGACCACCCCCAGAGCATAGGCGCCGGCCTCAGGCAGGCTGAAATCCAGGCTGTTGCTGAAAAATTCATGAGGAATTCTAATCATAATTCCGGCCCCGTCTCCGGAATCGGCATCCGCGCCGGACGCGCCGCGGTGTTCCAGATTGCGAAGGGCCTCTATGCCCATTTCCACCACTTCATGCCCCGGTTTACCGTCCAGGCGGCTGACAAAACCGACCCCGCAGGCGTCATGTTCATATTGCGCGTCGTATAGTCCTATCTTGCCCATTTTCCTGTCCTTAAATTATTTTTAGGGTAATAATTTACATGAATTATAGAATATTTGCAAATTAAATGGATTTCTCCTTATACCGCCGCTCTTAGCTGTTCCTCTACAGGGATAATCACATTTTCATACTTCTCAATCTTGAAATCAAGAAGTTCAACCATGCCTTGCAACTCGACAATCTTCGTCATAATACGTTCGCGCTCGTCAATGAGGATCTGCTTTCTGCGCTCGATGGTTCCATCGCCTTGCTCAAACAAGCGGACGTATTCGACGAGTGATTCCACGCTCACGCCCGCATTCCGCATACACTTTATGAATTCCACCCAGTTGCAGTCATAATCGGTGTAATTGCGTATCCCGCCTGCAGTCCTGCCGACCTTTGGCAGCAAGCCGACTCTCTCGTAATAGCGGAGCGTATCGGCGGTCAGACCGTATTTGTTACAAACTTCTGCTATGGTCATATTGTTCCTCCAAAAAACATTTTTAAACCTCTTGACTTGGAGTTAACTCCAAATGTTATAATAATGCGAAGTTGGCTCTAAGTAAACTCTTTGCGAAAATTATTTTTTAGAGGTTTTAGCATATGAGAAAGCAAACAGCGGGGCGCGATGCCCTCGGCACATTCGCGCCGAAATTTGTCGAACTCAATATGAATGGTTTGCCCACATCGCGGTCACGCCGGGGGAAACCGATTGGCACGAGCCGGTGGACGATAGCCAATATGCCGAAGCGGCGCAGTAAGGAGTTAGTTATGAAAAGGCTGAAAAGACCGTTTGTTTTCGCGGCGACGGTTATAATGATGTTGTCTATGTGCGGTATGACGGCTTGCGCGACAGAGAGCGGCGCATCCAATATCGCGACCGGCGCTGCCGCCGGCAGTGTCGCTGCCGGTATTAGCCAAGCGATGGAAACCGTGCGGAATATGTGTCCCGGTTCCTATGTTGCGGATGGGCTCTCGATAACAAGCGCGTCGCTGTCCGACGCGAAAAGAATATCGGAGGAGTGGATTGACGGTATGAATTTGAATAATGACAGAATGCCGCATAATGTCATAAATATTCAAGTCGGGGCGAAAACCCTGACGGCAGCCTTGGCTGAAAATTCATCGGCAAAAGCGCTCTTGGAACTGTTGGCAAGCAGCCCGCTTTCGATTAATATTAGTGATTACGGAAAGATGGAGAAAGTAGGCGATCTGGGTATAAGCCTGCCAACCAACGACGAACGGATTACGACAGAACCCGGCGATTTGATATTGTATCAGGGCAATGCGCTTGTAATTTACTACGCGCCCAACACCTGGAGTTTCACCCGGCTCGGCAAGCTCAATGATATCACGGCGGAAAAGCTGAAAGAACTGCTCGGCGATGGGGACGTTACGGTAGCGCTTTCGTTGGCGAAGTAAGGAGCGTAAACACTATGACTGTCGGCAAATTTATTGAGGTAAGGAGACAATAAAATGAAAAGGATTCTTATTGCATATTATTCCCATTCCGGCGCCACCCGTCGCGTTGCTGAACATATCAAAGAATCTACGGGCGGCGACATTTACGAAATTCAGGAACTCGAACCGTACCCGCGTGACTACAGCGCGGTCGTGAACCAAGCCAAAAAAGAAATCGCCGCAGGGCATAAGCCTTCCCTCAATGGCGAATTGCCCGATGCCGCCGACTACGATGTAATTTTTATCGGTTCTCCGAATTGGTGGAGTACCATCGCTCCGCCTGCGGCAACGTTCCTGTCAAGCCTTGACCTGACGGGAAAGCGGATTATCCCCTTTATCACACACGGCGGAGGAGGTTTGGGCAGGACGATTTCGGATATAAAGAAACTATGCCAAGCGGCGGCTGTTGATGACGGCCTTGACGCAACACGAAGCGAGCGCATACCAGAGTTTGTTAAGTCGCTAAATCTCAAGTAGTTTTTGCGCAACAGTGCAAGTATTGTTTGTAGAGATAGTAATCACCTGACAGTATGGTGATGTATAAGTAGTGGTCATAGCGCCCTTGTTTGGGTAAACATGGTCATGGCATGATCCAGAGAGCGGCCGCCCCGGATTAGAAACTCCAGAGCGTTGTCCTGGCTGGCTGAATCGCTGGAGTCAGGCTCAAGCAGAGGAAACAGCTTTATGTACTCATTTCAGGTGGGAATTTAGGGCGAAAGACAGCCCGTTCAGCACTTCCATGAGGCGCGGCTTGCGACGATGGGCATGACCCAGAGACTCGATGTAAGCATCCCATTGCGCCGTCATACTGCGCTCGCGCATAAGGTTGCCCATTTTGCGCAAAAACACGGCTGCTTCCACATAGGCCTTGGGTTTGGTCAAGGATATTTGCGCTTCCGCAAGGCCTTTCCATAAGGCAATGGCCCGCTCCGGCGCGAAATCCCGCACGGCGGCGGCTACCCTGTCGGCGCTGTAGCCGTACCCGCGCTGGGTCTTGCGTTGCAGATCATACCACCTGAGTACCTCTGCCGGTTGTTTCTCGGCAATGGCCAAATCAATGAGTGTGGTAAAATCCGGGTGTTTCTCCATAAACCGGGGCTGCTTACCCCGGTTCCGGCAAGGCCAGGCAGCCTGAGTCCATGGGATTTTTCTTTCAATGAGAAATTCCATCAGCAAGGGGTACAGAACAGGCCAAACAGAGAGTTTCTCGGCGCTGCGACGGCATTCTTCGAACCGCTCCAGTGAAGCGCGGAGAACAAATTCCTCTGTCTGCATGCATAGAACGGCATCCCAATCGGTTTGCTTTTTTCGCAGATCCAGCAGACAGGAACGGAGGCGTTCAGCCGTATATGGTTCCTTCTGCTCTATGGCGGCCATGCCTCTATGGATCCATTCCTCGGCTTCCTGGTCTTCGCCTTTTTCCAGCAAACATTTCACAAGGGGCAGATATTCTCCGGAATGGACAGCTTCCTGTCTATGGATATCAGGAATTTCACCATCCCGCCCGGCTGTGGCGAGGACATGCACTGTCATGTCAATCAATGACCGGCGGGTATAGCCCTTCCCATCGTACTCGGCAACGCGAGACAATAATGCCTCAGCCACGGGGTTCCATTCTGCCGGGGGATGCGCTTCATTCAGGATTTTCCAAAAACAGTCGCAGACGGCAAATTCGTCGACCAATACCGCGTTGGCAGCCCAAAGCAGCTTTTTGTGCATGGGCCAGTCCACATCGCGCAAGGCCTGAAGAACAATATCCATACACTGGGCAATAGCTTCATGGGTCTCGCCTTCCTCATCGTACATTTCGATCTGGCTCCCGCTGTCTTTAATCAGGTCAAAACTAAGATCGAGAACTTCAGCCGGGAATCCGGCCAGCCGTAGAAGTTCCAGTTTTTTACGCACCGGTTCATAATCAGGGGTTCCACGGTAATAATCATCCCAGTCCGGCGCTTCCAATGCCTTGCGCATGGCTTTGCGCGCGTCTTTCACCATGGCAAGGGCGTTTTTTTGTTGTGGTTCTGTTTT
>JAIRYI010000108.1 GCA_031267815.1 Desulfarculales bacterium | reverse complement strand
GGTTGTTTTTAAGCCAAGCACCCGGAAATTTGCCGATGGGACTCGATGGCTTAGGCTACCCACTTGTACAATTTAAAAATATCACAGCATACTCTGCAAGGCGCAAAATAAAGCCGCATTTATTTTCATTACATTTTTGTAAATTTTGCCGATATGATAACTGAGAAGGGCAGATCGGGTCATGGCTCTCAACTTGGGCCGGCTTACAGGAAGACTCTGCCGGAAATAGCTTTTTAGGGATAATATTTTATTATTATTTAATAATTTATTTAGGGTAACAGTGGTCTGGGCAAACAATATAAACGTATGTATTTATTGGCATGATCTTTGCAAAGAATTTTGTGAAAATAATAAACTAATCTCATTCAAGGAGAAATAAATTGGCCACAGCCACAATATCAGGATATGCCAGCGATAAAGGCGGATATATCCGTCAAACCGATATTGCCAACGCCAGTTCTCTCAGCGGCTCTATAAGTTTTTCCGGCCTGGGCAGCGGTACGGATATGAACAGTGTTGTGGACAAGCTGGTGCAAATAGAGGCTATCCAAAAAACGCGCCTGGAAAACTGGAAATCTTCCTGGCAGGCTAAAATTGATAACATGACCGGCCTTAGTCAGCGCCTTCTGGCAATTCAGCAAGGGGCGAATGATCTGCGCAGCGAGACCAATTTTATGGTGCGCCAAGGCGCTTCCAGCAACAGCGGGGTGGCTTCGGTGCAAGGCGTCAACGGCGACGCGGTTATGGGCGCTTATAATGTGACTGTAGGCGGAGGCGACGCCAATCCCATAAAGCATATCATGCGCTCGGTGGGATTTTCCGATTCGAACAGTGTGATCAGCGGGTCCGGGGGGACATTGACTCTCAGCATAAACAACAAGGACTATAATATAACTGTCGGCGCGAACGCCACTTTAAATGATTTGATGAACGCCATTAACAGCGATCCGTCAGTCCTGGCCGACGGCGCCTTGAGCGCCCGGATTGAAAATGACGGTACTGGCTCACGAGCTTACCATCTGGTGCTTACCAGCGGAACCGGGGGCAGCGCGGGTAAAATAGAAGTCAAGCAAAATCCCACCTGGATGTCATTTGACAGCAGCAATATGATCTTAAGCGGCAATAATATGGGCGGGGGCGCGGTGGAGGTCAGTTTAAGCGGGGTGTTCACAGGCGACAAGGCCAACGGAGCTTTTGCGGTCTATACCGCCACGGCCGATACAACATCAGACGTATCCTTTGGCGGGATCATCGGGACCGATCCCTTTAATCTCGATGTAACTGTACAATGGTACAATCAAGACGGTAGCCCTTCCGGGTCATCGTTCAACTTCATCGTGCCGGTGCCGGGCAATTATGTCCCTGGTCAATCCATTGATCTGGGCGCGGAAGGCATAAGTATTCAACTGGGCCCCGGTACTCTGGCGGACGGCGAGAGCGTAAGTGTGACCGCTTTTGCCAACAATATCGATGAAGCGGAAGAAGGAACCAACTGGAGCGGGCCGGGTATTCATACCAGCGGCAATTATCTGGGCAGTGTAAACAAAACTTATGAGTTTACGGTGCAGGACAGCGGCGATATAGGCGGGGGGGCGCTTAAAATAAGCTGGCGGGACAACGCGGGCAAAAGCGGAGTGCTGGTAGTGGGAGCGGCCAATACGGCAGTGGAAGTGGAAAAAGGGGTTATGCTCTCCTTTGAGCCGGGCGATCTTAAAAGAGGGGACCGTTTTTCCGTGGATGTTTTTGCCCTGGATCAGCAGCAGGCTCAGGACAAAGGTCTGGCTCAGGCGGCTAAAGTGGTGCATGACGGTTTTTCAGATTATGACGTCACTCCGGTGACAAGCGCCAGCGGCTCGGTTTTCAGTTATACCTATGGCGGGACCAAAGTGGATGTGGATGTTTTTCCTGGTTATACCTTGAG
This sequence comes from Desulfarculales bacterium, assembly GCA_031267815.1. Lineage (GTDB taxonomy): Bacteria > Desulfobacterota > Desulfarculia > Desulfarculales > Desulfarculaceae > JAIRYI01. The sequence continues at coordinate 22,983 of JAIRYI010000108.1, read as the reverse complement.
CCAGTTAGTGCAGGCTATTAATGAGGACGCTGACAATCCCGGCGTGCAGGCCACCATGGTCAACGACGGCCTGGGCCTGCCCAATAGCTGGAAACTGGTGCTGAGCGGCAAAAATTCCGGCGCGGAATATCAAATAACCAATATAAGCCATAATTTCAAAGACAGTAACGGCGTCAGCACTTTCAGTAACGGCGGAGAAGTGGGGGGAGGTTTTTCCGTCAGCCAGCTTGCCACCAACAGCATGATTAAAGTGGACGGCTATCCCTCTGGCGATAATTTTATGCAGCGGCCTTACAACCAGATGGCCGACGCCATTACCGGAGTTAATTTGAATCTGACCGGGATCGGCAGCAGCACCATCACGATTTCAGTGGACAGCCAGGGAATTTACGATAAAATTGAGGCCTTTATTAACGCGGTCAATATGTGTCAGACTTATATAAACGACGCCACCAAGTTTGAAAGCAGTGAGAATAGCGATGATGGAGTGATGAGCGCCGGCATCCTGATCGGTAATTATTCCTATTATATGATCAAGGGAGATATATCCAAAGTCCTCACCGCGCGCGCCATTGGCCCGGTGGCAGGTCAGGATCCTTATCTGGTGCTGGCCGACATAGGCATTGAGAGCGATCCGGAAACCGGCGCCTGGAATATCGACAGCGGCAAACTTAAACAGGCCATCAGCAGCAACGCGGAGGCTGTGGCCAAGCTGTTCATCCAGACCCCGCCGGATGAAACGGACGCGTCCAAAATCACCAATTACGGGGTGGGAAAAGACGCCTATGATTTGATAGGCCGCCTTACCGCCGCTCCTTCCACCACCAAGGATCCGGTGACTGGCAAAGATGTCACCAGTCCAGGCGGGCCTTTAAATGTGCTGATCAGCAATTACAATGACATTATTGCCAAAATCGACGATCGCATCTCCTATGAGGAGAGGCGCATCAGTCTTTACGAGACCCGTATGCGCCAGCGTTTCGCCCGCCTGGAAACCAGACTGTCCGAACTTAACGGCCAGAGCGAAAGGCTGTCCGCGGCTATTGATCAGTTGCCCAGCAATAGCAAAAAATAAATTTTTGCCTGATCGGATTATATAAAGACAGGCGAGCCGTTACAATCGGCTCGCCTGTCTTTGTTATTGCGGAGAAATTATTTCTTCAGGATGATCCGGCAGTCCGCCACTACCGCGCCTTCGCCTTCCGGCAACACGATCATGGGGTTAATGTCCAGTTCCTTGATTTCCGGGTTGTCCACCAGCATCTGCGACAGGCGCAGGATACATTCTTTGATTTTGCCGATATCAGAAGGTTTGGCGCCGCGCACGCCTTTGAGTACGTCAAAGGCCCGGATGCCGCTGATCATGTTGGCGGCGCTGCTTTCCCACATGGGCGCCAGACGGAAAGTCACATCTTTCATCACTTCCACCATAATACCGCCCAGGCCGAACATGACCAAAGGACCGAATTTGGGATCGCGGGTGGCGCCAAGAATGACTTCCACTCCTTTGCCAGCCATCTGCACCATATATATGCCTTCAATGGTGGCCTTGGGATCATATTTCTTGGCGTTGGCAATGATAGTGTCATAAGCGGATTCAGCATCGGCCTGATTGGATATGCCCACTTTTACCCCGCCGGCGTCAGATTTGTGGATTATCTGGGGAGAGACTATTTTCATTACCAGAGGGAAGCCGATTTTGGCCGCCGCGTCTTTGATTTGACTTTTATCGCTTACCACCTGGCTCCTGAGCAGGGGGAAACCATAAGCATCCAGAACCCGGTTAGCTTCATTTTCATGCATCAGATGTTCGCTTTTGCCTTTTAAGGCTTCGGCAATGCAGTCCTTGGCTATCTGGGGTTTGGCTTCAAGCTGTAAATAGTGGCGGGGAGAGTCACGGTTAATGCGTTCCTGGAATTTGATCATGGCGGCCAGGGATTCCACCCCGTCCTCAGGGAAGACATAGTTGGGAATATCATGAGTTTGCAGGAAGTTAACGCCAGGCAGGACGTCCACCATACCCATGAAAGAGGCTACAACCGGTTTACCCGAGCTTTGCGCGGTGGGGGGAATAATTTTGGCAATTTCGAGAATATCGGTCATGGCCTGGGGGGTGAGGATGATAATGGCGCTGTCTACCCCGGGGTCAGCCAGCACATGTTTCATGGCCGCCTGGTAGCGCTGGCTGGTGGCGTCACCGATAACATCTACGGGATTATGCAAAGCGGCTGTATCCGGCATTTCCGGGATAAGATTTTTAATGGTCGCTTCAGAAATATGGGCCAGTTTAAGGCCGTTGCGGACAGCGGCGTCGGTGGTGATGATACCGGGGCCGCCGGCATTGGTGATAATGGCCAGATTACGCCCTTTAGGCATGGGCTGGGTGCTGAAAGCCGCCGCATAGTCAAACAATTGTTGAATATTGCTGGCCCGGATGACTCCTCCCTGTTCGAAAATGGCGGTATAGGCGGCATCGGAACCGGCCAGTGAGCCGGTGTGGGAACTGGCGGCCTTGGCCCCTTCCGCGGACACCCCGCTTTTTATAACTAAAACCGGTTTCTTCTGCTGCATGGTAATGCGGCGGGATGTTTCAATAAACAGTTGGGCGTTGATAATTTCTTCCAGATACATCAGGATTACTTTGGTGTTGGGATCCTCCGCCAGATAGTTGAGGATATCAATTTCAGTAACGTCAGCCTTGTTGCCAAAGCTGATAAAGCTGGAGAAACCAAGATTGCGGCCATCGGCCACATCCAGCACCGAGGTGCCCAGCGCGCCGGACTGGGAAGCAAAACCGATACTGCCCTTGCTGGGGCTTTTGGTAGCGAAGGAGGCATTCATGCCTATGCCGGTATTTATTACCCCCAGGCAGTTAGGCCCTACCAGAGGAATTCCCGCGGCCTGCACCATGGCGGTGAGTTCTCTTTCCAGTTTGGCGCCGGCTTCGTCAACTTCCTTGAAGCCGGCGGTAATGACAGCAATGCCGCCGCATTTTTTCTTACACAGCTCTGTGACGGCCGGGAGAACCGCCGCCGGAGGGACAGCGATAACTGCCAGGTCCACACCGTCGGGCAATTGTTCCACAGAGGAGCATACTTTGAAACCCATTATTTCATCGGCTTTGGGGTTGACCGGAATTAAATTCCCTTTATAGGCTTCGCGCATGTTGCTCATAACCGCGCCGCCTACGCTGCCGGCGCGGGCACTGGCGCCGATAACTGCTACTGATTTTGGGTTCATCATCCGTTTTAGATCTCTGTAGGTACCTGTCATTTCAAATGCCTCACTTTGATTATTAATAGAAAAACCTGTAAATTATACAGGGTTGAATAAAGCAATACCGCAAATCTCCGCCGCATGTTATAGCTCATCCCATGTCCTGTCATTAAAACAAGGAAAGCCAATAAAGCGGAAATCTAAAATTACCAATAATCTCTAAATATATACATCAAATTTGACGCATTGTAAATTGAATTATGAAGTCAGCGCCATTTTTATCCGGGGAATGGTTGGTTTAACGGCTCTTTCTCCTGTTGAGCCAAGTGATATCCCCATTCTCCCGCCATTTTAAGATAATCCGGGCGCCGCAAAACCGCTCCGGCTCCCTCCAGGCCGCGGAAGAACATGCCTCCGCCATAATCCATGTTCACAGCGTCAAAAAAATATTTGACTATCAATTCGCTGGGAGCAAATAGCTTTTCTCCTTTGCTGGCGCCTGCCGCCAGCAAATAGCCGGCGCCGCCCCGGTCTTTGTTTGTCCCATCTTGTCTGTTCAGCCGGCTGGCTTGAAAATTGGCTTGAGCCCGATCTATAAAAGATTTGACCGGAGCCGGCGGGCCGTAGAAATAAACGGGAAAAGCCAGCACCACGGTTTGGCATGAATCAATTAAAGCATAAATATGCGCTATGTCGTCGTTGCGCACACATTGCCCATTTTCTTCACAGCCGCCGCAGGCGTCGCAAGGGGCATATTTCATATCTTTTAAAAATAGGCGGGTCGTTTTGCTTCCCGCCTCTTCAGCGGCCCGCAGCACAGAGTCCAGCAAAATGGAAGTGTTGGCTCCTTGGCGCGGGCTGCCGTAAATCCCTAGCATAGGCATTTTGATCCTTAATTTTTATGCGGCCGGCTTGATTTTTAATTAATATTTTGTCAAGGAAAAAATATCGATAAAAAAATATCAATATTTGTATAAAAAGATTACACTTCTGACTATAATTATACTATAATAAAATTATCAAACCTCATGCAAAGGAGTAAGTTTATGGCAGAAATGGGGAAACAAAAAAGCCCGGAATTCGAAGAACTCGATGGTTTTATTAAAAAATCAGGATTAGAGGGAAAGCAGAGCGCACTTATTGCCGTACTGCATCAGGCCCAGCACATCTTTGGCTATTTGCCCAAAGAGGTTATGATGTTTATTGGCAAAAAGCTTCAGATTCCTGTTGCTAAAATTTACGGGGTAGTCACTTTTTATTCATTCTTCAATACTGAACCTAAAGGACGCAATCAATTTAAAGTTTGCCTGGGCACAGCCTGTTTTGTGCGCGGATCTGACAAGATTGCCGACGCCTTGCAGCGCCAGTTGGGTATGAAAATGGGCGAAACCTCTGAAGATTTGCGCTACAGTCTGGAAGCGGTGCGGTGTGTGGGCGCTTGCGGCCTGGCGCCGGTAGTCCTGGTCAACGACAAGGTATATGGGCGCTTGTTGGTTAAAGATATTAATAAAATCATTGACGCTCAGGAATAGGGGTAGGGGCTATGAAAATATCAACTGTTCAAGATTTAAAAAATGAATATCAGAAATTGGCCTCGCTTCTGGCTTTGCGCAGAGAGGAAGATGCTGTTTCGGGTAAAATAAACAAAAGAGAAATTCTGGTTTGCGGCGGTACCGGTTGCATGTCATCGGACAGCCAGGAAATTTTGGCCAATCTCAGGCAGGAAATCAATGACGCCGGACTCCAGGATACAGTATCGGCTCATATTTCCGGCTGTTTTGGCTTCTGTGAAAAAGGGCCGATAGTCAAAATTTTTCCTGATGGTGTATTTTATATCGAAGTGCAGCCGGCGGACGCCAGAGAAATTATAGACAGTCATATTAAAGGCAATCAACTGGTGCGGAGACTTTTATATGAAGATCCGGCCAACCCGGGCCTACATCTGGCCCGTCAGCATGAAATTCCTTTTTATAAGAAACAGTTACGGATTGCTTTGCGCAATTGCGGCCTGATAAATCCTGAAAGCATGGAAGAATGCATTGCCGCGCAGGGTTATCAGGCTCTGGGCAAATGTCTCAGTGAATACACGCCCAAGCAGGTTGTTGACATTATGAAAGCCTCAGGCTTGCGCGGCCGGGGAGGGGGAGGTTTTCCCACGGGGGTTAAATGGGAAGCCGCTTATGTACAGCCTATGGGTAAAAAATATGTGGTGTGCAATGCTGATGAAGGCGACCCCGGGGCCTTTATGGACCGTTCCATCCTGGAAGGGGATTCACACAGCATTATTGAGGCCATGGCGATAGCCGCATATGCCATCGGAGCCAATGAGGGTTATGTTTATATCCGGGCGGAGTATCCTTTGGCCATTAAGCGTCTGAGCAAGGCTATCAGCGACGCCTCCGATTGGGGCCTTTTAGGCGATAATATTATGAATACCGGCTTCAGCTTCAACCTTAAACTGCAATATGGGGCTGGGGCTTTTGTCTGCGGGGAAGAGACGGCCCTTTTGCGCTCCATTGAGGGCGGACGCGGCGAGCCTACCACCAAACCTCCATTTCCGGCTCAGTCCGGTTTGTGGGGATATCCTACCGTCATCAATAATGTGGAGACATATGCCAATGTGCCTCCCATCATCTTGCGGGGAGCCGAGTGGTTCAGCGGTATTGGGTCAGAAAAATCCAAAGGCACCAAAGTGTTTGCCCTGGCCGGCAAAATCAACAATGTAGGCCTGGTGGAAGTGCCCATGGGCATTACTTTACGGGAAATTATTTATGAAATCGGCGGCGGAGTGAAAAACGGCAAGGCTTTTAAGGCAGTGCAAACCGGCGGGCCGTCCGGCGGTTGCATTGACGCCAGCAATATTGACACCCGGATAGACTATGACAATCTTATCGCCTTGGGTTCCATGATGGGATCAGGGGGGATGATTGTCATTGACGAAGATAACTGTATGGTGGACATTGCCAAATTCTATCTTGATTTTACGGTGGACGAATCCTGCGGCAAATGCACTCCCTGCCGGATCGGCAATAAACGCCTTTATGAGCTGCTTGAGGATCTGACCCAGGGCAAAGGCACGCCTGAGCATCTGGATAAACTCAAAACACTCAGCCAGATAATTAAAGATACCGCTCTATGCGGTCTGGGCCAGACCGCGCCTAACCCGGTTTTAAGCACCATGAGATATTTCGCGGATGAATATCATGCCCATGTTCATGACAAAACCTGTCCGGCCAAAGTTTGCACCAAGCTGCTTAACTTTGTTATCACCGAAGCCTGTATTGGTTGCGGGCGTTGCGCGCGCGGCTGTCCGGCAAATTGTATCAGCGGCGAGTTGCGTAAGATGTTTGTCATTGATCAGGCTAAATGTATAAAATGTGGAGCATGTCAGGATGCGTGTCCTAAACAGGCCGTGGCGCGGCAATAAAGGAGCTATATAAGATGGTATCTTTAACTATTAATAATATGCCTGTACAGGTTGAGGACGGAGTCACCATTCTGGAGGCCGCCCGAAAACTTAATATTGATATTCCCACCCTGTGTCATCTGGAACTGCATGATCTGAAAATGGTCAACCAGGTGGCCTCCTGCCGGGTATGTGTGGTGGAAGTGAAAGGCCGGAGAAATTTGGCGCCCGCCTGCGCTACCCAGGTATTTGAAGGCATGGAGGTTCTGACTCATACCCCCACGGTAATCAAGGCGCGGCGCATGGTGGTGGAACTCATTTTGTCCAACCATCCTAAAAATTGTCTCATGTGCAACAAGAGTACTGACTGCGAACTGCAAAATCTGGCCGCCAGTCTGGGTATTTTTGAGATAGAATATGTCGGGCAGATGTCTCAGCATAAACCTGAACAGTCAAGCAGAGCCATATCCCGCGATATGAACAAATGTGTTTTATGCCGGCGCTGTGAGACCATGTGCAGTAAAGTGCAGACAGTCAATGTTCTTTCCGCTATGGAACGCGGTTTTGACACCGTCATGGGGACAGCCTTTAATCTGCCTATGGCTGACTCGACCTGTGTGAATTGCGGTCAGTGCGTGGCGGTGTGCCCGACCGCCGCTCTTACGGAAGTCAATAATATCAGCAAAGCCTGGGACTACTTGGCTGATGACGGTAAAATCGTTATTGTCCAGACAGCGCCTGCGGTACGGGCTGCTTTGGGAGAGGCTTTCGGCCTGCCGCCGGGCACCAATGTAACCGGCAAAATGGTTACCGCCTTGCGTATGCTGGGTTTCAATAAAGTATTTGATACTGATTTTGCCGCCGACCTTACCATTATGGAAGAAGCCGCGGAATTGGTTCACCGGATTAAACATGGCGGGACAATCCCAATGCTTACCAGTTGTTGTCCGGGATGGGTGAAATTTATCGAACATCAATTCAACGACATGCTGGATATTCCTTCCTCCTGCAAATCTCCTCAACAGATGTTCGGAGCCATAGCTAAAACTTATCTTACTCAGAAGTTGAATATTCCCCTGGAGAAAATGGTTTTGATTTCCGTGATGCCCTGCTTGGCCAAAAAATATGAGGCGTCCAGAGAAGAACACAAAACTCCCGAGGGAGTGCAGGAAGTCGACCTGGTGATAACCACGCGCGAACTGGCTAAAATGATCAAGGAAGCGGGCATTAATTTCGCTTCCTTGGCGGAAAGCGATTTCGATGACCCTATGGGCGCGTCCACCGGAGCCGGAGTTATATTCGGAGCCAGCGGCGGAGTGCTGGAAGCGGCGTTGCGCACCGCTTACGAGTGGATTACAGGCCAAAAGCTGGAAAAAGTTGATTTTACCAGTCTCAGGGGGTTAGACGGCATCAAAGAGGCCACCGTCAAAATAGGTGATATGGATGTAAACGTAGCCGCCGCCAGCGGTCTGGGCAATGCCAGGCATCTTCTGGAGTGTGTGCGCGCGGGAGAGTGCAATTATCATGTCATTGAGATAATGGCTTGTCCGGGAGGCTGTATCGATGGCGGAGGGCAGCCGTATCACCACGGCAATATCGGGATATTACAAAAACGCACCAATGCCCTCTATCAGGCGGACAGAGATAAGCCTGTGCGCAAATCGCATGAAAATCCCTATATCCAACAACTCTACCAGGAGTTTTTAGGGGAGCCTTACAGCGAAAAAGCTAAAGAACTTCTGCATACTACTTACACCAAGCGAGAGTTGATGTAACCGCTTTCAAGTATGGATATAATTCAGACAGGCGGATATTTGTCCGCCTGTCTGAATCTGTTTTCCGGCGTTGCTTGAAAGCGGTCGCGAGCCAAGTAAATTGCGGCTTGCCCTAGCCAGCGCCCGTTCGATAAATCGACCGGGATAGTCGATCTTTAAAAATATTTCTGGGCGAAAAATATGCGTTTTTGCAAAAATTATGTTTTAATATCAGCATGTTTAATATTTTTCAGGATCGACTAATTAACCGCGCTTAACAATGTTGATCAACCCGTAACAATTGTTTATAAAAGGAGAAAAAGAAGTGAATAAAGAAGCGCTGGCAATTTTCAGGCAACGGCGCAGTATCCGCGAATTCAAAGCGGAACAGATTAAAGATGAGGAATTGAATGCTGTGCTGGAAGCCGGAATTTTTGCCCCTACGGGATCAGGTTCCCAATCGCCTGTTATCATCGCGGTGCAGAACAAAGACGACATTGCCCGTCTGAGCAAAATGAACGCTGCCATTTGGGGCCGCGATATGGATCCATATTATGGCGCCCCCACTATTTTGCTGGTTCTGGCGGACAGGAGCAAACCAACGCCTTTGGAAGATGGCTGCTCTGTGTTGAGCAATCTGACCAACGCCGCTTACGCGGCAGGCTTGGGTTCCTGCTGGATTAACCGGGAAAAGGAAATGTTTGCCAGTGAAGAAGGCCGATCTTTGCTTAAAAGATGGGGACTAACAGGAGATTACATAGGGGTGGGGGCGATCAGCCTGGGTTATGCCGCCGGACCTGTACCCAGACCCGCGCCGCGTAAAACCGACTATATAGTCCTGGTGAAATAAGATCTGCTTCGTTATAGCGTCACCCGCCCGCAAGGGCGGGTTTCAGGGTTTACGGTGCGGCGTTCTGCCGTCATTCGTCCTCCTCATCAAAGTCCTCTTCGTCTTCCAGCCATTCCAGAATATTAAGGGCAAGTAATTGAGCTTCGCTCAAATTATCCAAATCATCCTCTTCCAAATCAATGGGCAGTTCCGGGTCAGACTGTATGCCGACACTAACGCCATCAGATTGATCTTCCAGGATAATAGTTACTTTTGCCATATGCTTCTCACTTTGTGGTTGTGAATGAATAAACAGGCTCTCATATCAGGCCCGGCTCTTATTAATTGCTGTCAAGATTAAATGCAGATCGCCTCTTTTGCAAGCGGATAGAGAAATTTTTAGTAGTTTAACTGTAAAAACAGATAGTTGATCACTGTTTTGATTACAGGCGGCAGCTTGGGCGTCAGGTTTATATCAGAAAATATAAAATTTAAAGAAAAAAATTTTATATACCGATATGGTTAGCGAAGTTAAATGCACCGATTTGAAAAATGCCTGGCAAAGGCGGCGATCAATAAGAATCAGACAAATAATGCCGCCAAGTATGCAAAAGGATATGTTATGGCTGCATACGGACAATGGATTGCTAATTGCAAGAAAGAAAGAGCGGAACGGATAGCTTCAGCCAGTATATATATTCTAGAGGTAGGTCCGCCTGTGCCTAATCAGTTACAAACATTGGAAAAATTGCAAGCTGACAATTTCATCGGTCTATATCGCCTGGAAAAAAAAGAAACAGAAACTATCCTGCGGGAGCAAAACAATTATCTGCATGCCTCGGAATTCACGCCTTCTCCGGAAAGTCTCAAAAATCTTCTTGGTTCTTTGGCGTCGCTGCGCAGCCGATGATTAAACTATAAAGATGGATATCTTCAAAAGGAAAATAAAAGAGGGTTCCTCTTTTTTTTTGTTCGGGCCTAAACTGAACAACGCCGCATAGCGGCGTTGTTCAGTGGTCTTTGCGACCGGGGGTTTGCGTTCCCAACAAAATAAAAAGTGTGTGTTTTCTGCTTTCCTTTCTTCAATTTTGGCTTGCCCTTGGATCCCCTGGAGGCAAATGCCTCCAGGGGAGGGCAGGAAACGGGATAAGGAGTAAGTTGAATTTATTATATTGCTATTGAATCTCTTTTGCAATAGCTTCCGGGTAAAAAATTTAAAAAAATTAAAAAATTTTTCCTTGGGGCGATCCCTTGATTTAAAATATTTTTCAGTAAAAATTTATTGAGATGCCGGGAGCGATTAAAAATAAAAATATGTATTCGTCTTTTGTTATTAAAAAGACTGGTTATCATATATAAGATTGGTTATCATATATAATATAGTATATAAATAATATTCCATTATAGTATTATGACTGTGGGCTTTATTGCCCGGTCTGGGAAGGTAAAAGATATGTCTAATGATTTTCATGTTAATCACCGTGAGGAAACTCTGATTTCCCGTTTGGAGAATTCGCGCCAGTCCGCTTGGGGCCGTCAACTGATGCAACTGGATGATTGCCGCCACGATTTGGCTAGCCGTATAACTATGCATTTGATAGAAAATAATCTTATTGAAACTAACAGTCAAAAAGAGATTGTGGAACAATTACTGCTCTGTTTTAACCAGTTATTGCAGGCCGAGGACTTTGAAATCCAATACGCCATTGCCCCCATTCGTACTCTGGTGGAACAGCCTAACCGTATAGCCCTGTACACTACCGCTTTTATCGGAGAAAAGCTGATCAAGCACAAGGCGGTTATAGATATTTTCGGTACGGATGAAGATATTTATAATACGGTTCAGCAGGAGGTTGCCAAACTGATAAATTGATTCCCTGCCGGCCGATGATGCTTATCTTGGGCGGTTTATCTTTCCGGGGAGGGCGGTTATATTTGCCGATGGATAATTATTTAGAAAAATTGCGCTTAACCGCCCAAGAAAAACTGTCGGCCATACCGGAAAGTCTGCGCCAGACGGCAAGCATGCGCCAGATAATAGTTCAGGTTTTTTACGCGGTTTTCCAAGAAACCGGGTGGTTGATTTTGCCTGCCTGGCAGCCGCCCCGATCAGATCGCCAGCATCTGGATGCCATAGGTTTCACTTGGGGAGGCGATCTGCCCCAAGCTGAAGTGGCGATGGTGGCTGATCCGCTTATTGAATTACCAAGAGTACGGGCTTTGGAGCAGATCGATTGTCCTTGGAAAGTTTATGTCACTTTTGGATCCCGTCCGGACAAGATCAGGCCAACCACTCTTTTTTTAAAGCCCGAACACCGCCATCTCAACATTTTTGCTTAATTTTCCGGGGCAGTCAGTTCCTCCCGCTGCTGTCACAAAAGTGTTGCGAGACAGATATCCATAATATCCACAGACGGCTACGACTGCTTCACCTCAAAGCAAGGTTAGGGGGACCCGCCGCCTGACAGGCTGCGCGCCGGGCATGCCCGCCCGGCAGGAAGTCAATGACTTTTCTACTTGATAAGACAGTTATACAATACAGATTTCAATTCATGCAGGTCTATGGGCTTGGCTATATGCGCGTTCATCCCCGCCGCTTTACTGGCTTCCCGGTCTTCCTGCATGGCGTTGGCGGTCATGGCAACGATGGGAATGGTTATTGCGTTGTATTTGCCGCTGCTTCTTATAAGTTTAGTGGCTTCAAAGCCATCCATGATCGGCATGCGAATATCCATAAGGACAAGATCATAATCTTTATGCAGAAATGCCTCCAGACCTTCTTTACCGTTGTTGGCCACTTCCACGGTGGCTCCCAGTTTGCGCAGTATGGCCAGCGCTATTTCCTGGTTTATTTTATTATCTTCCACCAACAGAAAGTAATAACTGTCATAGCGTTGATTTTCCATCTGAATATTGGTTTTATCGCTGTTTTTTTGCGGTTTGTCCAAAGGAGTGACATCCACAAAAAAAGAAAAGACGCTGCCCTGACCAGGTGTGCTTTCCACCGCAATTGAACCTCCCATGAGTTCCACCAGCGCCTTGCTTATGGAGAGGCCCAACCCGGTGCCGCCGAATTTACGTGAAGTGGAGGCGTCAGCCTGGGAAAACGGCTTGAATAACGCGGTTTGCTCTTCCTGGCTCATTCCAATGCCGGAATCCTTAATCGCGCAGTAAAGGCGTATTTTACCCGTGGGCTGTTTTTCTCCGTACATGGTCATGGTTACAGAACCCTGGCTGGTGAATTTGGCGGCATTGCTTAACAGATTGAGCATTACCTGCGAAAGGCGCAGTTCGTCACCCATGGCGTATTGGGGCACATTGTTGGCTATTTCCAAATTAAACTGCAGATTTTTTTCCTGAATGCGGGGAAGGATAAGTTCTCTTATGTTTTCAGTCAGTTCGTGCAGGCTGAAACTGCGGGATTCTATTGATAGTTTGCCGGCTTCTATTTTGGAAAAATCCAGAATATCATTGATAATGCCTAGCAGGATGGAAGCGGACGACTGTATTTTGCGTAAATATTCCATTTGAGTGGGGCTGGGATTATCTTGTATGGCCAGTTGCGTCATGCCCAGAACTCCGTGCATGGGCGTGCGTATCTCATGACTCATCCGGGCCAAAAATTCTCTTTGCGCCTGATTAGCGGCTTCCGCCATGGCCAGAGCATTGCGTTCGGTTATATCAGTGCCTATTTCCATATAGAGCAGGCGGCCGTCCTGCCAGGTGACCATGCGCGAAGTAACCAGAAAGTCTCTATTTAGCAGATTATAATGCTTTTCCCGATGCAAAGGGGTTGACAGAGGGACTCCCTTGGGGTCGAATAGCTGACCGATGGGGCAGTCGGGGCAAGGGTAGGGGCGTCCGTGTAAAATTTCATGGCAAGATTTTCCTTGCAGATTATCCTGATTAAGCAGGCGGCATAAATGATCATTGACATATACCAGGATTTTATTTTGGGGATCACAGACATAAATAGTGCTGTCGATATTGCTCATTAAATTTTGCAAAACAGCGATAAGCCGCTGCGACTCATCAGTAGCGGTGGCTATGTCTCCCGCCATAGCGTTTATTGTATTTACCACTTCTCCCAGGTCGCCTTTGGCCTCCGGTATGCGCTGGTGGATATTTTGGCGCATTTTACGCAGGCCGGTGATGATGTTGTCCACATTGCGCATGGTGCGCCGCGCCAGAAGTATGAGCAGCAATATAGTCAGTATAAAACAGACGAGCGAGACAAAGATGATTTTCCTGTTCATATTGCTAAGTTGAGCGTCGACATAGGTTCTAAGCTCATTGGCCCAGATATAGCCGATTACTTTTCCGCCGCGTTCAATCGGGTGCATGGCATTCATAATATCGCCGCGCACCATGGTGCCCATGCGTACCATTTCCTGATTGTCGCGCATTGCCAGACGGCCGGGATGGTCCTGGGCAATGGATATGCCCACCATGGCTTCCATTTCAGGTTCAGGCCCATAAGTAATAATGGCGTCAAGGGCGCGGGAATAATATCCTACCCCCAGGCCTGGTGAAGACCTCCCTACCATATTGGTGGCGTCACGCAGGGAATTATTCAAAATTTTTATCTGATCCTCGCGGGATGCCTGCTCCGCTCCGTGTTGGCGCAGTATTTCTTCATATCCTCCGGGAATGATAAAGGTGTCCAAGATACGGGTCAAGGACAGTAATTTGCTTTCCTTTTCCTGGATAATCATGGTTTCGGCAAGGTTTTTAGCCAGATATGCGGTCACTACAAAAGGCACGTTCATAAACAGCACCAGAGCCAGGATGATTTTGTATTGTAAAGAAAAGGTATGTTTCATAAATAATGACCTCTTATTTTCTGGTTTTCCAAGAAAATCAATAGCTAGTGAGCCATAAACAGAGGATTTCCGCAATAATCGCGCCATTTAGCCTGGTAAGGACAACATCGGCCACGGCAACGGGTTTATCGCATTTAGGCTTGAGACGCCTGCGGGTGCGGCGGGCAAAGCGTGCGCTTTGCTTCGGAACTCACGGCTGGAGGATTTACTGTGCAAATTCTCCAGCCGAGCGTCAATAATCAAAATCAACCCTCTGCGAGACTATTTATTATACCACAAAGAATTTACTATTAAATTTTGGCAGACAACAGTTTAATCGCCTTCACCTGGCGCACCGCCCTGGCATCAGCTTTCAGCACTGTAAATTCCCAGCCGTTAAAATCTATCTTTTCCCCCATCGCCGGTATGTGCCCCAAGCGATCTGACAGTAACCCCGCTATGGTCTCATATTCTTCATGAGGGGCGTCAATACCCATGATATCTTTTATATCAATGAGATGCGCTGAACCGTTCAGCAAATAAATTCCAGGACTTTCCATGGTTATGCTGTTGTCCTCGGCGTCACTTTCATCGTATATATCACCGACCAGCATTTCCAGCACATCTTCCATGGTAATCAAACCGGAAGTGCCTCCGTATTCATCCACCACAATGGCCTGATGGGCTTTTTCCGTCCGCAGCAAATTGAACAAAGAAGCCGCGCGCATGCTTTCCGGCACAAACAGCACAGGTTTTATTATATCCTCCACCCTGGCCTTATCTAAGTCTTTGGCCAGATAAAGAATATCGCTCACATGGATAAAGCCGACTATTTCATCGAGAGAACCGGCGTATACCGGATAGCGGGAATATCCCATCTGGCGGCGCAGTTCTATAATATGACGTAAAGCGGCGTCTTGGGGCACAGCCACCATCTGGGTGCGGCTGATCATAATATTACGCACGGTTATTTCTCTGAACTCCAGGACATTTTCCAGTAAGGTTTTTTCTTCCTGCTTAAGTTCGCCCGTCTGGCTGGACGCCGCCACTATAAGCATAAGTTCCTGAGGAGAATAGCCTTTTGGGATTACTTCCGTGTTTGGCCGGGCAAAAAAGTGGGCCGAGTAATTACCCAGCCAGTTCATGAAAAAAATGACCGGTTTGAATATGGCGGCAAAGATCATCAGCGGCTTGGCTACAACCAGGGCGGTTTGCTCTGTGCGCTGCAAGGCAATGGTTTTGGGCGCCAGCTCTCCCAGAACAATATGCATGCAAGTGGAAAAAGTAAAGGCGACGGCAAAGGCAACTGTCCTCACCAAAGTAAGGGATGCTCCCATGGATATCAGGCTTGGCCGTATAATTGCTTCTACCGCCGGCTCAGCGACAACGCCCAGGCCCAGACTTGCCATAGTTATGCCCAATTGGGTAGCGGCTATATAAAAATCAAGGTTATGTTTAATTTTCAGCACTCTGGCCGCGCGCGGCGACGATGTTTCCACAATCAGCGTTTCCATTCTGGTGCGGCGCACACTCACCAGAGCGAATTCGGCGGCGACAAAGAAGGCATTGCAGGCGACCAGCAAAAATAGGGATATTATACCCAGTAAAATTGCCATTATGCTTCTTCGTTACTGACGCCGGGCTAGAGCGGCTGATGAAATTTTCATATCCTGGCTGTTTTGAATTATTGGTTTTAAGGGAGCAAAAATGTTTGCATCGTTCCTGGAACAGCCGGCAGGCTGAAGAAATCAGGGGATACCTCAGTCCATTGGGCCAGATCATTATATATGTCCATGGCTCGGCCGTCGCTGGCGCTCAGATTCAGGCTTGAAGGCAAGCCGCTGTTCTGATCAAAACGCCGGTAAATGATATCAAATAAACGTCCGTCATCTTCCTGCAGGGTGGCTTCCCTCACAATTTGCGTATCTATATCAAAGGTAATGCTTTGCAGGGGAGCGTCCGGGCGGAAGAGCATCAGCAGCAATAATCCGGAATTGGATGAGGCAGATATCCGGCCGTAGGAGTTGATCGTCTCCCCGTCCAGCCAGAAAGGAGCGCGACCGCTTAAAAGCATGAAAATATGGACAGGATTCAGATCCATACCCAGCAGGCGGGCCAAATTGGCGGGCGTGGCCTGACCAAAATAAGCCTTGTTATCATCATAAAATATGGCCAACAGGTAGTTGCCGTTACAAGTGATGCTGAAAAGGCGTTTTTCGAAAGGTCCCAGTATATCAAGGCGGAATTGGCCCCGTTCATTTATAAGCAGGGTATGTTCAGCATTATACTGCCGGTCAGGCAGTTTCAGGTTGATTTCTCCGATCATGTAAATGGCGCCGCCGTTATATGGCTGTTCCTGCCAGCGGGGCAGGACCTCGTCCAGACCCGGCAACTGGGGAGGAGGCCAGGCGGTGCAGGCGGTTATGAAAAATAACAAAAAAAAAGGGAAATATTTTTTCATTATCTTTTCAAGGCCTTGATTTTATCCTGAATTATTTCCCGGTTGAGCGGGTGCAGAGCCAGAGCGTTTTGATAGGCCTTCACAGCTTCCTGAACCCGTCCCAGCCTTACGCAAGTGTCGCCCAGATGTTCAAAAATTACCGCGTCACCCATATCATTGTCTTGGGAGGCGCGCAGTAAATATTCATAAGCGTCTTCGTATTGTCCTTTCAGATAAAGCACCCATCCCATGCTGTCCAAAATGGTGGTCCGGTTGGGTTCTTCCTGCAAGGCGCGGCGGATCAGACTTTCCGCCTCCTCCAGATCCGGATCAGGTTCTTCCAGAAGAGAATATCCCAAATCATTGAGAGCTTTGGCGCAGGTGGGGTTGATTTTGATTGCCTGACGCAAATACTCTATGGCCTGCCCGCTGTTGTGCCGGCGGCTGGATAAAACCGCCATCCGGTAATAGAGTTCGGCATTATTGGGTTCCAGTTGAACCGCGCGCTCCAAAATGGCGGAAGCTTCACTGTAATTGTTCCCTATTTCCTGCACCATAGCCAGGCCCGTGAGCAAATCCACTGAGTGCGGGCGTTGCCGCAGAGCGTTTTCCAGTAATGTCAAAGCCTGGTCTGTTCTCTTGCCGCGCACCAGAATCTGGGCCTGCTGGAGCGCACTGTCCTCAAACAGGTTATCCTGCCCGGGGGGGATCTGAGCGAAAACACGTAATGCTTCTCCGTTGTTGGCTTGAGCCGCCAGACAAACCCCCAAGTAATAAAGAGCGCGGCGATGCCCAGGTTCCTTATTCAGCACCAGTTTGAATTCCTCGGCTGACTGGGTGTATTTATTCTGTTCGTAGAGAACCAGCCCAAGGCGGATGCGTACTTCAGGGTCGTCAGGATCCAGGCCTTTTAAAATGGCGAACTGCTGCAATGCCGCTTCATTTTTACCTTGGCGCATATATAGCTGGCCCAAACGTTCTCTTACCAGAGCGGAAGCGTTTGCCTCCAGCAAACGCAGATAGGCCGCCTCCGCTTTGGCGAGGCGGTTTTGCAGTTCGTAGAGCCCGGCCAGTTCAAATTCGGCCATGGATGATATGGAATCACCAGTCATGGCTTGCAGATAAGCCTTTTCCGCGGCCGGATACTGCCTGACAGCCGTATAGGCTCGTCCCAGATAGAAGTGAGCCAGATGCACTTCAGGCTGACGCTTGATAAGAGTTTGCAGAGGTTTTAAGGCTTCTTCAGGTTGGTTGTTGTCAAGATAGAGGATGCCCAGCACCAATAATATATCTTCCAGCGCTGGGTCGAGGCGTAAGGCTTCCTTATAGGCTTTAATGGCCTGCAGATAATTTTTGCGTGTGGATTCGACCCCGCCCAAAAGTATCCATGCCTCTGTCAGGACGGGATTGAGCCGCACAGCTTCATGGAGGCAGTCCGCCGCCTTTTCCAGGTTGTCATCGCCAACAGCCAGACGGGCCAGTTCCAGACGTAAGGTGGCATTATTTTTGTCCATGGCTATCGCCTGATTCAAATATTCGGAAGCGCCCGCGCTGTCTCCTTCATGAACCCGCATCTGGCTGAAAGCAAAATGCATCAAAGCCTGGTCAGGTTCTATCTGAGGGCTGATAAATTCCGGAGGTGCGCCGTAGGGGCCGGGAATATTGAGGGAACAGGAGCATAAAAAAAATAGGAGAACGGCCGGAAATAAAAGCGTTGCTGTTTTTATTGAGGATGTTGAAGTCATTGTTGATTTACCGATACATTTAATCGCGTTCCGCCAGGTCGGAGAACTGCTCGTCAAAATCGGGAATGGCTTCCCGCAGATATTGTTTGAGTTTTTTAAGCAGACGTTCCTGCAACTGTCTCACCCGTTCCCGGCTGACTTTAAAATCCCGCCCCAATTCATTTAAGGTTACTGGTTCTTCACTCAATAAGCGCTTTTGCAGAATGGCGCGCTCTTTTTCATCCAGAGTCAGGGCAAAAGCACTGAGTTTATCTCTAAAGGTGCGTCTTAGCTGATCATTTTGCAGAATTTCTTCGGCGGAACTTTCCTGATCCGGCATGAAATTGTGTTGAGAAGTGGCGGAATTGTCATTGACCGGAGCATCCAGGCTTACTTCCCAGGAGCCAAGGCGCTGTTCCATATCCAGTACATCCTGTTCGCTGACCCCCAGACGGGAACTTAACAGTTTTATTTCCGGGGTTATTCCCATGCGGCTCAGTTTTTCTTTTTCCTTGTTAAGGTTGTAAAAAAGTTTACGCTGGGCCTGGGTTGTGCCCAGACGCACAAGCCGCCAGTTGTCCATAATATATTTCAAAATGTAAGCGTTAATCCAGAACGAGGCATAATAGGAAAATTTTATGTTGCGGAAAGGATCGAATTTTCTAAGCGCCTGAATCAGACCCAGGTTGCCTTCCTGAATTATATCCAGCAGATTACGGCTCCAATAGCTTTGATGCTCCATGGCGATTTTAACCACCAGACGCAAATTGCTGGTGATCAGCTTGGCCGCAGCCTCCCGGTCGCCGGTATTGAAATAATGCCGGGCCAGTTCGGTTTCCTCTTCTCTGGACAGAAGAGGATAGCGCCTTATTTCCCATAAATAGCGCTGCAACATATCGGTAACCGCCAGAGGCGGGGCGCTGGGTACAGGCATGTTCAAATCATCGTCGTCTAACGAAGTTAAACTGCTTTCCATATGGGCTGGGATATCCGGTTCCAGTTCTTCGTCCCCTTCCAGTTCGGGATCGGCAGTCTCTGCCGGCGAAAAAGACAAAGATTGGGCTGATAGCTTTGAAGTTGGATTGCGCCGTTCCGAGGGTTTCATTATATGAACTCGATTGCTGTTGATTAATAATAATCTATATTAAATTTACCAAGAGTTGAGCAAACTGCAAGCTTGGGGAGGACGGGGGATGCTTAAAGCAAGGCGGTTTCCGAGTTCAGGTTATCCAGCCTTGGGCAACAGCCAGGTCGCGCAGATTGGAATATACCGCCGCGGTCGCCCCTAACAGGACGGAGGCCGGTAAAGTGCTGCTGACAGCAACGCACACAGCCCCGGCGGCCAGGCCGGCCCTGATGCCTCCGGGAGAATTTTCCACCACCAGGCTCTCTTGCGGCCGGATCCGCAGTTTTTCGGCTGCGGCCAGATAGGGGTCCGGATCCGGTTTGTGACGCTGCACGTCTTCGGCAGCGATTATTATACGGAAACAGTCCCGCAAAGCTTGGGGAACAATCTCCTGCACGGTTATCCGGGAGGAGCTGGTTACCAAAGCGCAGGGTATATTCAGCCTGCCCAAAGCGCGCAATACCGGCAGAGCATCAGGATAAGGTTTTATTTCCTGCAAATATTTGCTGAGTAAAATATCCCGTTGCCTCCTTCCCTGCGCGCGAATGAACTCATATGCCGCAGCCAGTTCTTCCGGGCCGGGAGCTTCGCTCAGGGGGACGTCCTGTAGAAAGTTGTACCATTCTTTCAAATCAAAAGAGCCTTCCTGGAGCAGGATTTCTTCCCGAGAAATATAACGGTTAAAGGAGGCGTACACTTCCTGCCAGGCCTTGACATGATAATCCATGGAATTCATAATAACTCCATCCATATCAAATAAAATCGCTTTCACCGTGGTCACAGGCAGCTTCTCCTTGACTGGTAAGAAAATAAAATTAACGGGAAATTACAGGGTTATCTTTGGCATACTGATTAAGCCGCCGCTGTCCCCAACCTTCGCTTTAGGGAGACGCGATCCTCATAAATCATCTTGCGGGCGATTTAGGAAAAAAGCTCCAGAAATATAGGCATTGATTGTACCGGTAATTCATGAATTGGTCTATGCGTGCCCTTGGCGTATATTTTTTATGGCTTGTGGAAGCAAAAACCAGAAGGTAACATTAACATCGCTTGGCTTTTATGAAAATTCAGGGAGGTTCTCTCATGTCTCTATTTTGTCGGAATCAGGCATTGAAAAACCTTTGGGAACTGCATCAGTCCGGCCTTGCAGTCAAGGAAGGATTGGAGCGTCAATATATTATGGACGCAATTGATGCCGGCCGCATGGTGCTGCTGGGCAATCCCAAGCATCCCGGACTTATACCGGCGCTGATTGGTCAGCCGGCCCGGGTAAAAATCAACGCCAATATTGGAACTTCTCCCTGGTTGTGTTCATTGCCCGGTGAGTTGGCCAAGCTGGAGGCGGCGCTTCAGGCTGGCGCGGATACGGTCATGGATTTATCCATTGCCGGTGATCTTGATGCTATCCGTCAGGCCATGCTTAAGCGTTGTTCTTTGCCGTTAGGCACAGTGCCGCTGTACGCGGTGGCCCAGCGCTATATCAGCGCCGGCAAAGATCCGGCCGCCTTTAGCGCGGAAGAGCTGTGGGAAGAAATTCACAAACAAGCTGAACAGGGAGTGGATTTTATGACCGTACACTGCGGCCTGACGCGGAAAGCGGCCGGGTGGGCTCAAGATGAGGATCTGCGGGTCATGGGAATAGTATCCAGAGGGGGATCCATCCTGGCTCGGTGGATGCGCAGGCATAATCTGGAAAATCCCTTTCTGACCGGGTATGAGCGCATTATCGGGATTGCCCGGGAATATAATGTCACTTTGTCGCTGGGTGACGGCTTGCGTCCGGGAGCGGGTCTGGACGCGGGAGACGCGGCCCAGTGGGAAGAAGTGATTATGTTGGGGCATCTGGCCAGAAAAGGTTTGGCCGCTGGAGTTCAGTGCATGGTTGAAGGCCCTGGTCATGTGCCTCTGGCCGAAGTGGCGGGGCAGATAAGCGGTATTAAAAAACTCACTTCCCAGGCGCCCTTGTATGTGTTGGGGCCTTTGGTCACAGATATATCTCCTGGCTACGATCATATTGCCGGAGCCATCGGCGCGGCTAACGCGGTAATGGCCGGCGCTGATTTCCTCTGTTATCTGACTCCGGCGGAACATCTCACTCTGCCTTGCCTGGAAGACGTCAAAGCCGGAATCATGGCTTCGCGCATTGCCGCGCAAGCCGGCGAGACGGCTTTAAAGCGGCCGCAGGCTTTGGCCAGAGAAGCGGCCATGGCCGAGGCGCGCAAGCGTTTGGACTGGCCTGGCATGAGCGTGGCGGCTTTGGATTCCGCGATGGTGGATGAACGGCGCAAAGATTTCAGTCAAAAAGAGGCCTGTGCCATGTGCGGCGAATTCTGTGCGGTCAAGATGGCCCTGAATTAGACATCAAGTGATTTTGTAACTCCTTATTCTAACGAAGATATAGCCGCTATGCCGGGCCGGGAAGCCGGATTAAGCATCCTGACCGCAACGGTATCCGCTGTGATAAAAACTCTGAGGGGTGACTTTTACCTCAGGCAGGTTTTCGCGAAGGTTACGGTATAATTTATTCTTGCAACATATTATTTTATATGTATAATATATTAGTTTTGCATGAAGTATGGCGGATTGATTGGAATCCTGCCGCTTCACCCATCTTCTGCCTGGTTTTTACTTTTGCGGTTTACGCAGGGTTTAAACTATTCCCTTGCCAAGGGGATTGGCGGGCCGGCGTTTTCGCGCCGCATGGCTTGCGGTTCACTTTGGCTTGTGGAGTTGATTTCTGATGTTTTAAACGTTGGTCTGCAGATGGCGGGAATTGTTCTCTTTGAATGTTCAAAGAGGGCTTGCTGGGGTTTATTGTCTGTTTATAATTCATGGCTTGATTTCAAGTCCGGGAGCCGGAAATTCATCTTTTTTTAAGCATGCCTCGCGTTGGGCGTAAGAAAAAATTTACCTATGTTGTTTGCAAAGATTTGCTGAAAATATTTTAGCAAAGAATGCGGAAATTGTTATGACAGAACACGAACCAGCAGGATGGGTGGAACCGCCTCTGACAGATCTGGAAGCCAGATTAATAGATATTTTAGAGCCGGTCGTACTGGATGCCGGGTTATTTTTATTGGAATTGAGTATGGTCAGCGATGGCCGGGGGCGGGTTTTACGTTTGTTTGTGGATAATCGCGAACAGGGAGTAAATTTAGATCAATGCGGCGTTCTTTCCCGCCAGCTGGGTGATTTATTGGATGTGGAAGATATCATATCTGAACGTTATCATTTGGAAATAAGTTCACCGGGATTGACCCGTAAATTGAAATATGCCCGTGAATTTCAACTTCTTGGCGGCCGCCGGATCAGGATTTTAGTGCGCGGTGAATGCAAAAATCAGTACCTGACCGGTCTGTTGCACGGGCGGGACGGTGATGATGTATTGCTGGAGATACACGGAGAAATTAAACGCATCGCTTTATATGACATAATTAGGGCCCAACTTCATCCGGAACTGTAATGATGTTGGGTAATATTGTTTAATCTGTGGAGTATGTACCTGAAATGAGTGAACTTAAGAGAATGATAGATCAAATAGCCCGTGAAAAAGGGCTGGATCGCCAGGTCCTGATAAGCACTTTGGAAGAAGCCATGCGTTCAGCGGCTCGCCGTAAACTTGGTTCCAAAGTCGAGGTGGATGTCGCTTATAATGATGAATTGGGTGAAGTGGAGGTTTTCGAATT
>JAIRYI010000099.1 GCA_031267815.1 Desulfarculales bacterium | reverse complement strand
CGGTTGATGCGCTGGTATTGGCTTCCCTTTTTTATCTGCTCCACCAACAGCTTGGCGCTGTAGAACAAGAGCCTTTTCCAGATGGAAGGCTGGCGGCGAACCTGGATTTCCACGTCAATAATTTTTGCGGTGAGGCTCTGCCGCAACTAAATTGCGGCGGCCGTCATTTTCCCCTTGCGCTATCCCTGTGCCGGGGATAAAATTTTTAGGTCTGGCCCGTCTGTCGGCATTTTAAGGAGTGCCGATGGAATCTACAATTTTTTATCACCCTCTGCCCGGCAAGGGAGAGCGGCGTTCTTTTTCCCCGCCTGGCCGGATAAGGCCTGGGCAGGGGTTTTTTTATTCCCCGCTCCATAAGTCCCGGCCTCTTCTCCCCCTTCTTCTCCGGGAGGGCGGAAATGGCTGAATACCGCACGGTCAAAATGTCCATGTGGGGAGATCCTTTTTTCGAGAGCCTGGAGGCCGGGGGCAAACTTCTCTATATTTATCTGTTTACCAACCCGCATGTCAATAATCTGGGGGTAATGGAGATTTCCCTGCGCCGGATAAGCTATGAAACCGGCCTGAAAGAAGAAGAAACGAGGGAATTGCTGCGCCTCTTTGCCTCTCAAGGCAAGGTTCTGCTGGAAGGGCAGTCCATTCTCTTGCTTAACTTCATAAAAAATCAGACTTTCACCAGCCCCCAGATAACCGTAGGCTTGCAAAACCTGATTCATAAAAATCCGCCCCCGCCCCGGATGGCGGCCCGGCTGCGGGAAAAATATCCGGCCATTTTCACTTCGGCCCGGAAGGAGGAAGGAAAAGGGCAAGGGGCGTCCATGCCCCCGGTAAGCCCCTTGCCGGCCCTATCCCTATCCTTGCCCGAATTTAAAGAGAAAGAGGAAAAGGAAAGAGAAGAAGAAGAGGAAGGGGCCGGACGGACAGCCCCTTCCATACCCTGCCTGGAGGGCCGGGAATATCAGCCGGCGGCGCGGGATATGGCGGCCTGGCAGGAGGCTTACCCCTCGGTCAATGTGCCTCTGGCCATTGCCCAGGCCCGGCAATGGTGCTTGAGCAATCCCCGGAAACTCAAGACTCTGGCCGGCGCCCGGCGTTTTCTGACCGCCTGGCTGGCCCGGGAAGAAAAGAGCGGGGGCGCTGTTTCTTTAAGCCGTCCCGCTGCCCTTCTCAATCCCGGGCCGTTGGTGGGCAGCCAGATATATCACAATGACAGCCTCTAATGAGAAAAGCCTGAATCTGGCTCTGGACGGGTTGCGGGCCAGCCTGGGGGCCAGCCCTCATGAAAAATGCCCGCGCTGCGGGCGGGAAACTCTGGCTAAGGCGATTGAGGCCCTTGGCTCATGCTATGACTGCCACCGGGAAAGGGAACAGAGGAGAGAGAAGCTTGACTGGCTGCGTCAGGAGAGCGGCCTGTCCGCCCAGGAATGGCGCCTATCTTTCGCCTCCCTCCAGCCCTGGCAGCATCCGGCTCTGATCCGGCGCCTGCGCGTCTGGCGGGCGGAAAACGGCAAAGGACTTTACATTGCCGGCGGCCTGGGGGTGGGCAAGACCCATCTGGCCGTCTGCCTTTTGAATCAGCACATAAGGAGCGGCCCGCAGAGAGGGATGTTCCTCAGTTATCCCCGTATTTTCGCTGACTTAAAAGCGGATTTCGGCGCCAGGCGCGGCCAGGCCCGGCAGGTTTTAAGCCGGGCCCGGGGGGCTTCCCTGCTGGTTATTGACGATTTGGGAGCAGGGGCTGCCCCGGGGTGGGCGGAAAGCGAGTTTCTGCCTCTGCTGGACTGGAGAGCGGCGGAGCGTCTGCCTACGGTTTACACCAGCAATCTGGCCTTAAACGGCGAGGCCGGGCTGGAAATGTTAAGCCGAGCTGTGTCCGCGCGCCTTTATGACCGGATCGCCGGAGGAGTGGAGAATCCGGCCCTGCTTATCATGGGCCGGAGTTTGAGGGGAAGAGAGGTTTCTTAGAGAGAGACCTCAAATTGCCTTCCATGGCAATTTGCAACAGCATAGTTGGCTTTAAGCGTGGTTTTTCCAACTATGCCAAATACCAAGTATTTGCAAAATACTTGTTATTTGGCGGGCCGTCCATGGCCCGCTTTCGGCCTGTCGCATATTTGTAATATGCAGAGGTATTAAGAGAGTAAAAAAATTAAGCCTTTCCCGGACAACGGCGGTTGGCGGGACAAGGGTTTTCGGCCAGGCCTGAAGATCAAGGAGAAAATTACAGTGAAAGAAGATATCCAGTTGTTGAAACCCAAAGAAGCGCGCGCCCTGCTCAATATAAGCAAGAGTACGCTGAAAAAATTTGTGGAGAGTGAACTGTTGGAAAGAGTATGGCTGCCCAACGGACGCAGCCGCTACCGCCGTAGCCAGGTGGAAGGGCTTTTGCGTACATCGCGGGGAAATTGAAAAACCGCCCGGCTCAGAATTTGAGCCGTCCCAAGGGGCGTCCCCCATGGCCCCGGGGCGTCAATCTGCCGGGAAGATGATAATTTTTTGAGGAAAAACGTGAAAAACGGATAAAGATTATATATAATTAGCGAGAAACTTTTTCGCGGGAATCCGGCTTGGGCCCTTTCCGCGGGAAAAGCGTAATCATCAACATTAGTTTTGAGGAAATTGGGCATGGGAAATCAGATTTACGCAAATGTGCCGGAAACGGTGGGCGGTGCGGTGCAGAAAGGTGTAAGCCCGCTGAAAGCCTGGAGAGAATACAAGGAACTGAGCATGGAGGAAATGGCGCTGCGCCTGGAAGTGAGTACTTCCGTTTATGAGCAGGCGGAAGACGCCAAAACCCTTGGTCAGATCACTTTGAAAAAAGCCGCTATTGCTTTGGGCATATCGTTGGAGCAGATTCAGCCTCTTTACGAAAACAGCAATTAGGGCCCGCTTATGCTTTCTTTCCCCTCCTTGCCGCTTTGACAAAAAGCCGGGGCGATCTTTATCTTTCAAGCCGGACAGCGGACAAATCATTGCAAAAAATCCGGCGCGGGCCGGCAGCCAGCAAGGGGGCCTTCGGCTTTGGGGGGCCTCCGGCAGGCTGTGGCAAAACCCTTGAAATGAAGGCTTGTTGTCGAAAAATTATTGTAATTTCAATATATTAGCATCTAAATTTTTTAGAAATCAGCGCTTTTGACACAGCCTCGGGGGTATCCTGCGAAGGGCGGAGACCAAAGCCAGCGCTTCAGCCAGATCCAGGCTGCCGTCGTAAATGGCCCGGCCGGTAATTACTCCGCTTAAGCCCAAGGGGGCCAGGGTCAGCAGGGCTTTAATATCGGCCAGGTCATGCACCCCCCCGGAGGCGATAACCGGCGTTTTTACGGTTTGGCACAGGTTTCTCACCGCTTCCAGGTTGGGGCCGCTGTGCATGCCGTCTCTGGCTATATCAGTAAACACCAGGCCGCCCAGGCAGGAGCGGTCAAAAACCTTGGCCAGATCCAAATAATCCACCTGGCTGGTTTGGGTCCAGCCGGCGCTGGCCACTTTGCCTCCGCGCGCGTCCAGGCCCACCAGGACGCGCCCGGGATAAGCGCGGGCCAGATTCAAAACCGCTTCCGGCTGGCGCAGGGCCAGGGTGCCCACAATAACTCTCTGCGCGCCCAAGGCAAAGGCGGCGGCAATATCGCTCTCCCGGCGCAACCCTCCCCCCACCTGGACGGCAATGTCCACATGGGCGCGGATGGCGGCCAGAGCCGCGGCGTTGGCCTGGTTATTTTGCCCGGTCGCCGCGTCCAAATCCACCACATGCAGCCAGGAAGCGCCCGCCGCCTGCCAGCGCCGGGCCATGGCCGCCGGGTCGGAACCGTAGACCGTGGGCTCATCCATCCGCCCCTGGCTTAAGCGCACACACTGACCGCCCTGCAAATCAATCGCTGGGATTATATCCACATAAACCGTCCTTAATTCCCTCAGGGCTTGGGCCAGGGGAAGCGGCTGAAAATTTCATCCATGCCGTAGCGGGCGAATTCCTCCACTGTGAACCAGTACAGGCCCCGGCCCACATACTGGCCTATTTCCAACAGATTCTCACTCAAGGATACCTGGGTCTGGTCAAAGGAATTGCTCCAGATTATCTGCCCGTCGCTCACCCGCAGCAGGACGAGGTCAAAGGCCGCCGAAGCCGGGCTTTCCACGCTCAAGGCCTGGCCCACCCTCTGGCTCAGGCGGTAGATAAAACCTATCAGCACCGCGTCCGCCCCCATATCCCGGCCCGCCGCCAGGGCCGCCGCCCGGATGGGCTGAATACGGGCGTGGCTGTCCAGGAGGCGGGCGGCTTCGGCCTGGTCCAGAAGGGCCCAAGAAGAGGAGGCGCGCAGTTTGTCAGCCAGAATCTGATCCATCGCCACCCTGGCGCCGGATATTATCTCTCCGCCCCGGTGGACAGCCCCGTTCAGGGGGGACACGGCCCGGTTGGTGTTTTTATTGACTACGGCAATCTGATAGGGCAGGACAGCCACTTTCTCCGGCCGCCACAGCTCCGCTTCGGCGTTTTCGGTGAAAGGAGCGGGCGCGCAGGCCGCGTTCAGGGCCAGAAGAGCGCTTAAAAAATATTTTTTCATAAAATTCCTTTAGTTGAAGCGTGTTCGCGCTCTTTGCCGTGGCGGGCGGCAGCCGCGGCCAAAGCCCGGGCCAGGGCCTTGAAAGCGGCCTCCAGCAAATGATGATCATTATCGCCGTAAAGAAATTCAATATGCAGGGTAAGTCCGGCGTTATTGGCCAGGCCCCGCCAGAATTCCACGGCCAGCTGCCCGCTGAAGCCGCCCGCCACGGCGGCCGGAATCCGGCCCCGGGTCAGGCACAGAGGGCGGCCGGAAAAGTCCAGGGCCACCCGCGCCAGGGATTCGTCCATAGGCGCCAGAGCCTGCCCGTAGCGGACGATATCCCGGCGCCCGCCCAGAGCTTGGCTGAAGGCCTGGCCCAGGCATATGCCCACATCCTCCACCGTGTGATGAAGATCCACGGCCAGATCACCCGCGGCCTTTATCTGTAAATCGAAAAAACCGTGAAAAGCCAGCTGGGTCAGCATGTGATCAAAAAAACCTATGCCGCTGTCTATCTCGGCCAGGCCCGTTCCGTCCAGATTCAAAACCAGATCAACCCTGGTTTCCCTGGTGGCCCGGCTTATTGAGGCCAGACGCCGGGGCGCGGCCGCTTGTTTATCACTCATGGTTTAATTCCTTGCTTTGCGGGAAAATCCCGCTGGGAATTTTCCGGTCCCGGTTCAACGCGGCCTTTCTTCCCAGCCCACTATATCAGCGACAAAATCTAAACCGTTGTCGGGCGGATTGGACAGAACAATCATAAAGGGCAAGGTCCCATGAGCCGGCAGCTCATACAAGACTCCCCGGCTGTCCTGGGCCCGGCTCAGGCGGGATTGAATTTCATTTAAAGTCATATTGCGCAATTCCTCTTCCTTAAACACCGGGCCGGCGTAAACAGTGGCCTGGCGGGCGGGATTATTCCTTATATCAATGACCTGGCCCATAACCAGAACTTTTTCCAGAACCCGGCCGGAATTATTTAACACCCCTCCCTGGATGATCAGGATCCGTCCCGCATGCTGGTTGTTGCGGTAATAGGCGCGCACCTCGGTCAGGCTCAAACTGCCCTCGGCCGGCGGGGCGCTCCCGTTCAAGATGAGATTGAAGCCGGGAAGACCGCGCAGGGGATCCAGCAGCTGGGGCATGAGGTTAAAGCGGTCCGCCGCCAGCAGAGATCCCAGAGCCAGGGCGGGCAGAATAATCAGGAGGATCAGCAGGAAAAATAAAAACTTCAAAAAGCCGCTTTTGCCCCGGACAGGCGGCTCATGGTCCCCGCCCAGGCCGAAATCGGCCAGAGGGCCTCTGTCCAGGGAAGGCGCGGCGCCGCGCAAGGGGGGGGAGGCGTCTTCCTGCTGCGGGTAAGACACGGGCAAGTCCAGCTGCGGGGCCTCCCGTTCAGCCAAAAACACTTCCTGGCAACGGGTGCAGCGCACCCACCCGCCTTCCGGCGGCAGCATGGAATCGTCCAGGTTGAATTTGGTAGAGCATTTTGGGCAGCTGATTTCCATTTATCGCCTCACCTTGCTATCTCGCCCCCTGCCTCAAGCGCGCTTCCCGCCGCTTCCCCAGCGGCTCTTTGGGTCCGGCCGGATCCGGGCGGCGGTTTTAAACCGCCCCCGTTTCCCCGTCAGGGGGCAGCACCTGGTATATGCCGGGCAGGTAACGGAATTTTTGGTCCATATCCAGGCCATAACCCACCAGGAAGGCCGAGGGGACGGCAAACCCCACATAATCGGCGGTTACAGGCACAACGCGGCTGGCGCTTTTATCCAGCAGCACACAGCTATATACCCGGGCCGCCTGGCGCTGGTCCAGAAAATTTTTAAGCCAGCTCAGGCTCAGGCCGGTATCCAGTATATCATCCACCAAGAGTACCGAGCGCCCGCGCAAGTTCATTCCCGGAGGCTGGGCCAGACGGATCCGCCCGCTGCTGGCAGCGGACGGGCCGTAAGAGCTTATGCGCATAAAATCCACCTCCACCGCCTGGGTGAGGCTGCGCACCAAATCGGCCATAAAAATAAAAGCGCCTCTCAGCACTCCCAGAACAACCCAAGGCTCTCCCCCGGTCAGGAGGGGGGAGATTTCCCTGCCCAGTTCAGACACCCGGGCCTGAATTCTGACCGGAGAGATAAGTTCACTCAACTTGCACTCGGAAGAGGAGGCCATAACAAAGCTCATTATAAACTACGCCAGGAATTTTGTCCACTTACATACCAATCGCCGCCTCGCGCGTCATTTATGCACACCAGTTCCATATCCTCGATCCGCAGGCGGCGCACCGCCTCCGGACCCAGTTCCGGATACGCTATAATCCTGGCCTCGCGCACCGCCCGGCTCAAAAGAGCGGCGGCCCCGCCCACGGCGGCCAGATACAGAGCCTGATGCTCCACCAGGGCCTGCCGCACTTCCGGGGAACGGGGACCTTTGCCGATAAAGGCCTTGACTCCCTGGGCCAGGAGGGCGGGAGTATAGGGATCCATGCGGTAACTGCTGGTGGGGCCGGCGGATCCGAAGATCAGGCGGGGAGGAGCGGGGCTGGGGCCGGTGTAATAAACGACCGCGTCCGGAGCGGGGAAGGGCAGGCTTTCCCCCC
Organism: Desulfarculales bacterium; assembly: GCA_031267815.1. GTDB lineage: Bacteria > Desulfobacterota > Desulfarculia > Desulfarculales > Desulfarculaceae > JAIRYI01. The sequence continues at coordinate 4,218 of JAIRYI010000099.1, read as the reverse complement.
GGGCCAGAGCCAGGGTCATGCGCCGGTGGGCCTCGTCGCGGGCGGTATAGACGACTCCGCTTAAGCTCAGCCAGTCTCCGGCCCGGATCCCGCCCAGTTCCTCAAGGGTAAAGGGCAGGCTTATTTTTCTCATAACACCACCGTCTGATGCCGGGCCGCGTGGCACTGAAGATTGACCGCCAAAGGCAGGCTGGCTATATGACAGGCCTTGATATCGGCCAGGACCCGCAGGCAGGTGACGCTACCGCCCAGACCGGCCGGGCCTATGCCCAGGCGGTTGACGGCGGCCAGCAGTTCTTCTTCCAGAACAGCGGCTTCAGGATCGGGGTTGGGTTCTGTGAGCGAGCGCAAAAGCAGATTTTTTTTGGCCCGCAAGGCCGCGTCCTCCATGTTGCCGCCCACCGCCAGAGAGACCACCAGCGGCGGGCAGGGATTGGCGCCCGCCTGATCCACCGTGTCCAGCACCGCTTTGACAACCCCTTCCCGGCCTAAAGCCGGGGCCAGCATAAAAAGGCGGGAGACATTTTCCGCGCCTCCGCCTTTGGGGGCCAGGGTAAGGGCAAGGCTCCGGCCCGGAACCAGGCTGAGATGGACAATGGGAGGAGTGTTGTCGTTGCTGTTGGCCCGGCTGAAAGGGTGGGCCATGCTTTTGCGCAGATAATATTTATCATAACCCAGGGCCACGCCCCGGCTTATGGCCTGATAAAAATCCCCGCCTCTGATCAAGGCCTCCTGGCCCAGATTAGCCCAGACCACGGCCGTGCCGCAGTCCTGGCACAGGGGAATGTTTTCGCGCCGGGCCAGTCCGGCGTTTTCCAGGAGCATGGTCAGCACTTTACGCCCCACAGGGGATTTTTCCTCTTTTTCCGCCCGGCTCAGGCAGGCCAGGACGTCTTCGGGCAGGCGGCAGCAGGCCAGGCCGCACAGTTCAGCCACCTGGCTGCTTATTTCCTCCGCCTGAATATAGCGGGGCCCGCTCACTGCTGACCGCCTTTCTTTTTCTCCGGCAAAAGCACCGGGCCGCCTGTGCCCGGAGCCAGAGGCGGGGGCGGGGGCAGCAGGGATATCTCTTTGGGGACAGGCGCGGTTCCGCCCGCTGTTTTAGCTGGCCCCGGAGGCCGGGCCGGGTGGCGGGGGCGGGCGGAAGCGACTTTTTTGCGGACAAAGGCGGCGATGGTGTCGGAGCGCAAATCATCCAGCTCTTTTTCCAGCCGGGCCAGAGGCAGCTCCGCCCGGGCCGCGGTGCGCCGCCCTCCGGCCGAACCCAGGCCGGCAAAGGCCTCCGCGGCCATTTTCCCCACATTATTCCAGCGGCCCAGCTGGCCCAGATAGCGCATGATAATAACCAGCCGGTCTCCCAGCACCCCGCTGACCACAGTCATATCCACCGTGTCCACTTTGAGGAAAAAATCCGCCAGCTGCACCAGAGTGTCGGCATTGGGGCTGGGGTGGAGATGCAGGTACACGCAGTTGCGCCTGAGGACATAGCTGCGCAGGCCTTCCTTAAGAAAATTGATGTCGGCAATGCGCATTTCACTGCTCTGAATATTGCGCAGAAGCCCGGCGCTGGCATAGGGGTAGAGGCTTAAGAAGGCTTCTATATCCCGCTGCACATCGGGTATGGTGAAGATGCCGGTATCAGTGCGGATGCCGTAAATCAAGGCGGTGGCCAGACGTTCCGAAGGCCTGACGCCGGCCGCCCGCAGATATTCCTCCATAATGGTGCTGGTGGCTCCATAGCTCCGGATATCGCTGAACATGACGTCCGGGCCTTGAGGGGCGGGAGGGTGATGATCTATGACCACGTTTATTTTGAACTGGGCAAACTCGCCGTTATGGTGCGGCTGGGAGTCCACCAGCACCACTTTGCTGAAATGCTCTCCTTTGATGCGGCGGAAAGTCTTCAGGGGAATTTTCAGCAGGCGAATCATGGCCAGATTGTCGGGGCGGTAAATGGGATTGTGATAAGCGATGGTTATATGGGACACTTTGCGCCACAGCAGACGCTTCACGGCCAGGGCGGAAGCTATGGAGTCAGGGTCCGCGGTCAGGGCGATGAGTACCCGGTCTTCCGGGACAAAAACCGCCATAAGCTGGGCCAGTTTTTTCTTGGCGTCGGCTGAGCTGGTCATAAGTTCCCTTGCGCCCGCGCTTGAGGCCGGCGTCTTAGTCCAACTTGAGAGGAGACTGAGCCCGTCCCTGGGGTCCGGAAACGACAACGGCGGCTTCCCGGCCTTCCAGGGGCAGGGGGAAGCGCAGACGGTAAAGGCTGTCCCAGTATCCCCAATAAGGATAAAAAGTCTGAAGCAGAGCGTTGCGCTGGCGGGCGGTTATCTCCTCCACCCGGAGAGGTTCCAGCTGCCCGCCTCCGTCCAGGAGGAGAAAGATCCGCCAGGTGGGGTTGGGGCCGCTTATTTTGCGGTCGGCAGCCGCGGGCGTGAAAATACTGAGCATTATGTCCAGATAAGCTTCAGCCTCGGCCTGACCCTCGCTTACCAGGGCGGCCAGGTGTTCCGCGTCCATATCATGGGCCGCGGCCTGACGCAGGGCCTGGGCCTGACGCACCGCCTTGGTCAGAGGCAGGATATGGGCCAGAATCGCGGTGGCCGGACCCTCATATACTTCCAGGCGCAGCAGATAGGGGGCTATGCTCTCCTCGTAAGCCGCCTGATCAGGGTGGAGGCGCGGATCCAGGGTGGAAAAAGACTGGGGCAGATTCTGACAGCCTCCCAGACTCAAACTCATCAGCCAAACGGCGGCAATAACAATTACACGCAAATTTTCTTCCTTTTCCTTATACGCCCGGGCAAGAGAAGCCTCCGCCCCGGTTGGGATTCTTGAAGCGTTTGCTTTTAAGTATATGCTTGCTTAAAAGGATATGCAAGCTCCCCCTCCCGCTTCGCTCCAGGCATAAATTTCACGGCGGCCCAGGCATTTTATGCCGGAAGGGAGCGCTCAAGGCAAAGATTAATTAAGGCGGGGAATAAATGTATTTTAATATTTTATAACTATATTAGTGAAATATACGGAAATAAATTTTTTTTGGCTTCTGGCACAGCTTTTGCTTAAATAACAGGCAAGGCGTTAAGCGGTTAGATCCTGCCGCTTGCTCTCGGGACACAGGGACGTGTCTTTCCCCTTAGCAGTCGCCAGGGACGGTGACGACATCCGGTGTCCCCCTGTCCCTGAAAGGACAGGGGGAACCCTTTTTTAAGATCCCGCCTTGGGCAGGGGCTTCACCCCTCATGTTCACCCCCCATGTCCGCCCTCCAAAATTAGTATGCAAGCTTAAGAAAGCGCTGATTAAATGGATTTTGCAAAAATGCCTTTTAGCAATTATGCGATTTGCGGTATTGGATTCTAAGTTCAAGACTTATTAATAGGGACTTATTAATTGGGATAAAACCTTACTAACTATTGTCATTCCGGGCTTGTCCCGGAATCCAAAAGTATAAAGTATAAGGTTGGAAGGGTGTGTATAAAATAAATATCATAAATGAATTCAATCCATCATGGCGGGATTTATATGATGAAATAATAGGATTGGATTCTTAGGATAAACCCGGAATGACCTAGGATTGGATTCTTAGGACAATTCCAGCAAAACGCGAAACGCGTTTTCAAGGAGCCACGCAATGACGGATGGAGAATCGCGTGAATTTTCACGGCCTGCCCGTCATTGCGAGGGGCACGCGTAAGCGTTTGAGGCAATCTAGAAGCGGGCTGAATTAGGCAGTTAAGCGAATTAATCAGCGCTTCCTTAAAAAATCATATTTCTCCCCGATTTAAATTCAAGAAGCCTCTTTATTCTGCCGTTGTAGAAATTGAAACCATTGGCAAAGGCGACGGCCTTTGCCTGGTCCATTCGCACACGGGCAAAAAGGGAACTTAAAAAAATTTAAGCGCGGGCGCATAACGGATAAAGCGCCCCCACAGCCTCAAGGAGGGGATTCTTATGGCATTGGTAATCAACCACAATATGATGGCCATGACCGCGGCCAGAAACCTGGGCACGATCTATGATCGCCTGTCCACTTCCACCAACCGTCTCTCTTCCGGCCTGCGCATCAACAGCGCTGCCGACGACGCCGCCGGTCTGGCCATCCGCGAGCAGATGAGAGCCGATATTTCTGTCCTCAACCAGGGCATAAGAAACGCCTCCGACGCCATCAGCATGATTCAGACCGCGGAAGGGGCCATGAGCGTTATTGACGAAAA
>JAIRYI010000091.1 GCA_031267815.1 Desulfarculales bacterium | reverse complement strand
CAGGGACTGATTACCTGTTTTCTGTTTTTTCTTATACCCGGCTTCCCCAAGGACTACCTGTGCCTGGCTCTGGGGCTGACCAAGCTGAACTGGCGCCTGTTTCTCTTGGTCTGCGCCCTGGGCCGTGTGCCCGGCACCTTGATGCTGAGTCTGCAGGGCGCCATGGTTTATCAGGAAAATTACTGGAGCCTGCTATGGATCAGCCTGATCGCTCTCGCCTTTCTGGCGCCGGCTTACATTTTCCGGGAAAAAATTTATGAATTCAGCCTGAAACTCAACAAGTGAGAAAATTGTATGCAAATTCAGCGCCTGTCCCGTTTGATGAGCATAATAGGCGATATCCGTCACAATCATGCCTCCAATATGGATGAGCTGTGCGCCCGTTTTTCCATTTCCCGGCGCCAGTTTTATAAAGACCGCGACGATTTGCTGGCCCTGGGTTACCGGTTTCACTTTTCCCGCAAACACGGACGTCTGGTGCTGGACGCGGGCCCGGAGGACAATGACTGGCCTTGCCTCTTAAGTCCGGATGAATTGATGGCCCTTATTATGGCGGGCCAAGCGGCCATTCAGACTGACGATCTGACCCAGGTGCTGACCGCTGTCGCCGGGCTGGAGAAGATAAGCTCCGCCCTGCCTCCCCGTTTCCAAAAGCTCTTTGCCCCGGCCATAAAACAGCTGCTCTGGGAAGAGGGGCTGAAAATAAACGCGGCCGTGCTGGATGAACTCATGACCTGCATTCAGGAAGGCCGCCGTATTGTGGCGCTCCTGCACGACGAGGAACAGCCCCTGATGCTGGATCCCAAGGGGCTGGCCTTGTGCCGGGGCGCGCTGTGTCTCTGCTCTTCCTCCTTGCCCCCCGGTCATCCGGCAGGTATAATTTTGCCTGGCCTGACCCCTCCGGTCTATGGTCTGGTCTTGGCGCGGGTGCGCAAAATTGTGCCTACCCCCTTTTTTTCTCCCAGAGAATTGAAAGCTTAAGACAATGCTCATCAAAAAATTTTTGCACCGTTATTTCGTACAGGCCATGGGAGCCATGGCCATGGGGCTTTTTGCCTCTCTTATCATCGGGGTTATTCTTAAACAGCTGTTCACGCTGTGCGGAATTGAAAGTTACGCCCTGTGCCAGGCTCTGTTGAGCGTCACCGACGCCCGTTCCCCGGTGGTAGGGGCGGCCATTGGCGCGGCCGTGGGCTTTGGCCTGAAAAGCCGGCCTCTGGCCCTCTACGCGGCCGCGGTTCTGGGCGCCCTGGGTTATAGCGTGCAGGTGGATTCCATAGCCGCCGGGCCGGTGGGGGCTTTCGTGGCCTCTCTGGCCGGGGCGGAAATCGGCAATTTTGTAAGCGGCAAAACCCGCCTGGATATTTTGCTGGTGCCGGGCTTAAGTCTTTTGGGCGGGGCGGGGGTGGCCATTCTGGTGGGTCCGCCTGTAGCCGCCTTCATGGCCGCCGCAGGAGAATTAGTTAATCAGATGACTATGTTACACCCTTTACCCATGGGCATAACGGTGTCGGCTCTGATGGGCCTGGCTTTGACCGCTCCCATCAGCAGCGCGGCCTTGGCCATCATGCTGGGCCTGTCCGGTCTGGCCGGGGGCGCCGCCACCGCCGGCTGCTGCGCTCACATGGTGGCCTTTGCCGTGGCCAGCTATAGAGAAAACCGTCTGGGCGGCCTTCTGGCCCAGGGGCTGGGAACATCCATGCTCCAAATCGGCAATATTGTCCAGCATCCTCAGATCCTGATGCCGGCGATATGCGCTTCCCTCATCACCGGGCCTCTGGCCACCGTTGTATTCCAAATGGAAAATATTCCGGCGGGGAGCGGTATGGGCACCAGCGGCCTGGTAGGCATACTGACCACTTTCAGCGCCATGTCTTCTCTGCCTTTTGCCCAGGTGCTGGCCTGCTCCGTCTTTTTATATGTACTCCTGCCCGCCCTGATCGCCGCCCTGAGCGCGGCTTTCATGCGTAAAAAAGGCTGGATCAAAGACGGCCATATGAAGCTTGAACTGTGATTGGGCCGGGCCAGGATGAGGCGGGGCTTAAAGCCCGTTCCGCCCCGGCCAATGTCCAGACCAGCGCGCTCCTGGCCTATGACTACGGTCCTTCCCATCCTCTGCGGGTAAAGCGTCTGGATCTGACCGGCCAGCTTATAAAAGCCTGCGGCCTGCCCTGGCCGGAAGAGAATATAGCTCCGGCCAGCCTTACCCAACTGGCCTGCTTTCACGATCCCGGTTATCTGGCGGCCCTGGAGAAATTTTCCGACAGCGGACAGGGGGATGAATATTACGCCTTTGCCTATGGCCTGGGGTTAAACGATAATCCTGCCTTTCCCGGGCTGTGGCCCATGGCCCGCCTTATAGCCGGCGCCAGCCTGCGGGCCATGGAAAAGGTGATCAGCGAAGGCTGCCCCGCGGTTTTCGTCCCTTCCGGAGGGATGCACCACGCTCTGCCCGGACGGGCTTCCGGTTTCTGCTATATCAATGACTTGGGCATTATCATCAGGCATCTCCTGTCCCGGGGCCATAAAGTGGCTTATGTGGATCTGGACGCCCATCACGGCGATGGGGTGCAGTGGCCCTTTTACGAAAATGACCGGGTCCTGACCATCAGTATCCATCAAAGCCCCCTGACTCTGTTTCCTGACTCCGGCCTGGCGGAGGAAACAGGCCGGGGCAGAGGCTTGGGTTATGCGGTCAATATTCCTCTGTGGCCGGACAGTGACGATGATATTTACATTACCTGTTTTGAGGCGGTTGTTCCCCCTCTGTTGCGGGCCTTTGCGCCTGATTACATAATTACCCAACTGGGAGTGGACGGAATGTGGTCAGATCCCATGGCCAACCTGGGTCTGACCACCAGAGCCTATCTCCACTGTTTTCGCCGCCTGAAAGATCTGGCCTGGGGCCGCTGGATCGCCACGGGCGGCGGCGGTTATAATTTGATGAATGTGGCCAGATGCTGGACTCTGGCCTGGGCCGTGATGCTGGGGCGGGAAAATACGCTGCCCTCTTTGCTGCCCGCCGGTTTTTGCGCCCGCCACAATCTTGATCCTGAAGACAGTTTCCTCCTGGATCCGCCCGGCCTCCGCCACGGCCGGCATTGGCTGCGGGCCCAGGAGGAGTATAAACAGGCGCTTACCTATCTGAAAACTCATCTCATGCCCCGCTGGGGATTTTAAAAAGGAGACGGCATGGCAAGACAATTAATTGATTATGATAAAGAAGGCCAGTTGCTTGTACCTGACCGCCCTGCCATAGGATTTATTGAGGGCGACGGCACCGGCCCGGATATCTGGCGGGCCGCGCGTCTGGTTCTTGAGGCGGCGGTGGAAAAGGCCTATGGTCATAGCCGCAACATTGACTGGGTGGAGCTTTGGGCCGGGGAAAAAGCTTTTGCCAAAACCGGCCATTATCTGCCTGCGGAGACAGTAGAGGAAATAAGCAGGCTTAAAGTGGCTATTAAAGGGCCTTTGACCACCCCGGTAGGCGGAGGCTTCCGCTCCATCAATGTGACTCTGCGCCAGGATCTGGATTTATATGCCTGCATCCGTCCGGTAAGCTGGATCAAAGGGGTGCCCAGCCCGGTCCGCAAACCGTGGCTGGTGGACATGGTGGTGTTCCGGGAAAACACCGAGGATGTGTATGCTGGCATTGAGTGGCCGGCCGGCTCCGCTCAGGCCCGGGAACTTATTGATTTTATGAACCGTAAATTTAAAACCAAACTGTCCCCGGAAACCGCCATTGGCATTAAGCCCATGAGCGCCCAGGGCAGTTCCCGTCTGGTGCGCCGGGCCATTGATTACGCGCTGCGGCACAATAAGTCCAGCGTGACTCTGGTGCATAAAGGCAATATCCAGAAATATACTGAAGGAGCCTTCCGGGATTGGGGCTACGCGGTGGCGGAACAGGAATACGCCGGCCTGGTGGCGCGCGAAGGTGTGGCCGGGCCGGGCCAGATGGTGATCAAGGACCGTATTGCCGACAATATGTTCCAACAGATACTCTTACGGCCGGATGAATTTTCCGTACTGGCCATGCCCAATTTAAACGGCGATTATATGTCCGACGCCCTGGCCGCTCAGGTAGGAGGGCTGGGCATGGCTCCGGGCGCCAATGTGGGCGACCACGCGGCTGTATTCGAGGCTACCCATGGTTCAGCCCCCAAATACGCGGGCCAGGATAAGGTCAATCCAGGCTCGGTTATTTTAAGCGGAGAGATGATGCTGCGCCATATCGGCTGGGATGAAGCGGCGGATTTGATTGTGCCGGCCATCGCCGGGGCGATTGAAACCGGAATGGTGACTTACGATCTGGCCCGTCAGATTCCGGGGGCCAGAGAGATAGGCTGTCTTGCCTTTGCGGAGCAGATAGTCAAGATAGTCAAGGCTCTTGCTTGAGAATATCCGCCAAAATCTGCGCCTGGCCTTCTTGCGCCTGGTATCGCCGCGCGTCTGCCTCAACTGCGGGACGCGGCTGAAGGATGAAGGATGTTTTTGCGCGTTCTGTCAGGCTGGAATTGGTTTTTTACCGCAGGCTCTCTGCCGCCGCTGCGGCGCGCCGGAACAGATTTGCGGCCATGCGGCGAAAAAATCGGGATTGCTGGATGGGGTATGGGCTTTGGCCTGGCACGAGGGGCCTATAGCCGCTGCTCTGGCCAAATTTAAATATGATGGCGCCCAAGGCCACGGTCAGGCCTTGGGCGCTTATATGGCCGGGAAGATGGAATGGATCCGGCAGAGTGAATTCGATTATATTATACCGGTGCCTTTGCATCCCCGCCGGCTGCGAAAACGGGGATTTAATCAGGCCCAAATACTGGCTTCTTATCTGAGGCCGGAAAAATTGCGGGTTGATCTGCTGGTCAGAA
>JAIRYI010000084.1 GCA_031267815.1 Desulfarculales bacterium | reverse complement strand
CGCTGACCGCTTCTTTACCGCTGAAAGCGTATACAGAAAACACGCCCCCGCCGCTGATGTTAAGATTAAACCAATCAAAATTAGCTGACCGGAACATGGCATAACCCTCCCTGATATTTATTTGTAGGACATAACAATAAAGACGCCGCTTGATAATATCATATATCAAGCTGACGGCCTGCCCCCGGCAGGCCGTCAGCTTGACGCCGGCTTTTAAGCGGTGGACTGGGTCCTCCAGTCGTCGCTTTCAGACGTGCTGGCGATTTCATGGGTCTTGATGATCTTGCGGTAAGTGAAATGCACGTCCTCCAGGTGGGTAAAATGAGCCTGGGCCGGATCCTGGCAGTTGGGCATGTATTCCACTATGTCCACGATAATCGCGTCTTCCAGTTTAATGGTGAAATAATGCTCCATAGTCCCCTGGGTGGAGGTGCGGTAAAACACCAAGGTCACTTCGGGCAGAAGCTCTCCGCTGGTCAAGGCCCGGAATAGCAGAGGGGAGGATTTGTCCATGATTTTAGTTATTTTTAATGGCCTGTGGACACGCTGGCCGGTAGGCTGGCCGGATTGGGGATCACGGGGAAGCAGTATCTGGTGTTCAAACGCTTCCACCAGGCATTCATCCTCATGGCCTTCCTGATAGGTGTTACCCACAGAAGCGGCGGTAAAATTGCCTTTGGTAATGAGACCCTGTCTTTCCCCGTTCACCTTTAAATAAGCTGGTACTGGCATGATTTTTTCTCCTTTTTTGGTTTATAAGCTATTCACCCTTGATTCTATTGAGCAACATTAAAACGCGTTTTGGCTCAAGTTGCAATTTATACTATATTACAGGATATGTCAAGTAATTTCGATATATTAGCTTTTTTGCGAATATATTGCTTAATAGCGCAATACCATTATGAAATTATCATGGCGAAAATTTGCCACTCATATTTTTCTTTCATATTTTTATGCTTTTTTTAGCAAAAGGCAATAATCCTGGCCTCCATAGCGGAAGCCTCATCCGGATATGCCCCCACCAGCAAACCCTTCATGGCGTCTTCAATTTGGATATAGCAGGAGGTATGGACATCCAGAGTATTTTTAGCGGCGCAGGCGGTAAAAGAATATTCATTCCAGTTGCCTTTAATTCCAAAAACAGGATATATTAATTTGGCTTTCTTGGGAATAACCCCGCGCGGCCCCACGGCAAAGGCGGATATGCCGCCATCCAGAACTCCGGCCATAAAGCCCGGCCAGTTATCAGAACTGTCATCAGGCCCTATTTCCAGCCAAGCGCCAATCAAGCTGTCCACATGAGCCGCTATATGGAACGGTTTGAGCAATTCCACATTCCGTTTAAATGCGGCGGCCATAAGCTTGGGCGCAAAAGCGCTTTGCCGGTTCAGAAACATAATGTGTTGCATAATCGGCGGGAAATCCGGCGCAACGCCGCCATTGTCCAGCACAAAAGCCATAAGCGGCAGTTTGGGCCGCCGCAGAGCCAGGGTAAGCATTGTCAGCTGATAAATAAACTCATATCCATATTCATCCGAAAAACCGCTGAATAAACAGAGTTTAATATCTTCATCTTCCAGAAGAGGCAACAACTGCATCCAGCCGCCAGGCTGAGACTCCACTTCCCGCCAGCTTAATGCCCCGGTGGCAAAACCTGTATTACGCAAAGCAGCCTCTTCAAATACTCCATCTTGATTTTTGTCCAACAAACAGAGTAGGGCTTTTACAGGCATCTGGCTCTCCTTTTTTAAATAATTTTGCACATAGTTCATTGGCCTAACAACGCGGTTTACGGCTCATTTCCGGCGGTTGGGCTTTGGGGTTTTAACCCGGCTCCAGCGGCGCAGTATTTTATCAAGAGCATGGCCGAAAATATAAAACAAGCGCATAAATCCTTTATCAGCGGCAAAAGCCTTTTGCATACTGACGGCAGAGGGGCGCAAAGCCGCTGTAAAAGAAAGCCCCCGCTTAAGCCAATACCAGTGCGTCCATTTCATGTTGGGGGGCCGCCCAGGCTGCATACCGGCATATTGGTTTGCCGGCTGCCGGTTAAAGGGATGTTGGCCGCTGATAAATTCATATACGGTGCAGGAAAGGGCAAATATATCATCAGCAGCCGACAGGCCAGAACCTTGCAGGCGTTCAGGGCTGGCATAGAGCATACTTTGCGCCGAAAGCTTTAATTTCCTGCGCAATCCTTGAGCAAGCGCTGTACTGGCATTTCCGGGAGGGGCGTTTACTCTGGCAATGTTAAAATCAAACAAAACGGTTCTGTCCCCCTGGGCTAAAAAAATATTAGCGGGTTTTATATCACCGTGGACAATTCCCAGCCTGTGCATATAGGAAAGGCTGTCCAACAGTTGGGCGGCTTTTTTAATACCTGTTTTCCCTGACCCGTTATTATGATGATGCAGCCATTCGCGGGCTGTATGCCCGGAAAGTAATTCCATGCTGAAACATGGCCCTCCGGATGTCGCGTGCAAGTCAAAAACCCGGACTACTCCCGGCGCGGTAATATGCCGCAGAGTAAGAAATTCCTGCACTAAAGCCAGTCTGGCATGAGGATTATCCACAAACTCAGGCAGCAGACATTTTAAAGCTATTTTAGGCGCGGCATCACCATATTCCATGCGGCGCAAGTCTGTCGCTTCATATACCTGGCATATGCCGCCCGCGCCAAGTCTTTTCTCAAGGATAAAACGCTCCCCATCGCCTTCTTTCCCCATAAGCGTCGGTTTGGCCGGCTGACCGCTGTTTTTCCGTTTCTTTTTATTGACCATAGCTTGATGAAGGCAACCCTAGCGGTTATTAATGCCGGAAATAAATACCGCCACAAAGGTGACATTGTCTGGCTGCGGCAAATTCCCCAAAGTTTCAGTAATCATAAAAGCGGCCTCTCTGGCGGTATTGCCTGAAAGGTGCCGCAGGATAGCCTCAGCGGATAATAAATTGGAAACCCCGTCGGAACACAATAAAAAGCGGTCCTCAGCTTTTAAGCTAAAGGTTACTTGTTCCAATTTAAGCTCTTTATCTATTCCAACCGCGTTGGTTATAATATTGCCTTGAATCATGCGATTGGCTTCAGGGGCGGTTAAGTCGCCGGTTTGAATCTTCTGCTGGCGCAAGGTATGATCGCTGGTGCATTGATAAAGCACTCCTCCCCTCAGCAAATAACAGCGGCTGTCGCCTGCCCACAGGCAGGCTACGTTATCTTCATAAATCAATAAGGCCACCACCGTACTGGCGGTTACAGAAGAACCTCCGGCAGCTGCAAAAAGTTTGATATTCACCTGATTCAGAGAATGGCGAACACTGTCCAAATGCTCAGCAAAAGAAGCCGGGATGGGGATATTCATCAATGAGCTTATTATCATTTTGCTGGCCACAGCCCCATTGCTGCCTCCGCCAACACCGTCGGCCACCGCCCAAAGAGTATGTGAAGGCCAGTTGAGAAAAGAATCCTGGTTGTCCTCTCTGACCGTGCCATGGTGAGTCCACCCCCAGGATTCAAGATTTGCCAAAAAAATTTGTTTCATAATACTTGCTCTACGGTTTAATACGCCGGCTTTGCCGGGGAGACTGTTCCTGTTGCTGTCCCGCAGCTTCATAATAGTTTCCTCTTAAAGAGAGGACATCAATAACGGCGGCAGATTCTTCCGGATCAGGAGCGGACAAAGACAGAAAACTTGTATTTAAATTAATCGCCAAACTAGCGGCTACAAATCGCGGTATATATTCCAGGGTTTCCGGTTTTAAGGGCGATTCCGCCAGCCCCCGGCATTTGCCGCTCAACTCCTGCCAAGTTGAACTGCCCGTAGTATGCAACGCTTTATCCATGGCGCCTTCTCCGCAGTTATACGCGGCCAAAGCCAGAGGCCAGCTGCCAAATCTGCCATAGAGGAATTTCAGATAAGATGAGGCGGCGTCAGTAGATTTTACCGGGTCAAATCGTTCATCAACCTCATGATTTATAGTCAGGCCAAAACGCCTGGCGGTTCCCGGCGCTAACTGCCACAAGCCGGCAGAGCCCGCCTTTGAAACAGACCTTATTTCAAAGGCACTCTCAACCAAAGGTAAACACGCCAGTTCCATGGGCAATCCATGTGATTGAAGCGCGGCGGTTATTAAGGGAAGATACAGCTTAATTCTGTCATGTATTCTTACATGCAAGCCAGTTCTATGTTTGTTGGTGAGGCGGTTTAAATAACCGTACATCAAAGGGATGTCTTCATCTAGCAGCCATGATTTAAGTCTGTCATCCATAATCGCAATTGAACTCATGCCGGGCAAAGTAAGTGAACGCTCATAATTTTCCAAAGGACTCCATAGCTGATATGCGTCGGCAATCTCCCGCGGGGCCGCAATAGTTTGCCCGCTGTTGACGGGGAGATATACTCGGCTGCTGGAGGTTACTTTGGCGGATACAAGCTGCGGCTGACGGTTATCTGCCGCCAGACAGGCCGGCAACAAGGCGGTCAGGCAAGCCGCAAAAGCAATTAACAGTTTAATACGGTAAACGCGCGCCATTAAAATATACACAATGTAATTTATGAGAATCACATCTCCCAAAAGCTAAAGGTTTAGGGGCGTTCCCGCCGCTATGGCGGCAAAGCCGGACATATTTCTCCGGCGTTAGGAGCCATTTATGAAATGACTCCTAATTTAAATCAAAGATTCCGGCAAGGTAAATGAACACACTGACGGATCAAAGGGATTAACCTTATTGCGGAACTCTATCAAAAACTGAGCCCATTTGCCGTTTTGCTGGACTTCTATCAGACAGGTATTGCTTTGCTGGCGCTTGATGACGCCATTTTGCAATACTCTGAATAAAGACCAGTCTCCACGGCTTACCATGCGGGTGTTTATGCCGTTAAGGTCAATTGTTTCCAGACTGGTGAGCGTGGAATCAGGCCAGATGAAGCTTGCTCCTTGCACCGGGCCGTGCCAGTAATTCAGCGTCTTATCTCCATTAGAAAATTTTACCTGCTTCAAAGAGGCGTCCAGGGCATAAGGTTCCATTAAAAAATTTATACCCAGTTCACGGCCGGAAATAAAAAAGGCGTCTTGCACCCGGTTGGCCCGTTGCAACTGGTCAATGATGGGTTTGGAAATTGCCAGAGTCCGCCCCATTACAGTGCGCAAGCTTCCATTCCGCGCCACAAACGGCTGTAAGTATAAATCGTAAAAACTGTCCAGAGTGCCGCCTACCCGGAAAAAATTACTAAAATCTTCAAGATTCACATCTTTGCTGGAACTAACATTAAAGGGGTAAAAAGGGCTTAAGTTTTTATTATAGACAGCCAGCACTCTCTCATTATAAGCTCTGTTTATATAGGCTGTGGCCGCGCCCAGCATTTCCCGCAAGCCGCCTGCGGACACAGTTGAATACCAGCCGCGCACCGGAGAAGGCAGACGTTCAGCCGATTGTTCCAAGCGGCGTAAGGTATCATTTTTATCATCGGCAATTTCAAGCAAGGCACTGAATATGCGCTGTTCACGATTATCACTTCCGTATAATCGGGCAAAATATGATCCGGCAGCGGCCATATTTTCATTGGCAGATTTTAAAAGTTCACCGGGGTTACCTTCAGCATCCAGCAAGCTGTCTAAAGGCACAAAGTATTGCCGGACAATAAGCGCGTCTCTTTGCGCTTCCAAATTGGCGTTATTCAGTCTGTTCTGCAAATTGCCGGCTAAATTCTGAGTTGCCCCCGCACCGGCTACCCGATCAACATTTCGCGCGGCGCGGTTTAATAACGCCGCTTGCGCGGGATCTTCCACATCAATAACTTTTTGTTCGATTATAAGGGTTGTGTTACTCCTTAGTTCCCGCAAAATTAACACTACCGGAGACAAGCCTGTCGTCATTTGCTCGGCAAGTTTATCCGCATCCGCCAGCGACGCCGGCGCGCGCACATTAAGCGCCTGGACAGCCTGCCCCCAATATCTTGTGTAATCGCGGAAGTAGACATTTCGCACTCCCTTGTATATCTTATCAACATCAAGCTCGCTGAGAATTAAGGGGTTGTTGCCAAAAATCCATGTTTCACCGGTTAAATTACGAATAATATCCGGGCAGCGTTTGATTAGATATTCTTCATAGCCGGCCCTGGTATACAGAAACGGTATGGGAAAAGTGTCGCCGGTAAAAGGAGATAAATAATCCCCCAGGGCTGAGCGGAAAGTAAAGGAAGGGGCCGCGGCTTCGGCGGCTTCATCTCGCATATGCTGATAGGCAAGATCAGCCAAAGGAATTTGTAATAATGCCCGGCGGGATTTGTCCAAAAGATTTTGATCCGGATCGGCCGGAACAATACCGCTGGCCAGCAGATAATCCCAATGATGTTTAAGTGTGCTTTGTATCTGCCCCTGGCCCGTATATCGTGACGACCACTGTTGTTCAATCCAGGCGTCTATGAATTTTTGGTTAATATGTTCCGGCTGATACAACATAATATAAGCTTTTAAAGAATTTTTAAGCTCTTTCAAATCTGTAATTGACTGCGACACTTTCGCGGCGGCCATTGAGCGGATAAGAGGCAGAAATCGCTGATTCAGCATATGCAGATAAGCCGCGTTAGTGGCTTTATTAAATGTCCTGCCCTGATAAAGCCCCAATCCGTAGGAAAAGAATGAATCATTTTCAGGGATATAAACCTGGGTGGCCTGTTCTAAAATGTCAAGTTCCGGTAAGAGCGACTTAATATCAGTTATTGATAAATCTTTTTCCTGCTGTTGATAGGAACTGTAAATTTGATCAATATGCTCCACTCGCGCATAGTTATTAATAAAGCTGAAGCCCAGCGATAAAGCAACGGCCAGTAATAAAGCGCAAGCGATAAATTGCATCCCATACCGGCTAAATCGGATAGCCCAAATTTTTTCTTTGTCGGCTTCGGCCAGCTTGGCTTCGGGTATGATAAAATCATTAAATAAACGCAACAGAAAAAATCCTTTGGCATAATCCCCCAGGGAAGCCTGAAATCCCATTTGAAATTTTAATTTACTGTCACGGGCGGCAGCGGCAACCACATCATGAGATGACAAAGAACTGGAAAAAAAGAAACCCCGGAATAAAACCGGCTTGTGATAGCGAGATGAGCCAAATGCTTCCACAATAAAATCTTCCAGGCGCGGAGCCAGGGCGGCTAATTCCTGGGGAAATTCGAACATCGCGCCTCGCGCGTGGATATCGCGCTCTTGATGAATTTTTGAAATAATCTGGGCGTTAAGGGTTTGCATGAGGTCTTTTATTTCAATACGCATTTGACCGCTTTCCATTACCTCATTTTTGCCGGGACAGCCAAAAATCTGCTCTTTTTCCGCACGGGAGAGATGAGCGAAAAACTGGGCAAATCCGGGTATAGCGTCGCATTTGCTGAAAATGAGGTATACAGGTATATGACTGCGTAATTTTTTGAATACTTCGCTCAGTCGTTCTCTGACCGCGCGTGCCATATGTTCCCGCCGGGCGGCGTCTGTATCCATAATGTCCCGGATACTGACACAAAGAAGTATGCCGTTCAGCGGCCTGGCGGGTCTTACTTGAAAGAGGCCTTGAGCAAGCTTCAGCCATACGCTATGAAGAAAAGTATGAGGACGGCAGTCAAGGTAGGTGCCGGGCAAATCAATGAAAATCGCATGATTGCTATAGAGCCATTCAGGCTGTCCAGTGGTTTTTAACTGGTACAAATGCCGGTCAGCCTGTTCATTTAATGGAAACTGCAATCCGGAATTGAGCAATAAGGATGTTTTACCGCTGTTGGGATTTCCCATCAGCATATACCAGGGCAGCGCGTAACGCGAACGGCTGCTGGTTCCATAAAAATTAGAAGTGGTAACTATTTTGATGGCAGCCTTAATGCGGCTCCGGATGGTGTTGACTTCCTCTTTAACACGCTTCCGCTCAGCAGCGCGCTTTTGCTGGGCCGCCGCTTTATCCGGACTGGATAATTCTCTTTGCCGCTTTACAACATAACCAAGCAAGACAAATAATCCCCAGCAGAGAATAAGAATTATGGTGGCGATTAATCGAGCGGCAACACTTTCCAAAATTACGTTGTCCGCTATGGCTATCAATGGACCGGCCAGCCATACCAGCAGGATAAGCACAATGGTAACCAATAAAGCGATCATCCAGGGCATTTTTAAAATATGCCAGAGTGATTTAAAAAATTTGATTAACATTAATTTACCTCCCTGGCTGATGTTTGGATACTTATATGATCGAGGACAACAGCGGAACGCTGATCAAGAGTGTATGAAAACGCGAAATAGACGATAGAGACAAAAACTATAAAAAATATCAAAATCATCCACCATGGTATATGGGTATAGTTTTTATCTTTGAAGCGGGCCGGCGCTAATTTTTTTGATAAATCAAAATTAGGTTCTCCCCTCAGCAAACGCAACTGACGGTAAAGTTTATCTCTTAAAGATTCCAAGGCTATGGCACCTCTGTCCATTACCCTATATTTACCCTCAAAACCCAGGCTCAATAGTAAATACATAAGCTCCAGTAAATAAAGATTACGGGCCGGTTGCTGCATACAACGCTCAAGCACCTGAAAAAACTTTTCTCCCCCCCAAGTCTCATTATGAAAGGTACTCAGCAATGACTGTTTTGACCATTCTCCGTTATCCCCATGCTGGGAAGTAGTCACGGCCTCGTCCAGGGCGGTACACAACACATAGCGCGCCGCCATCACCTGAGCATGATCAGTTTCTGAGGCAAACGCCTGCGCTTCAAATGATCTTACGCCTGCTTCCAAACGGGTGCGCAAAGCTGAAACATCGCCAAGCTTGCCATCGTTTAATCGTATAATTTCAATCAGCAAATGAGAAGCGGCATTAACCTGGGGATTCAATCCTGGGGTAAATTCTTGCAACGATGTCTGCTGGGCCACATACAAAGGCGAACCGGGAGGCTGCGCTCCGGGAGCCAGGGCAACAGGGGTAAGATTGGGCGCATTATTTTTGGCGGGCGCGCTTGGGGAGAAATCAAATACGGTGCTGTCTGTCTCAAAACCACTTTGCATTATGTTTACTCCTTAATAGCCCAAAATTGTAATTGCAAGCCTGGGAAGTTGCCTGAAATATAAAAGGCAAAGCCGCCGGACAATTCCAACTGCGCCAGTTCACCCGAGGTGAATTCAAGTTTAAAATAGCTTTTGCCGGCATGAAAAGGTATCTGGCGCGGCGCTACCGGCAACGGCGTTATCTTGATACCGGGGAGATTCAAATTAACCAGTTGGCGGATGCGTTCTACAGAGCCGATTTTCAATTGTTTGGGCAAAGAAGCGCGCAAAACATCCTGTTCCATATCAGCCCATACGGCTAAAATAAAACTGGCATTAGCCAATAAAGTGCGGTCATGAATGGGGGATGCCAGAATCCCGTATTTGCGTTCCTGTATCGGCAATTCCACCGCATGCTGTTCAAGAACCATACTCAAGGCGAAACGCGCCTGCTCCATAAGCGAACTGAAAATATCAGCCTGCATATTATGGTCATAGCTGACAATATTTTTAGGACGTTTGGCAGCTTCGGCAAAAGTCGCCAATTCACCAATAAGGGTCGTTAAATAAATGTAAAAAACTTCTGGATGCATATTGGCTACCGCATCCAAATGGCGAAAAATTGGCTCCAGACGGTTGATGCACAGAAGCAAAAGAAAATCCGCTATCTCTGCCGTACCGGTTTGGCCGGCATTGCTAACCCGCAAGGCCAATTGATCTCCCCGATGGGAAAGAAGACCGATAATTTCTCTTAAATAGCCTGACAGCATACCGGAAGCGTTGAGATGCATAAATGAAGGCAGGAAATCTTTGTCAATGATAACACTTTTGTCAGGTTTACATTCCACTATATGAACAATAGGCATGCTCACATAGCCTTTCAAGTTGGTATCGTCTTCAAAGAGTAATTGCATATCCAATTTACCGCAATTGATGGGACTTGTTTTGATTTGGCCCGCATTACTGTTTCTGATCTCCAATGGATGAGAAATATAACGGGTCGAAATCCCCGGAACATTTTCCACTCTTGTTTCCGAGGCGCCGGCAGGCGCAAGCGGAAGAGCCAGCACCAGGCGTTTATTGGTCAACCCAGGCGTTATATCAAGAGCTTGTACTTCATGACCATAACCTATTTCAAACATTGTGCCGTCCGGGAAAATACCCTGAGCCCGGCTTAAAACGATTTTGCCCAAACTTAAATATTGTTCATCAATATAAAATTCGGTAAATCCCCAGCCATAATTGGCCAGGCTCATAGACCGCTGGCAAAGCTGGTTATCCCAATATCTATCCTGCTGCTGAAAATGTTGAGGTTTCAGCAGAACTCCCTCGTCCCAAATTACTTTTTCCTCCAGCATAAATAAAATAATCCTCGTTCCGGGCTTAAAGCTTATAAATGGTTATTGCGCAGGCAGACGATTTGCGCTGGGTAGCACATACTGGTCTTCATTAAGTATATGTTCTGTTGTTTCAACAATATTGGATACCGCGGAACTTTCGCTTTCATCTAACACTTGTTCAGGCAATATCCGGCCGCCTATTTTATCTTCACTGCCAGACGGAAGATTAGGATTTTTTTGAATATTGGAATTAACATCCCGAAGTTGCTGTTGAAAATTTTTAACCGCCTGTTCAGGATTCCAATCATCCACTGCTTCCATAGGCACGAGACTAATGGCTGTGTCATTTAACTCAATACAGATACGGTTTGCTTTTTCCGGATCAATTGCTACTAGAGCGCGCCATTGGGCGCGCTCTATCTGCCGGAAACCGGCCAGTAATCCTACAAAGTGTGTCCTCTCCGTAGGTTCATAAGCAATTATCTTGGCTTCACCGGGCAGCAAGATTAATTCATCAGCCGCGATCAGGTCAGAACCCAATGTCTGCACAGGTTTCTCAAACATTGCTAAAAAGTCCGCTTGTTTGAATGACAAATCAGACGATAATTCATAAACTTTAATAAGCACCGGTGACGGCCGGCCGGAATTGTCAGGATTAAGGTTGGGCTGACTGGCAATTTCAATGTCAAACCTTGGGGAAGAACATCCTGCGCCAACTAAAATGCAAGCCATCAGACATAAAAACAAACTCACTGTTTTCATTAGTTATTTCCTTTAGAGTAACGTTGAGGCATTGGATTTAAGGTATGAACCTGCATTTCGTACGCTCTGGCAAAATCCCGTAAGAATATTTCGGCGAACCCTTCATGATCTTGCGATGCATCATAATGCATGCGAATAAATGTTTTCCATAATCTTGCCGTACGGCCAATGCGTACAGGGCCATTTATATCTAAACGGTTAACGACATTTTGGGGAGAAATTTTTTCAAGACAGGCATTTACCGCCGCCCTTGCTCCAGCGAGAATACCCATATGATGACTATGTATATCTTCAAAAGCGGCGTACATGGCTTTGACTGCCGGCAACATACCGGACTGAGGTGAGATTAACATTTGTTCAATGGCGGCCTGCGGGTTAGGGCTTAATTTAAGCGGATTATTTCCAGCAAGACGCATAGTAGTCACTGATAATCTGAGTTCATTTTTACTTTCTGCCCGGTTCTGCAGCGACTGTAAAATTCCATCTATTGAAGCTACCAGCAATTGGGCGGCTGATTGCAGAATTCTTACGCGCTCCTTCGGGGATTCAGGAGGCTGGGCAAATCCCAATGCCTTAAAAAAGATATCGATTTCCGTTGAAGGCATAACTTCCCGCATATTATCCTTGTGATCATCTTCACCTTTTAAATTCATGTTCCCGGTTGCGGAGGCAATAGCAACGTCAGGTACATTTAAATTTATATTTTCAACATTACGCGTTGCTGCGGTATCCACAACCGCCGTTATAGGGAGCATTGCATCCAAGACAGGATCACTGTGATCAGACACAGAATTGAGCGGGTTTACGGTATCACTTAACAATTCATTATAACCAAGCCGCTCTTTTGCCTCATGGTATTCTTGCTGTTCCATTGCCACTAAAGGATCCAGGTCTAAAAAAGCATCGTCGGGGATAATATCTCCACCGCCAGCTTTACCGGTTACATAGGTTTTCGGATCATGAAGCAGGCGCGCCTGGATTGTATAGTCAGCTAAAGTAAAACTTTCTCCATGCTCCAACCTATGGCGGCCAGTTTTACCGATTTTTTCTTCATCGGGGCTAAAAATGCCATTGGCGCTCACATCTTCAATATAAAAATGACTGCCGTCACAACTTATTAATGCATGTTTACGCGACATACGTTTTGTTTTATCAGGAATGACCCATTCGCACTCTCGTGAACGGCCAATATATCCCCCCACATTGCCAAATACATGGGATACGGGGAAATCTCCGGAAAATTTCTGCCTACTTATCACTTCTAACATCAATTCCATCGTTTTCTCCAGACCGCCGCAAGTGCAGTTATCATACGCAAATCATGCAAATTTCAGGATTCTTTTCCCAATAGATTCACTAATCTTCTGGATTCTATAGCCCAATGTTCTTCGCGGTATGCCCAATCTGCTTGCGGCTAAACTATGATTACCATCACATTCCTTTAATATGCGCTGTATAATATGCGCTTCATACTCTATCAACAACCTGGACAGATGCCAATTAACTTCGTCTCCGAACCTTACAGAACCATATAACAAAAAACGTTCTATACGCGTCTGCAATTCCCACACATTGCCGCGCAAGGAAAGGTTCTTGAGTTTAACAAAAAAGTTTTCGTCAAATGCAATATTATTAGCGTTTAACCTGATTTTTTTATTAAAATATTCAACTAAAAGCGGAATATCTTCACGCCGGTTGCGTAAAGGGGGAATTTGTATCTGAAACACTGCCAGGCGGTGATACAGATCGCGCCTGAATTGGCCTTTTGCCAGCATAGCTTCTAAATTGCGATTAGTGGCGGCAATTATTCTTACATCAATTCTCTTTGAGTATCTGGCGCCCAGCGGGTTGACTTCATAATTTTGCATGAAACTTAATATTTTTGCCTGCAACTCTAAATTCATAGCCCCAATTTCGTCAAAGAAAAATGTGCCGCCGTCGGCATTCTGTAATAATCCCGTCTGATCTTTCCTGGCCCCTCTAAATGAGCCTTTTTTGTATCCAAATAATTCGCGCTTCAACAAAGATGGAGGGAGAGCCGCGCAATTTATTTTCACAAATCTGTGATCCCCGCGAATGCTGGCTTTATGAATGGCGTTGGCAACTATTTCTTTTCCGGTTCCGGTTTCACCGGTTATAAGCACAGGAGTATTGGTGGGAGCTATATGAGCTATATCATGTATGACTTTGCTGATAGCAGGGCTGTGGCCTATTATCCCCCAATGATTTTCTTCTCCGGGCAATAAGTTACGCTTGGGCGTCAGCTTCTTTATATCTTCATGCATACGTTTTACATAAGCGCTGTAATGCTGCTCTTTTTTAATTAACTGGATAAGAGATGCTGTATAATTACTCAGTATTTCCAATTGGTCCACGCCGGTATTGCTGATATGCGTGAAATGAGACAAAATTCCGCCAAGAGTAAAATTAGGCGGGGCAATGAATGGAAGAAAAACTACCTGATTAAAATTTTGGTCAGTCTGTAAATAGCTTATGGAACCGTTAGTTTTGCCTGGCAGCATACGGTTAAGCATATATCTGCCTCCATTGCAAATACAAAACACCAGAGGGTCACCCAAATCAGATAAACTGATACCGGAATTTTTATATTCCGGTTGAATATGTTTTTGCGGCTGACCTGCCAGCCAGCAAAGATTTTCCGATTTATCATCAAGCAGGAAAATATGACTTTCAATTGCCTGCATTTTTTCACAAATGCTCAATGCCAACTGATTACATAGCGAGACAATATCACTGTCAGCGCGTAAGGCTTGCATACAATTCAATGTTCGCGATGAAATTCTCATGAACCTCTAAGACTCAATCCATTCCTTTAATTTTTGGAAAAATGATAAATAAATTTGTTAATTTCAATATTTAAATCAATAAATACCGATTGAATATCTGTTTTATCATTCATGCGGCCCAATAATTGCGCGGCAATGTCAGGCAATAAGCTGGAATTGATTATATGGTCGATATTGCGGGCGCCGGTATCGACAGCTTTGCATGATTTGACGATATTTTCTACAACTGGATCGCTCCAAGCCATAGATATTTGATGAGTGGCTTGCAGACGCCTGGCAATTTGCGCAAGTTTTATTTCTGTCAGTATTTTTAAAATATCGTAAGGAATTGCCGCGTAAGGCGCCACAGTCATTCTGCCCAGAAGCGCGGGTTTAAAGAACTGAGTCAAGGCCGGGCGGACAGCTTCCAGCAAAATATCACTGTCCGGTATTTCGCCGTCCTCACATAAAGCCGCGATTATATCACCGCCGATATTGGAAGTCATAAAAATCATGGTGTTCTTAAAGTCGATTTCTCTGCCTTCACCGTCAGCCAATACTCCTTTATCAAAGACTTGATAAAAAAGGTTCAATATATCAGGATGAGCTTTTTCGACTTCATCAAAAAGAACCGCTGAATACGGCTGGCGTCTCACCGCTTCGGTAAGCCTGCCGCCTTCTCCATATCCCACATATCCCGGCGGAGAACCTATAAGGCGGGAGATGGTATGCTTTTCCTGAAATTCGGAGCCATTGATGCTGATCAAAAAGCGCTCGCCGCCAAACAGCTCATCGGCTACCGCCAGAGCGGTCTCGGTCTTGCCTACACCGCTGGGGCCAACTAAAAGGAATATGCCTGAAGGCGTATTGGGGTTATTCAGACCAGTGCGTGAAGCTAAAACAGCCTTTTCGATTACCGACAAAGCATGTTCCTGTCCTTTAATGCGCACACGCAGGCGCTGACCGAAATTCTGTAACGCGTCAGCATCATCGTTGCTCAATTTCTGTAAAGGTATACCTGTCCAGTCCGCCACAATTTCGGCTGCCAGATTGGGGTTTACTTCATAAAAGACAAGCGATTGTCCGTTTTGAACGATATGCAGTTCATTTATAAGTTCGGCCAGTCTGCCGTTATGGCTTTCCGGATTATCTTCGCCGGTGCGAATATCAATAATCTCGGTAATAAGATTTTTTTCTTTTTGCCACTGGGTTTCAATGGTTTCTATTTCCCGTCTTAAGAGCGAAGATTTTTCTTTTAAGACCCCATATCTGCCATTTTTTGAGCCATAGGTGACGCCTCGTATACTGTCACGCTCAAAAGCCTCCAATTCTCTGCTGACAGCGCCCAACTCCTCTTGTTTGCGCTCCAAAATCGCGGGTTTCGCGCCCAGGCTCACCTTAACTTTCGCGCAAGCGGTATCCAGAACATCTATCGCTTTGTCCGGAAGCTGACGGCCGCTTATATATCTGGCGGCTAATTCCGCCGTACGGGTTATGGCATCATCACGTACATATACTTTATGCGCTTTTTCATAATGAGGGGCTAATCCGCGCAATATAGTTACCGTATCTTCCAGCGACGGCTCATCCAGCCTGACCAGTTGAAATCTTCTCGCTAAAGCAGCGTCTTTTTCGAAATATTTTTTATATTCACTCCATGTGGTTGCGGCCACAGTGCGCAGTTCGCCTCTTGCCAGAGCCGGTTTCAATAAGTTCGCCCCGTCGCCGCTGCCGGAAGTGTTTCCCGTTCCTACTAAAGTATGAGCTTCGTCAATAAATAAAATGGTAGGTACCGGTGAAGATTTTACTTCATCTATTACTCCTTTTAAGCGTTTTTCAAATTCGCCTTTCATACTGGCTCCGGCCTGAAGGCGTCCCATATCCAAACCAGCGATACGGACTCCTCTCAAAGCGTCAGGAACATCATTATGCACAACCTTCAGAGCCAAACCTTCAACCACAGCGGTTTTGCCAACCCCTGGGTCTCCCACCAAAATAGGATTGTTTTTACGCCTGCGGGTGAGAATATCTATCATCTGCCTTATTGCGGGGCCACGCGAAAACACTGGATCAATTTTTCCCAATCGCGCTTCTTCAGTAAAATCAGTGGTGTAATTTTGTAAAGCGGAATCCTCGCCGGAAATCCCCGCCGCAGGCGATGATTTTGCGGCAGTCATTGATTTCAGCCCCTCCAATAAATTGCGCAGCTTGTCGGAAGCGATTTTGCCCAGTTCACGATAAAAAGGCATAATGCTATAGCGGGCAGGATTAACCAACAGAGTAAGAACCAGAATACCAGCATTAATTTCCTGATATCCCATTTCCAAACTGGCCAATAAATAAGATTCCTGGAGGTAGCTTATAAGCAAGGGTGAAAAAACCGGTCTTGAAGAACTGGATTCATTTTGCGGGCGGGATACACGCAGAAGTTCATACAAACGCTCTTTATTTAATTCAAATTGGGTGATTATATCCTGCATCATGTTGGTTGAAATAAGTTTTTCCATATAATCTTCAATGGTAATTTCATGCCCGCCTCTGTTTACGCAAGCGCCGGCGGCTTCTTCAAGCGCGGAACGGCAGGAACTTTCCAATGATGCCACCAGTGCGGATAAATTCATATTTATCATTTTAAAATTTCCTATCTGTCGGTTTCCAGTATGACTATGCCATCCCCATTATCACCCAGCCAGGTGGACCAGCCAAGCCTGCATACAGAATTTTCTCCGATACGCAACGGCTGTAGTTCACTCAGCAGCAGGCGTAATTCCAGGTCAAATGTCAATCTGGAGCGCAGCACGAATTGCACTAATGTTTTTAATTCTACAAAAACAGGGCCGTTGGGCAGAAATGAATTAAATTTATCCCAGCCTAAATCGGCAACTTTTATTCGGAATTTTCCCGTCTGGTCAGGGATTTCAGTGCCAAGATGGCAATCAATATCCAGATATGAATTTTCACAGCCCAATACGCATAACTGATCAGCGGGAATAACCACCGAACGAACTATACATGGAATAATGCTCACCGCCTGATGGTTGAAATAATAACGTAAAATGCTTTCCAACGCGCCGGCCGCTTCTCCGCGAAAGGCAATTAATCCTATGTAGGCCAGCAATTTTGCCCAATTGAGCGCTTTTGCCTGCCGCAATTCGCTGATACCTATACCGATAAAACTTAAGAAACGGTTGGATAACTTGTCTTCGGCATTGTTTTTATATTGGAT
This sequence comes from Desulfarculales bacterium, assembly GCA_031267815.1. Classification (GTDB taxonomy): domain Bacteria; phylum Desulfobacterota; class Desulfarculia; order Desulfarculales; family Desulfarculaceae; genus JAIRYI01. Next base: position 7,337 of record JAIRYI010000084.1, on the reverse strand, counting down.
ATAATAGCGGTATTTACCCCATAGGCCATAAAGTATAGAAATCAACTGGTGGTTAAAGATATCAAAGAAATCACGCAATACATCATTTTCATCCTGATGTTGAGCGACAAATTCAGTAAAATAGGCGGGCAAAGGCGAAGCGGCTCCGTGCATGCCCATCAAATTAAGCACGATTTGGATTTCAGCCTCAGCAATATTCAGTTCTATACTTTTAATATCACCGGGAGGAAACGATAAATCCGGATTAACTTTGTAACGCAAGCGGGGAGACTTTGGGGTCTGAGTATGCACATAACTTACAGCAAGTCTGACCGCCTGGGCAAAGGCAAAATTTCCCGGACTCCTGTTAAGTTCTTCCATAATTGGCGGAACACTGTTGTCTATAGCGTGATCGCGCTCCCCAGCCGGGCTGGCCATTGATATCTTGCTCCTGTTCTTTCGTCAATGACAGTGAGTTGATGAAAACTGTTCACTGTGGCATAGAGGCTTAAAAATTCATTTAATACGGAAGCAAACAAAAACATATCGCCTTCACAACTGAAACACCTGTGATTCATACTCAAATATGTACAAGCCCCTCTTAAAGGCAAGCCGCGGTAAATACGATCCGCTTCTTCACATCTTATATGCAACATTCCCCGTAATATCTGCTCAAACACGTTCGCGCGATGAATATCATGCGCCGCCCTGAAATTGTACGCGCTAAGTACGGCTTTCAATGCCCCGACATCGGTAAGTGTAATATAATTCAATGACATGTTTGAAATAAGACGCCACAATGGCTCGCCATCCAATACAGGAGAATAAGAAGGGGTTACCGGGATAATATTGGAAAAAGTAACTGCCTGTGGACTATTCTCACCCGGCAGATTTATATCACCTACAGCCAGCGCCGCAGGCAGATTGCGATTAGTGCATGTCAATTCTAAAGAAATAGTTTCCCCATCTATGGGCACAATACTGTTTTGTGTCTGGACTATTGAAATATAGCATTCCGTAGCGCCATCATAGGCCGACGGGCGCAGGCGCAAACGATAATAGGCGGTTAAGTTTTCCGTATCATTTTCATGTTCAAAAGATTCAAAAAGAACATAATCGCAAGATTTTTTAGCAACATGCTGCCAACTGCTTACAGAATCAACGCTATAGGTGGTAAAATGGTATGGACGGCGAGGGTCAGGCACAATGCGGTATTCTGTCTGCCGCTGGTCTATTCTTACCGGCGCTGCGTCAAAGGGGAAAAGATTGACCACCGGGGTGCAGAAAAGCCGCCAATTATCCAAGCGAAAGCCTTCATAATTTTCAGGCAGATCAGTTAATAGAAAATGCAACTCAAATTCAGAAGCATTCTGCGCTTGCGCGGGAACATTTTTTAATGCCTCTTGCAAATTTTTTATTTCCACAAATAAAAATTTTTCCGGGAAACAAAAATATTCCTGCAAAATACGATAACCGGAAAATGTATTTGCCGGATAAGGATATAACCCTTCATCTTCACAAAAGCCTACAGGAGTTATGCTTGCCGGAGGTATTTGTAAAGTTATATATTCTCTGTTTTCAACATCACGCAGAACAAAATTTATCGCCGTAACTTGCCTTAACATGGAAAAATAAATCGTATGGGCAATACTGCTTTCTCCTTTTATGAAAATGCGTAATTTGCTTAACTCCAGTTTATCAATACCGGCGCCCAGACAGGCAAACCGTAACGCCATGATAGCCTGGCCGTCACGTTTGACCATATTATAGGCGCTAAGCCGTATGGGGATTATATCAATGTCATAAATGGTTCTAAAACGGCAACGGGTGCCTTCCACAGCCTTTGACTCTACAATTGTGCCCCGTGGAATATTTAATCCTCCCGCCGATTCCGCGGTAGGCTGGTATTCGATTATGCTGCAAGCTGGAATTGGGCGTAAATAATTAGGCCACAACAAGTTAAAAAGCGAGTGAGTCAATTCAGGGAACTCGTCATCAAGCTTTTGCCGTAAGCGCCCGCTTAAAAAAGCAAACCCTTCCAAAATACGCTCAACATCCGGATCGCGGCCAGGCGTAGATAAAAATGGAGCCAGGGCAGGGTTGTGTTCGGCAAATTCTTTGCCTAATTCCCTTAAGGCTACCAGCTCTTCCTGAAAATATTTATTAAAACTCATGCCAAAAATCAATTAGGTGACTGAAGATATTAAAATAGCGCCACATTCAGTTTTGTGCCCGTCAAAAGCGACAGGAATACCATGATCAGTTACATCCAGATCGCCTTCGATAACTTTAAAAGGACCGCCCTCACATCTGGGACAAGATACCAGATCGCCAATTCGCGCCACAATTCTGCCCTGAACTTCCATCTCACCGTAGACGGTTATTACCTGCCCGTCATGGGATGTTTTATCACCGATGCGTATTACCCCTCTATTATTTTTTGTCAGTGACATAGAAAAGTCTCCTTTTATCACGAATGCGGAAATAAAAATATCACGTCCTCTTCATTTTTAATCCCTTGCCGTCAACAAAAACTTTATTGTTCCAATTGCTCAACTGGCCTTTACTGTCAACTTTAAGCGCATCAATACTAAACACCATATCAAAAGAGCCTTCCTCAATGCGCTCCTGAGTAACTTTAACCTTGGTTAACCTGGGTTCATATTTATCAATACAGGTCTCAATGGCCTGGCAGCAATGAAACTGTAATTCGCTGCGTGACATATTTAAATCGTTAAGGTCTGGAAGCCCATAATCATCGGGCAGAGTAAGTAAAGCTCCCTGCCTGGTTCCCAGCATACGTTCCAGGTGATTGCGAATGGATTCATCTTCATCCATAAGCATGGCCTGCTCACCCATCACCAGCCGTTCATACAAACTTCCAGCCATGTTCATCAGGCCTTAGGCTTATCAAGCTTGCCAACCAGGGATAAAGTAAAATAAGCCCCCATATATTTGAAATGCGGCCTTACGCTTATAGTTGACCTGTACCATCCCGGATCGCCTTCAACCTCTTCCACCAAAATTTCTGCACCGCGTAAGGGACGGCGGCTGCGCGTATCTGAGCTTGGATTTTCCTGATCCGCCACATACTGCCTGATCCAAATATTCAGTTCACGCTCCATATCAGAACGCTCTTTCCATGAACCGATATTTTCGCGTTGCAATACCTTTATGTAATGGGCCAGCCGCGACACAATAAAAATATATGGCAATTGAGTAGCTAAACGATAATTTAATTCAGCGTCTTTGCCTTCAGCCGAGGTGCCGAAATATTTAGGTTTCTGGCAGGAATTAGCCGAGAAAAACGCAGCATTGTCTGAACCTTTGCGCATGGTGAGGGCAATAAAGCCTTGTTCAGCTAATTCATATTCTCGGCGATCTGAAATCAAAATTTCAGTCGGTATTTTCATTTCAATATCACCCAGGCTCTCATAAAGATGTACTGGGAGGTCTTCCACCGCGCCGCCGGAGCGAGGCCCGATAATATTGGGGCACCAGCGATATTTCGCAAAACTCTCGGTCAGCCTGGTGGCAAACGTGAAAGCGGTGTTGCCCCATAGAAAATTTTCATGATTATCATCCACGTTTTCTTTATAAACAAATGCTTTTATCGGATTTTCTTCCGGATCGTACGGTTGCCGGAGCAGGAAGCGGGGTAAGGTCAGGCCGACATAACGTGAATCTTCGGTCTCACGAAAAGAATGCCATTTAGTATAGCGCGGGCTGCTGAAAATATCCTGCAAATCTTTTAAGGCCGGCAGCCGCTCAAAGCTGTCCAGACCAAAAAATTCAGGCCCAGCCGCAGCTATGAAAGGCGAATGGGCAATTGCCGCCACATTGCTTAGATTTTGTAGCAACCTCATGTCTATAGCCGAAGGTGCAAAATAATAATTGCCAATTATAGCTCCAACCGGCTTACCGCCAAATTGACCGTATTCCGCGGTATAGACTAATTTGTAGAAACCAGATTGTGATATTTCTGAAGCTTCGAGAAAATCATCTAACAAATCTTCTTTGCTAATATTTATGATTACAACTTCAATATTTTCACGAAAATCTGTTCTGTCTATAAATAATTTCAAGCCCCGCCACGCTGATTCCGTTTCCTGAAATTTTTTATGATGCAATACTTCATCAACCTGGATACTTAACCGCTTATCTATTTCCGCAATCATACGGTCAACAGTTGCCTTTTTAATTTTCTCCTGCGCATTGGCGGGTTTGAGCATTTCTTCGATAAACGCACTTACACCCAAGCGGGCAGCTTCATACCCTTCATCTTGCGGGGTAATGTTACTGGCCCCGATAATCTGTTCTAATAATGATGCCCCCATCTGACTGGCAGTATGTTGTTGCTCTTGAATATAGTTTTCCATTATGCCGCTCCTTAATTTTTATCATGATCATTGTCATGATTATTTTCATCATTACTGGCTTCGCTGTCAGATTTATTCCCAGTATCAGTACCAATTTCGTTATTTGCCGCTACCAGCTCTTTAAGCACTTGATCGCGCTGTGCAGGATTTTTGAGAATTTCTTCTATCGTTTTCCTGAAAGCCGGCACGTTACCTAAAGGCCCTTTTAACGACACAAGCGCTTCGCGCAAATCCAACAGCTTTTGCAGTTCAGGAACCTGCCTGGCCACTCCTTCGGGGGTAAAATCGCGCAAGTTTTTTATCTCTAAATCAACAAGTATACTTTCCGCAAAAGTTCCGTCTTTTTTATCCAGCAAATGATTGGGCACGGATATTTTCAAGTTCAAGTTCTGTTTGGCTAACACGTCATCGAAATTATTTTTGTTTATGCTGACAGGCTTGCGCTCCAGGATGTTGCGTTCATCATGGCGAAATAAAAAATCTCCCACTACCGCGATCTTGAGAGGAAGTTCAATTTCCTCCATAGCTCCTCCAGTTGCAGGCTTGAACGTGACGTTAATGCGCTCCTTGGGCGCTATAGATGATTCTCTGGCTGCCATTAAATTTTTCCTCCCTAAACATGGTTAAAAATTACCAGCGTTAAATTTCCTTCAGGGCTAGAACCGTTTCCAAATGTAACCAATGTAAACGGCGCATAGCGTTTTCCGGCAAAGAACCTTGAGGAGATACCTGCTGCAAGAGATGAATAATTTTTGCGCTAAGCCGGGGATCCCAGTCTAACAAATTCCAGACTTCTAATCGGTGATAGAGTTCCTGCAACAGTGGTATAGCAATATCGGCCTTGCCAAAGACTATGCAATAACGTGCCTTAAGAATTCCATGCTCAATGGATGCACAATTCTTGCCAGGATGGGTATTGCCCAGATGTGCTAAGCCGGCCTGAAAGCCTTTCTGCCTGCCAATGTCTATAGCTTCATTCAATATATTTTTATCTGCCGACTCATTCATGTCTTTAAAAATATCTGATATAGAATTATTAGTTTTCTTTTGTATTTCTGACACCCACTGTGCCGTTTTTGCCGACATGAAAGGCGTCTCATCATAAAATTTATAAGCGGATAATTCCGGGAATTTTGTCAAAAATTGAATGAGCAATTCAGAAACAAACTGCTGCGCAATCGTTGCCTGTAATCCTTCCAGGCATTTCGCAACCATATAATGCCCGTCGAACCAGTAAGGTGCTTTAGCCGCGGAACGCTCCAACTGAGGCAATACTTCGCTGAAGCGCTTGGCTTCAACGCCGGACGCATACATGGCTATTTTCTCATCTGGTATGACATTTCTTAAAGGGGTAATTTTAGATGAATTCGCTTGCGGTAATTGATTGATAGTACACCATAAGACAGCACGATGTAAAAGATAAGCCCTCCAATCTAATATATCCAAAGATAAATAGTGAACGGCCAATTGCTGTGCCTGCTCCTGAGTCGCGCGAATTAACTGAGGCAAGATACCGGCAGGAACTCTCCCATTATTTTGTTCAAGTGAACTTATAATATCGGTTGAGCTATTAATGTTAGATGGTGTTGGCAGTTTGTCGTTTAAAGGGTTTTTTACCCGCTGTTCCGCAACGGCATTATCAGGCAATACACGTAGAGTATTACTGAATAGTGGGGCGGATTCCCCCATTTTTTCTTTTAGGAAATTTTGTATTCTGGTTATTTCGAGTTTGAATCGGCCTATTACTTCAGGATCGCCGGAACCATTCAAACCATTGCGTAAACTTTGTTCGAACCGGCTGTTAAGCCATTCCAAAGGCGCGCAACGACGCTTGATTTTGCTTGCGGGTGGATATATTTCCTGCCAGTTTTGTTGTAGAAGCTGAGATAGAGCGGCTAAGCTGATATTGCACGCGCTTAATCCGCCTGTTTCATAAATTGCCCGTATACCATAGCATAACACCCACAGGTCTTTGCTTTTATCAGCCAAGAGTTCTGTCGCTTGCTGCAATACAATTTCCCAATCGGTTCCCGCATTAGAATGCAAAGAATTACTTTTTTCTACTTCATCACGTAATTCTTCAAATTCTGGACTAAAACTTATGTCATCCCCCATATACGAGCCATTGCTCAAGGGGGCAAGCCATATATTGCAGTAATGCCCGGCTGATTGATTATTCATGCACGGCCCCTCCAGGTATGGATGGTCTCTCACACAATACTTGTCAAAACAATTAGTTAAAAATTAAGTAGGCGCAATCCTCCATGAAATATTTTGAATAATAGACAGACCTGCGACAAAACTGCAAGAACAATTTATTAACCAAAACACGCAAACAACAGCGGTTATTCCCGTAAAATTTTTGAATACGGTCTAACTAATATCAGCAATTATAAATGCTGTCAATATTTTTATCATAAATTAAAATTTTAGAAATATATTAAATAGTTGCCTGATCGTATTTGATGTTAAAATAGGGTGCCGGTGGCAACTTTCTGCCTTAAGAGGGGGCGAATGCTCAGATACTCATGCTTGCGCTGCGCTGAAGTTGCGAGACGGCTGCCGGAGAATGGTGCGCAGATATAACCTATATACCTATGCGGAGAGGTTTCTTATATCTTGTAGCCATCATAGACTGGTATAGCCGGAAAGTGTTGTCGTGGCGTCTTTCCAATACCATGGACATTGATTTTTGCGTTTCAGCTTTAGAGGCGGCGTTAAAGAAATATGGCAGACCTGCTATCTTTAATACTGACCAGGGCAGTCAGTTTACCAGTGTTGCTTTCACAAAAGTGTTGCAAGACAACGGCATTCATATTTCCATGGATAGCCGCAGGCGCTGGCTGGATAACGTTTTTATTGAACGTCTTTGGCGATCTCTGAAATATGAAAATGTGTATCTGCATGCATACGAAACCGGCTCAGAGGCTCGGGTTGGCATTGGTCAGTGGATCAATTTTTACAACCAGGTTCGACCTC
>JAIRYI010000052.1 GCA_031267815.1 Desulfarculales bacterium | reverse complement strand
TTGGATAAATTGGATGTGATAGAATGCTTTGAGTATCCCGGCCATGCCTTGCGCGTGGGTGAAATCCTGGAAAAACAGAAAACCCTTTTTACTAAGCTCGGGGTATCTCCACCATCATCATCATGAGTAACGGGAATCCAGGATATATGGCGGCCAATCCTCCTGGACTGGCTTGGAATTGTGCTTTGCCTGGCTGGAGTGGCTGGATACAGGTGGGGCCTTGCCTCTTTTGCCGAATCATTTCGGGTTGGCATTGACCAGTATAATCCGGGCAGCCTGATGACCCATGGCGTCTTCCGCTACAGCCGCAATCCGTTATATGTATCACTGCTTATTTTTTACTTTGGCTTGGGGCTGGTTTTTGCCAATTTGGCCATGGCGCTTAACTTGGCTGTTTCCCTAGTGCTGATTTTAAGACAGATTTTTCGCGAGGAAAAATTTTTACAACGTCATTACGGTTATGCTTATAGCGCCTATTGCCGTAAGACAGGACGTTTTGGGGGCAAATCCCGGCAAGGTGTTTGACGGCGAAAAGCCCGGCAGGCTTATGTCCCTGCTCATTCCGGCCTGCCTGTCCGCGCCTTTTCTCGGTCTGGCCCAGGCAAATAGTGAAAGTTCTTTTTAGCATAGTTCAAAGCAATTCGTCTTTTTACTTTTACAGCTAACGAATCTGCCAGGACAAAAAACAATGGGGTATAGAAAACACCAAGCGCCGTAGCGACAGCTACGCCTGACATGACGACAGTGCCTATGGCGTTCTGACTGCCGGAACCCGCGCCGCTGTTTATCGCCAACGGCAAGACTCCCAGAAGAAACGCCATTGAGGTCATGATAACAGGCCGCAACCGCAGCTGAACGGCTTGTAATGCCGCCTGCACACGATCCAGGCCGCTTCTCCTCAGCTCGTTGGCGAACTCCACAATCAGAATGGCGTTTTTGGCCGACAGGCCGATAACCGCCAGCAGGCCAACCTGAAAGTACACGTCATTACTCATGCCGCGCAGCGATACACCGGCAAGCGCGCCGACAACGCCGAGCGGCATGACCAACATCACGGAAAACGGTATGCTTAAGCTTTCATACAGGGCGGCAAGGCATAAAAACACAGCCAGAAGAGACAGGGCATACAAAAGCGGAGCCTGCGAGCCGCTTATGCGTTCCTCATAGGAAAGCCCGGTCCAGTTGCAATCAAAACCGGGGGCGTGCGTTTTCGCCAACTCTTCCATGATGATCATGGCCTGTCCCGTGGTAGTTCCCGGAGCAGCCTCGCCCAGTATGCCCATTGAGGGAAAGCCGTTGTAACGCTCCAGGCCTGGCGGGGCGTAAGAAGAACTGACGCGCATGAAAGTGGAGAACGGCACCATTTCTCCCCAGGCATTACGCACGTGGTAGCGGTCAAAATCCGTGTATTGCATCCGGAAAGGGGCGTCCGCCTGCAAATAGACTCTTTTGGTGCGCCCCTTATCCATGAAATCGTTGATGTACAGCCCGCCCCAAAAAGCGGAAATTGTCCTGTAAATATCACCGGATTGTATGCCTTGAGCAGCCGCTTTGGGCAGGTCGATATCCAATTCATACTGCTCAACGTCCATAAGCCCTTTGGCCCGCACGCCACGCAAGTCAGGATGCGCGTTGGCAGCGGCGACAAGCCTGTCCCTGGCTTCGACAAGAGCGGCATGTCCCTGGCCGGATCTGTCCACAAGCTCCAGGTCAAACCCCATCGCGCTGCCGAGTTCCACCACGGCGGGAGGGGCGAACACCATTGCCAGCCCCTCGTCTATTTCCGTGAACTTGGCTCTGGCCCTGGCAACAATGGCGGATACGCTTTTATCCGCACCCCGGCGTTCATCCCAATCCTTGAACTGGATGAAGCCCAAGCCTGTATTGTCGCCGTTACTGCTAAAGCCGCGTCCGCCGACAGAAAGCACGTTATCCACCGCCTCTTTTTCGTCCTCAAGAAAATGCCGTTCCACCTGTTCAAAAACATGAAGGGTGCGCTCCATAGAAGCCCCCGGCGGCAGTTGCACCAAAGTGCTGACCACGCCCAAGTCCTCGTCGGGCAGAAAGGAGGAAGGCAGGCGGAAAAAAAGCAGCGTCAGAACCAGCAACAGGCACAAATACAGAGCGATAAAACGCACCGGTTTTGCCAACATGCCGGCAATCTCCCGTTGATACTTGCCGGTCAAATAATCGAGCGCGCGCTTGAACGTCCCGAAAAATCCCAGTCGGGTCTGCGGTTCCGGCGTATGCGGGCGCAGCATGGTGGCGCACAGCGCCGGGGTAAGGATCATGGCGACAAGCACGGAAATCCCCATAGAAGCCACGATGGTAAGGGAAAACTGGCGAAAGATGACGCCGACAGAACCGCTTAAAAAAGCCATAGGCACGAAAATCGCTGACAGCGCCAAGCCGATTCCCACCAGGGCGCTGGAAATCTGGCGCATGGTTTTGCGGGTGGCTTCGCGCGAAGAAAGGTTTTCCTGGCGCATGAGCCGTTCCACGTTTTCCACCACCACAATGGCGTCGTCCACCAGCAGGCCGATGGATAGAACCAGGGCGAACAGGGTCATGGTGTTGATGGAATATCCGGCTGCCGCCAGTATGCCGAAAGTGCCAAGTAGCACGACTGGCACAGCTATGGTTGGAATGATGATTGCCCGAAAGTTCTGCAAAAAAAGGAACATCACCAGACAGACTAAAATGATGGCCTCTCCGAGAGTTTTATAGACCTCTTGAATGGATATTTTTACAAAGGGCGTTGTGTCGTAGGGAATGACCACCTTGATGCCGGGAGGAAGGAACGGCTCCAGCCTTTTCAGTTCCGCTTTCACAGCGTCCGCCATCTGCAAGGCGTTCGCGCCATTGGCGAGCATGATACGCAGGGCCGCGGCCGGTTTGCCGTTCAGGCGGCGAACCATGCCAAAGGATTCGCTATTTAGTTCGACCCGCGCAGCGTCTTTCAGATATAGCGCCGAGCCGTCGCGGTTTACACGCAGGAGGATGTTTTCAAACTGTTCCGCCGTGGTGAAGCGCCTGGCCGCACTGACCGTCAGGCTGATCTGCTGGCCGCTGATGGCAGGCATCGCTCCAATTCTGCCGCCGGCAGCCTGCGTGTTCTGCCCTTTAACCGCCAGGGCCACGTCATCGGGCGTAATACCGAACTGGGCGAATTTGGCTGGGTCGCACCAGATGCGCATGGCGTACTGTGTTCCGAACAGTTCCACGTTACCTACACCGGGCAGACGGCTCAGAGGGTCAACGATATTACTGGCCACATAGTCGCTGATGTCGGCATCGCTCATTGCGCCGTCTTCGGAAACGAAGGCGGGAAAGAGCAATGACTTCTGGTTGGTTTTGCTTACGGAAATTCCCTGGCGCTGTACTTCCTGCGGCAGCAAGGGAGTGGCGAGCTACAGTTTATTCTGCACTTGAACTTGAGCGATGTCGGGATCAGCGCCAGCCGCAAAAGTTAGCGTAATTGAGGCCCGCCCTGTGCTGTCGCTGGTGGAAGAAAGATAGCTTAGATTATCTATGCCTCTCATCTGCTGCTCGATGACTTGTGTAACCGCCTCTTCCACGGCCACGGCGGTTGCCCCCGGATAGACGGCGTTGATGGTGACGGCGGGCGGGGCGATGTCGGGAAACTGGGCCACGGGCAGGGAGTACAGAGCCAGGGAACCGCCGAGCATGATCAAAATGGCGATGACCCAGGCAAAAACGGGGCGGTCTATGAAAAAACGCGACATGCTGTTTGCCCCCTATTTTGCGGAAACGGCGCGGGAACCCGCAACGGCTTCGGTATGGCGCGAGGCATGAACCGCTGCGGCGTCTGTTTCCAGCACGCCGAGAACCGGTTCCCCCTGCCGTAGTTTCATCGCGCCCTCCAGCAGAAGCAATTCTCCAGAGGCAAGCCCGTCTGTTAAGAGCCAGTTATTACCTATAGGGCGATCAATGGTGACGGTTCTGACGGTAACGGTGAATATACCGCTTTTTTCACTCGTTAGGTCAGGAGCAAGCAGGCGGACAAAGTGACGGCCCCGGTTGTCGCGGGCAACCGCCTTTTGCGGGACAAGGACAGCTTCTTCGCGGACTCCTTCCTCTACTACCGCGTACACATACATTCCGGACAACAAACTCTGCTCAGGATTTGGGAAAACAATTCGAACTGTTACCATGCCGGTGGTTTGGTCCACCGTGACTTCGGAAAATTTCAGACTACCGGTTACGGGAATATCTTCGTATGGCCAACTGACCTCGTTATCTTTGTTGGCGTGTATTCTGCGGGTGTAGAGCGTTCCATCATCATATTTCAGGGCAGCTTGCAGAGCCCCGGCATCGCTATGCCGCATAACTCCGTTTTCATATGCGCGTTTAAGGCGAAGCAACGCCTTGGTGGATTGAGTGACATCCACATACACAGTTTCCATATTGTGGATTGTCGCCAGCGGCTCTGCCTGATTCATGGTCACAAGAGCGCCTGACGTGACCGCGGAACGCCCGATGCGCCCGGAAATCGGGGAACGAACCAGGGTATAATCAAGATTGATCCGCGCTGTTTCGAGCAATGCGCGGGCTTCTTCAACTTCCGCCAAGGTCTGAGCGTATGCGGCGCGCGCATTGTCATACTCCTGCTTGCTGATGGCCTTGACCTTGGTTAAATGCGCGTAGCGCCGCGCAAGATTGTGCGCCGCGTTCACATTGGCTTCCGCCTTGGCGAGCGCGGCTTTAGCATTGTTTAAAGTCGCCTGATACAGTGAAGGGTCTATACGATATAAAATATCGCCTTCCCGCACCTCAGAACCTTCCTCAAAAAGACGTTCAAGAATGATACCGCTAACTTGGGGACGGACTTCGGACACCGTTGCCGCAGAAACTCTTCCCGGCAGTTCGGCGGTCAGGAGAACGGATTCTGTTTGGATCGGCATGTAGGTCACGCTCACCGGCGGTCTTTCGGTGGAAGGCTCATTCGAACAACCGGCAGGCAGAAAGCTGAAACCCCAAAGCGCGCAGCATATAAGAGATCTGGGTATATTTGACATTGGTTCGCTCCGGGTAATGATAGGCTGCATCGAACTTGCGGTTTTTCAGCCGGTATAGTTCCACCGCGTTATGAGTCTATATTGGCCTATGGAAATAACCAATGTTCGTTCATTCGCATCACTTGCGTGATCGTTCAAAAACCGGTTGCGCAAACATTTGAGTTGAAAATAAAAATGCTAGCCAAACTGTACTATTACCGCTTGAAATCCGTGTTTTTCTGTGTGATAGTTCATAAATGATCAACGATCCATTTTCCGACATCTTGAGATTGGCCAAGGTGCAGCCAATGATTTCCGGAGGTTTTACCGCCGGGGGATCGTGGGCATTACGCTTTCCCAAACCTGAGCAAATAAAATTTTTCGCGCTGGTAAAAGGCGGTTGCTGGCTGATGATTGACGGCCAGAAGGAGGTCGTGCGCGTCGGGGAGGGGGATGTTTTCCTGCTGAAAATCCAAAAGCCCTTTGTGCTTGCCAGTGACTTTGAGGCCGAGCCTATAGACGCGGTGAGTCTGTTTGCCGGGAAAGCAAACAAGACGGCGGCAATTGGAAATTCAGCGGATTGGGTTCAAATCGGCGGGCATGTTAAGCTGGATGCAAGCAGCGGCGAAATTCTGGGACACATTCTACCTCCGCTTATCCACGTCCCGGCAACTTCTCCGCGAGCCGCTTCTTTAAAAATATTGCTTGATCAGCTGGTGCGCGAAAGAGAAACGGAACTGCCGGGCGAGCAACTTGTTTCAAGCAATCTCGCCCAGTTACTCTTTGTGCAGATTCTTCGGGTATATATGGAGTCGAGCGCGCCCCTTCCGCCAGGATGGCTGCGTGCCGTGAGCGACAAGCGTTTGGCCCCTGTTCTGCGTCTTATGCACGGCAATCCTGCCCGTAGCTGGCAACTCGGTGAGCTTGCCAAAGAGGCCGCCATGTCACGCACCGCTTTCGCCGTGCATTTCAAGGCGGTTGCCGGTGTTCCTCCGCTCACCTACCTGACCGAATGGCGTATGCGCCTCGCTAAACAGGCGCTTAGGGAAGAAGATACTCCAATTTCTGTTCTGGCCGGGCTGTTGGGGTATACGTCTGAAAGCGCGTTCAGCAACGCTTTCAAACGGCTGATTGGTATATCTCCGACGCGATACCGCAGTTCCTCGCCAGAAACAGACGGGCGGCACGATACCGAGAGCAGGAGAGTTCATATGGACATGCGTTTGGAATAGAGCCAATCGGCGGCACGGTTCGCAACCGCTGGAAAGTCCAGGGTCTTGCCATTTTTTTCAACTGCCTCCCGCGCCTTGGAACTGTTATACAGGTCGAGACGCTCTGGATCCGCATCGCTGGGCAGGATTTCGGCTCGTTCCTCGCGAAACTCAAACGCGCCGGGTGCGAGGTCAAAATTGGAAAGCACACGGCGGTCAAAATACCGGCAAGGCGGAAACAACTACTGATAACTCGCACTATGGGAAGTTGCCGGAGGGATGGGCGATTTGCCGCTTAAATAATCTCGGTCAGATTATCGGCGGCGGGACTCCGCGCACAGAAGAATCAATCTATTGGAACGATGGAACAATACCGTGGATTACCCCAGCCGATTTAAGCGGATACACGGACAAATATATCTCAGAGGGGAGTCGGAAAATTACCGAACAAGGGTTGAACAGTTCTTCTGCCACGCTTATGCCCGCTGGTACAGTTTTATTTTCAAGCCGCGCACCGATTGGTTACACCGTCATCGCTGCTAATGAAGTCTGCACAAATCAGGGCTTCAAGTCCGTCAGTCCATATATCAGCGGAGTAAGCGAATATATTTACTATTGGTTGATAACGCAAATAGAAGAAATTCATTCCCGTGCATCAGGAACCACATTCAAGGAAATATCCGGAACGGAGTTTGGGAACACAGTTATCTTGCTCCCACCTTTGCAGGAACAGCGGCGCATTGTAATGGCAATAGAGGAATCTCTTGCCGTGTTGAAACGGATAGCCGCGAGCCTTAATTAAGGTTCTCGGCTATCCTCTCTAATACAGCAAACGCCGTTCCGATTGATGTGACTATACGTTGCTGTTCGGCAAGCGGCGGTAGCGGCAGCTCCATTTGAAGAATATCCTCACGAGAAATACCGGGAATAATGCCGTTTGCTAAAGATTTCGCAACGCTATAATCTGCCGAGTAATATTAACATCTCCTGCTGCATTGATAATCATTTCTCCGATGGTGCCTTTGCAAGTTATCAATAAATTTCCTCTATTGGAGACGACTTTCGGACAGTCTGTCCATCAATTTATAATCAATTCATTATTTTCAAAATTGCTTGCACTTCTAATATGCGGAATCCCTCTTGGCTCACTTGAATACTCATACCAAGTTGTAATCATAACGAGAAAATGAGACCTTATCCCATAACGGGCAAATGAGCAATAACCGCCCGTTCGTATAGCAACTTGGTATCAGAAGGCGTTAAATCGCGTCCCGAAAGCAGTAACCACAGGTCGGATAGTGTGTAATATTCCACCCAGGCGGCAACTCCCCATAGTGAGAGCTAAAGGCTGATAAAACCTCCGATGTAAAATAGATGAGCGGTAAATCAACAAATCTTACAATTGGAGGGTTCATTATGATGGAACAATTCGAGACACACCTCCGAAAGAAGAATCTTTCGGAAAATACGCTCACGTCTTACCTGTGGACGGTGGGGTATTATTTTGATCACTACGAGGACGCCGGACAGGAAAATCTGCTTGCTTACAAAGGCTACCTAATGGAGCATTTCAAGCCAAAAACGGTGAATTTGCGCTTGCAGGCGCTCAACAACTATCTTGAATTTATCGGCGAGGAAAAATCCGCACTGAAATTCATCAAGGTACAGCAGAAAAATTTCCTTGAAAATGTCGTCAGCAACGCCGACTACACATTTTTGAAAAATAGTCTAAGAAAAGACGCCAACATGGAATGGTACTTTGTCGTCTGGTATCTGGCGGCGACTGGGGCGCGTGTCAGCGAATTGGTGCAAATCAAGGTTGAACACGTTCACGCCGGGTACTTCGACCTATATACGAAAGGCGGCAAACTGCGGCGGCTGTATATCCCGAAAAAGCTGAAAACGGAAACACTGGAATGGCTGGGAGAAATCAAAAAATCTTTTGGCTATCTTTTTCTGAACCGCTTCGGTAAGCGAATTACCATGCGGGGCATATCTCAGCAGTTGAAAAACTATGCGGAAAAATATGGGCTTGATAAAAAAGTAGTCTATCCGCATTCGTTCCGGCATCGTTTTGCCAAGAATTTTTTGGACAAGTATAACGACATCGCTCTGCTTGCCGACCTGATGGGCCATGAAAGCATTGAAACGACACGAATTTATCTGCGCCGCACCGCCAGCGAACAGCAGGCGCTTGTTGATGAAATTGTGACGTGGTAAAACGAGACGCGCTCTCGCCAGTCTGTCACTCGGCAGAGGGCAGGAGCGCGTTCTTTATGCGAGTTGATCAAATATATTGTCCATCGGAGCGAACACCGTTTCGATTGCCGCAACGATACGCCATTGCTCAGCGAGGGGCGGGAGCGGAACACCAAAATTGTCTATCTCATCTTTGCGGATTGACGGCGAATTATCGCCACGCATATAAGCGTTAATTCCATCTATCGCATAATCGGACACAAAAAACCAATACAGGTACGCAGGATAGATTATCTCATAAATTGGGCGACAAACGTAGAATCCTGTTGACACTATACAGTCGCTTAATTCGTCCGTCACCAAGGCGATATTCTGTAAGTATGGCCTGACCATTGAGAACAGAGTATCGCCAGCCCGAACACCTTTTGCTGCTCGGCTCGGTGCTTTGGGCGTCGGTATGATTTTCGGCTTTGTCACTTGGTGCCGCTTGTTATCAATAGCGTCAATGTCGATGTAGCGGAAAGCATCGCCTTTTGGCAACTTTGATTCTTGCGGCTCGCAAATGTCAATCACTCTTGCCCAAACCCATCCCTCCGGCAACTTCCCATAGTGCGAGTTATCCCGACAAACGAGCATCGCTTTTTCGTCCTTACCGTGCTTGATTTTGCCTGTCTTAATCAGGTTTTCTTTTTCCGCCCGTATACGCTCCAACAGCGCCGATGCGGGTTCGTCGGTCGGGTCTTGCGGGACGAGTTTGCCGCTGATAGCCAGCGATAATATTTTTGACTTGGCAGCGGAAACAACGGCGGCAAGGTCGCCCTTGGCGGTTTCGATTTCGTCAATGATCGCGAACGCTGATTCTATGGCGACGACGATTCGGTGTTGCTCGGAAAGTGGTGGGAGGGGAAACTCAATGGATTTTAAGCTCCCTTGGCTTATTGTGTTTTGTCCTGCGGTTGTCACAATTAGTCCGTCGATGGAGACACGGCAGACC
The DNA here is from genome assembly GCA_031267815.1 of Desulfarculales bacterium. Taxonomy (GTDB): domain Bacteria; phylum Desulfobacterota; class Desulfarculia; order Desulfarculales; family Desulfarculaceae; genus JAIRYI01. Next base: position 24,879 of record JAIRYI010000052.1, on the reverse strand, counting down.
GTAGAACGAAGAACAACCTTTAAAAAACAGCTTATTATTGAGGATAAGACACGTCCGCGCATAAGATGGTCGCAATACGTTGCAGTTACATCGTGCGAGTACACGTAAGTTTTCCCGACATTAAGCTTGCTTCCGTTTACACGGACAAAAAGCAAGTCTCCATTCTCTAAGCCGTATTGAGTTATCTCTTTATCGGTAAGTCTTATGCTTCTTGTTGTTTCAAGGGAAATGCTGTCATCGCCCAAATCAGCCAATCGCAACACAATTGTTTCAGTGCCTTCGTTACCCTTGCGTTTCGATATTCCATTAGAAAGCTCACAGACATCGCCCAATCTAACCCATTCCCAGCTACCCGGAATCTCGAACTCCCCATAGTGCGATTTATCAGCAGTTGCTTTCATCTTGACGGCTTTGATTTTTCCCGCCCTGATGAGTTTTTCCTTTTCCGCCCGTATGCGTTCCAGCAACATCGACGCCGGTTCATCGGTGGGGTCTTGCGGGACGAGTTTTCCCCTGATGGCAAGGTCAAGAATTTTTTGGCGAAGCTGTTTCGTGTTCATTCGTCAGCATCGCTTTCCTGCTCATCAGCGCTTGTGTCGAGCAATTTCTTCATGTCCTCTAAATCAGGTAGGGCCTCTTGCCATTCTTGGGGCATTTCGTTTTTAGTCTTGTAGGTCGCCACGCCCATAGGCTTTGTGTAATCACGGACGGCAAATTCAACCGTATTGCGGCTCGCTTCTCTGCAAAGAATAATCCCGATGGACGGCGCTTCGTCCGGCTGACGGACATACTCGTCAAGAGCGGAAAGATAGAAGAATAATTGCCCTAACTGCGCTGGTTTGAACTCGCCGCGTTTCAGCTCGATAGCGACAAGACAATGAAGCGCACGGTTAAAAAACAAGAGATCAATGAAATATTCCTTTTCATCCACTATGATACGGTGTTGGTTGCCGATAAAGCAAAATTTCGTACCGAGCGACAGGATAAATTTTTTGATAGATGCGACGATTTTTCGCTCAAACACTTTTTCATCGGGGTCATCTACGTCCTCAATATTGATATAGTCAAGCAAATACTCGTCTTTGAAAGAACGCATAGCACGGCGCGCCTGCTCCGGTTCCGGCAATGTCTCTAGAAAGTTACTGGGCATAGCGCCGCTTCTGGAGTATAAATCGCCACGCAGATTGGATTTTAACGCTTCCACGCTCCAAAACTCGGCGGCGCATTTGGCGATATAGAACAATCTGCCATTGAACGATTTTTCTTGGGCAATAATCGTATAATGCTGCGTGAATCCTGCACGCAAAAATTCATCGCCGGAAAAACCAGCAATAGCAAAGCGATCAAGCTGCCTGGACAGTAATGACAAATCTATTGGCAACGTTTCTCCGGTGGCAATCTGGAGTTGGTTCAAATCGTTCGTTATCAATGAACGATTTACAAAAACGGCGTTCCATTCTTCGTAGAACAGCCGCATTTTACGAAGCGAGCCTTCAGAAAAGCCCCGCAGACCCGGCAATTCGTTTTGCAGGGAGTCCGATAGCTGTTTTATTGCGCCTTGTCCCCAAAATCCTTTGCGGGAGTTGTCGGAAACGTATTTGCCGGCACCGTAATACAGGGACAACAGTTCTTTGTTGACCAGCTTTGCCGCCTGATAGCGTGAGCGGATAATCGCTTCTTTTATGATGCTTGTTGCGTTTCCAAAATCGGAAATACTGTTATCTTCCATTATTCGTCCACCTCACCGATCAATTGCTCCAAGTTGCCTACTGCCGTGACGATTGCCGCTGATTTTTCTTTGATGAGGTCAAGCAATTCCGCAAGCGTATAATCATCCGTTCCACTGCCTGATTTTATCCATATGATGTCGAGGCTCGTTTTGTCGCGGGCGATGATTTCGTCATAAGTGAATCGCCGCCAACGCCCGTCTGGGTTATCTTCACTATATGTTTCTGTGCGAAGATGGCGGTTTTCGGGTTTGTAGCATTTCACAAAATCATCAAGGTCATTCTCCCGAAGCGGATTTTTCTTCAACGTGTGGTGGATGCCTGTCCGGTAATCATAAATCCAGATTTCTTTGGTCTGATGCGATGGGGCGGCGACACGATTATCAAAGAATATCACATTTGCTTTTACGCCTTGGGCATAGAATATACCTGTAGGCAGTCGCAGGATAGTATGAAGGTCGGTTGTTTCAAGAAGTTTCTTGCGGACAGTTTCCCCGGCTCCGCCTTCAAAAAGTACATTGTCCGGCACAACAACCGCCGCTGTGCCCGTAGTTTTCAGCAGGGTATGGATATGCTGGACAAAGTTGAGCTGCTTGTTGGAAGTGGTTGCCCAAAAGTCCTGACGATTATAGACCAGATATTCCTGTTCCTGCTCTCCTTGCTCATTGGTAAAAGTCATAGCAGATTTTTTTCCAAATGGCGGATTCGTCATAATATAGTCGAACCTGTCACCTGGGTCTGCAATCAGGGAATCGGCGCGGGTAATCGGCGGCACACCATCGAAATCACTTATGTTGTGCAGGAACAGATTCATCAGGCACAGACGATAGGTGCTTTGGACAATTTCCCAGCCTTTGAACATTTGGAATTTCAAGAACTCTTTCTGATTGCGGTTAAGGCGGCTGCCATATTCACGTTCGATATAGTTTTTTGCCGCCAACAGAAAACCGCCGCTGCCGCAGCAGGGGTCAGCCATCGTCTTGTCCGGCTCGGGTCTGACGCACTTCACCATTGCGTTTATCAGCGCGCGCGGCGTGAAATACTGCCCTGCGCCGCTCTTGGTGTCGGCGGCTATTTTTTCCAGCAAATCCTCGTAGATGTCGCCCTTAACATCCGAGGACATGGTTGACCAGTTTTCGCTGTCCATCATGCTGATGACTTTGGCAAGATGGGCAGGATCTGGCACCTTATTTTGCGCTCCTGTGTAGATTTGTTGCAGAGTGCCTGACTGTTCCGCCAGCGTTTTCAGCGCATATTCGTAATGGTCAAAAAGTTCCTTGCCGCTTTTCGTTTTCAACGTATCCCACACGCAGTCGGCAGGGATGCCTATGCTGCGGTTATAGGGAGGCTTAGCGTATTCATCGGCCATCTTCAAAAAGAGCAAATAGGTTATCTGCTCCAGATAGTCACTTTTGCCCACGCCGAAGCCCATAAGGACTGTAGCCATTGACCATATTTTTTGTCCCACATTAGAAGTGTCTGCCACTTTATACCTCCAAAATGAAACTCTCTCTATCTCGTCTTTTACTGATTTAACCTTGCGATAACGCAATAAATTCACTCCCTAGTCATGCCGCTTCAAGAAGTGTGTAATTAATCTCGCTCAATATACTTTCATACTGGTTTCCAAATAGCTGATAAAACTTCCCGCGCCCGCCTCTTGCGTCAAAGGGCGTATAATCAAGATCGTCTATCGTTATGCTCATGGAAGTTGCGATATGGTCACGCACCATGCGCAGCCATTCGGTTTGTTCATCAGTGAATTGCCCGTGTCCGGCGTTCTTTCCCAGTATCCAGTCACGGAAACGCAAATTTACTTCATCGGAGAACGGACGCAATTCATTTGTTTGCCCCAACTGAAAGCGTATCAAAGAAACTATGTCGGCGAGTTTGTTGACAACGCTTTTCTGCTTCACTTTATCGGGACGGCGAATGGAATACGCCATCCATAGTTTTTCAGTGGTTAGATGGTATGACGGTTTCTGTAGTGCAGTATACAGTTCCTCAACCATTTGCAGGGTCAAAGAACGGTTTCGGTAGCTCTGGTTATATATGATTTGCAAAGCCTCAATGCCGTCCCTGTTTTCCTCAATGAATTTGACAAAGGTTTCTATCGCTTCTCCGGCTTTTTCAGTGTGTTCCGAGTCCCAGCCAGTAAATATTATTTCATCAAGGTTCGGGTCAATCACTTGGTCGTGGCTCTTGCGAACATTTTCGATAAAATCCCGTAGTTTGGGATTGTTAAACGGAGCAGCGGCGGCAGCCGCCATTTGTTCGCTCACAATACGCACCTGCCCGTCAGAGAGGCCTGAAATGGTCCCCCATTTTTTCTTTGCTGCTTCTTCGATAACATCTTCATCGAAAGCGTTGAGCAGCGTTTCAGCAATGGCAATCACCGATATTTCCGTTCCAGAACAGGGAACTTCAATGCTGTCATCTATAATCGTACTCAAAGCTATGCTTTCATCCCGACATAGTGATGCAAAATTTTCCTTTTCTCCGGCAGTCATCACCTTGTCCAATCTCGCCAAGCGACTGGCCAAGGAAGTCAACGTATCGTCATCGTGCGCTCCTGTCGCAACGCTCATCATCAGGTCTTTCAATGAAACAGCAGGTTTACGTTCCAGTTGCCGTGACGTGGATTTTTGGGATTTTGTTACGCCTATGGCGTCCACGATGATATAACCGAGTTTGCGTCCTGTGGCAGATGGGGAAACCCTGTGCAGATTCTCATAGTCCAAAGTCCGGGTGGCTCGGCCAAGCATCTGCTCGAAATAGTTTTTACTCCGCACATCACGCATGAATATCAGACATTCTATCGGTTTGACATCTGTGCCTGTGGCAATCATATCAACTGTGACGGCAATCCTCGGATAGAAATCATTGCGGAACGAGTTGAGGACGCTTTTGGGGTCATCGGCGGCATAAGTGATTTTCTTGCAGAATTCATTTCCCTCGCCAAATTCTTCGCGCACGATACCGATAATATCATCGGCATGGCTGTCTGTTTTGGCAAAAATAAGCGTTTTGGGGATTTCCGTTTGACCTGGGTCAAGTTGAACCCTGCCGGGAAACATCTCTGGCAATGCGTCACGGAACGCACGGATAACGCTTCGGATTTGGGAGGGGTTGACCACATCCCGGTCAAGCTGAGCCGGGACGTAAGTCATATCCTCGTCAAGCTGTTCCCACCGGTTTTTGCGCGACAGACGGTCACGCTTTTCCACGGTCTGTTTGAGTATAACACCGCCTTTGCTGCCTTTCATGGTTTCTATGAGATAGGTTCCCTCACGCCCAACGTTCACATCGTCGAGAACGGCCTGTTCGTGGGTGTACTCGCTGACGATGTTCTGATTGAAAAATCCGAATGTCCTGCTGTCCGGCGTGGCGGTCAGGCCGATAAGGAAAGCGTCGAAATAATCAAGCACCTGTTGCCAAATGTTGTATATGGAGCGATGGCACTCGTCAATAATCACCACATCGAAAAACTCCGGCGGATACTTTGGGTTGTATGCAACGCTGCGAGGGTCGCCAGTAATCTTCTGTTCATTCAGGGATGTTTCTTCGGCTGATTCGTCCAAATCTTCACCGCGCAGAATGGAATACATCCGCTGAATGGTGCTGATGCAAACCTTGGCGTCGGTTGGAATGTGTCCCGAATTGAGCCGCCGCACATTGTACAGTTCAGAAAACAGCCGTCCGTCATCCGACGGTTTGTAATTCAGAAACTCGCCCTCTGCCTGCTCACCTAAGTTCTTGGTATCTACAAGAAAAAGGACGCGCTTGGCCTTAGCGTATTTTAAAAGACGGTAAACAGCAGTGATGGCTGTGTATGTCTTGCCGGCGCCAGTCGCCATCTGCACGAGCGCCCGAGGCTTGTTTTCCCCGAAAGATTTTTCAAGATTCAAGATAGCCGTAATCTGGCAGTCGCGGAAACCTTGGCGGTCAAATTCAGGAAATGACTTCATTCGGTTGCGAAGTGTGTCGCTGTCTTTCAGTATCGCTTCCATTGTTTCAGGTCGATGGAATGTAAACACTTCACGGGAACGGGTTTTCGTGTCGCGGATATCACGGAAATTGGTAATAACGCCTGTTGTTTCATAGGCGAACCGTATATCCGGCATCCCCGCAAAATGCTTCAAGCCACTGGCAATGTACCGCTCTGATTGCTCTGCAACGCTTAACAGGGAAACCCCTTTGTCCTCGGCTTTCGCTTCGACCACGCCTACGGGCTGCCCGCCCACGAGTAAAAGGTAATCCACAGGGCCGCTTTGTGTGGGGTATTCTCGCACAGCCACACCAAGCGCAGCAGTTCGATTAAATTCGCTCATGTCTTGCAGGATAAACCCCGCATCGACGAGCATTTTGTCGATATTCAGGCGAGCCTTTGCTTCTGGAGTCATTTGGTATCCCCTCTTAAAGTTCCGCTAATGCAAAACTATCAGAAGTTGTAACTTAAAAAATATGTGCCGATTCCGGCAATGGTGCGGCGCTAATAAAGTGCTTTTTCGCTGTCTTCAAGTATCTCTGGCGGTATTGGGATGTCCTGTGCCTTGCAAAAGTCAAGAAAGCTCTTGCGGGCTAACGGGCTTGGTTCAACCACTTTCTTTTCCCAGCGGTTGATAGAGGTATAACTGACACCAAGTTTCTCCGCAAGCTGCTGCTGGCTCATCTCCATGGCGCGCCGGACTTTTCGCATATATTCAGGCAAGGTCATAACTCTACCTCCAAACGTCAACAAACATCTGCTATATATTTTAGCAGATGTAAGACGGAAATAGAATAGGAGAAACGAAAAGTGGCGAAAATTCAGGCATTTGGTTTGTTTTGTATTTTGTTCAGCCATAGGCTCAAAGCCAACCAGATCATGGACAAGGGAACGGCCACGACCGCTATCTCGGTCTGACTGAGGCCGGGAGCCATGAATCCGGCATACGTCCAACTGCCGATGCGGCTGAAATTGTCAGAAAGCCGTTATGGAGCGTGGTCAAGGAACGGCAGAGGCTTTGCGCCATGCACGAGAATGCATTGGCGCAGTAACGAGAAATACTCAACTTGCTATATTTGCCCTTACCGGCCTTGGCTATTTTTGGCTTTAAGCGTGATTAAAGCCAACTATGCCCAATAACAAGTATTTGCAAAATACTTGTTATTGGGCGGACCGTCCATGGCTAGAGCGTGTTAAGGAAGCGCTGATTAATTCGCTTAACTGCATAATTCGGCCCGCTTCTGGATTGCATCAAACGCTTACGCGTGCCACTCGCAATGACGGGAAGGTCGTGAAAATTCAATAGTTAGTTATGTTTTATCCCAATTAATAAGTCCTGAACTTAGAATCCAATACCGCAAATCGCATAATTGCTAAAAGTCATTTTTGCAAAATCCATTTAATCAGCGCTTCCTTAACACTTAAAGTGAACCCGCTCTATTTCTGCAGCCAGAGACCGGGAGTATGGAAGGCCTGATCCAGATCCTGGCTGAACCAGCGCCCATTGAGTATTTCCCGGATTATTTTTTGTTTGGCCTCTTCCTTGATGCTGCGGTCAGCCTGAATGGACTTGATAATTTCCTGGTAAGAAGTATGAGGGCTGGCGATGCTGATGAGCGCCTTATCCTTACCGGCGTTGAGAATAAGTTCGCTGGGCTTATTGTCCCACTTGGGCCATGAGGGCAGGCCCTGGTCGTTGGGGTCGCCCTGCCAGAGGAAATTGCTTACATATTGCTGAAGCTTGGCGCTTAAGTCGGCAACGCCGGGGCTGCTGAAGGCCTGAGGATAGAGCTGGCTGGAGAGCCGGGGCTTTTCGATGAGCAAAGGCAGGAAAATGCCGTGGTGCGATCCCCACAGCCGGGCCATTTCCTCACCCACCAGAGCGGGGTCGGTTCCCCAGGCGATTTTAAGAGCGTAAATGGGCGCCCGGTAGGCTTTGCCGATTCTCTTGACCACATCTTCCACATTGGCGTATTCATAGAGCAGGCTGCCGTATTTGATGGTAAAGGCCAGTTCTTTTCTGGCTTCCTCATCCTTCCAGCCATTGGCCTGAGCCGCGGCGAAATAGGGGTCGCGAGGCGAGAACATGGAAAATTCGCTGTCGCTGGCCAATAAGATCAAAGGCACACTGTTGAAATTTTTGGTGGCAAAGGCTTCTGAGGGCAGCACTGTGCCGTCGGCGAAAAGATGGGGGAAAGCGGCCAGGCGAAGATTGCCGTTGCCCAGGGCGCTGACCAGACGGGAGGAGGGCAAACTGTACAGATAATCGCGCACTTCTTGGTTATCTTGCAAAAGCCAGGCCTCCGCTTCCCGGAGGGAGGATTTTACTTTGTCCGCCACCGCCAGCGGCGCCAGTTTGGCGGCAAAGACTTTCTGGCTGGCAATGGGGTCCGCTATGGTCAGCCCGCCGCTGAAAGAGATGGCCTGCTGAAACTTGCCCTTGAAGACAGGCGAGGTGAGGATAGCCAGGACGTCGCGGCCGCCGGCGGAAAAGCCGGAAATGGTGATGTTGTTGGGATTGCCGCCAAAATTGGCGATATTGTCAATGGTCCATTGCAGGGCTTTGTGCAAGTCCAGCAGGGCGTAGTTGCCGGAATCCTCCAGGGGATCGCCGGTTTTGAGAGCGGGGAGATTGAGGAAGCCCAAAATGTCCAGGCGGTGGTTGACCGTGACCACGATGGAGTTGGTCTTGCGCGCGAAATCGGTAGCCTCAAATTCAGTGCTGACGCCGGTCTGATTGTTGCCGCCATGGATATAATACAATACCGGCAGATTGGCCTCGGCGCTGGCCGGGCGGTAAACGGTCAGATTTAAACTGTCGTCGCTGCCCACCACTCCGTCCCTGGTCAACTGAATGGCCGGATTTTCTTTCACTGTTTCTTTCACGCCCAGCCAAGGTTCAGGATCCTGGGGCGCCCGCCAGCGCAATTCTCCCACAGGCGGTTTGCCGTAAGGAATACCCTCCCACAGCAGGGCGCCGTCTTTCTCCACTCCCTGTACTTTCCCGAAACTGGTGTTTTGGATCAGTTTTTGTTGGACAAAGTTTTGTTGATATTGGCTTTGCGGTTTTTCCGCAACCGCCGCGGCTTGAGCCTGGAAACTAAAGGACGGGGCGGCCAGAAACAGGGCGGCCGATAAGGCCCCTGCGGTTAAAATGCCGGTGAACCTGCGCATGAGTTTATTCTCCTTGTCAAAAATCAAAAATTACCGTTTCCCATCCCCTCCCGGATTGAGCCGGGCGGGATCCTATATATGGATAACTATGTGAAAGTATTGCCGTTCCGTTTAACAGAAGTAAATTATACTAAACACATAGGTATTATAGTATATGAAATTTATTAAAATGCAAGCGTATATGCTCTAATGTATATTTAAAAGCAAATTTTTTGGGATTGAGGTCATGCGCAGGCTTGTCTTTCGCATGACAGAGGGGCAGATTGTATATTTACGCAAATTGCCATGGCCGGCAATTTGCAGAGCATAGCTGGCAAAACGTATTTTTGCCAACTATGCCAAACTACAAGCATTTTACAAATATTTGCCGTTTGGCGTGCCATCCATGGCTAAGTCCGAGATCTCCGCATATTTAAATATGCACAGGTCTCAATTTGCAATAAGAACTTAAGTCCGTGCAGTTTTTATGGCCCGCTTGGGTCAAAAACGCGGTTTCGACCCCAAGCGCCCCGCTTTCATGCCATAGGTTCTGTGACAGCAGGCGTTGGCGGACAAATCATGGCTGGCCAGCAAAACCGCGGCCCCGTTTTGGGCGATAGAGGCCAACAGGCGCATGATTCCGGCGCTGTTTTCCTCATCCAGGTCGCCGGTGGGTTCATCGGCGATTAGTAATCTGGGGGAAATTAGCAAGGCGCGGGCAATTGATACCCGGCGCAGTTCCCCTCCGGAAAGACTGGATGGATACTGGGCGGCCAGATGGCTTATTCCCAGCCGCTCCAGCAGAGGAAAAGCCTTGGCGTCTGTCTGATCTTCATGCTTAAAAAAACTGCGGGGCAGAATTACGTTCTCCAGCACCGTAAAATTGGGCAGGACGCTGCGGCCTTGCATGATATAGCCCAGGCTCGAGGCGCGCAGGCGGCAAAGCTCCTCATCGCCAAGGGAGTCATAGCACTGGCCCGCAAAGCTTATCCTGCCCGCGCTGGGACTCAAAAGCCCGGCCAGTATATTAAGCAAAGTGCTTTTGCCGCTTCCGGAAGGCCCGGCAATGCAGACCATCTCCCCTTCCGCGATTGCCAGAGAAACATCGTCAACCGCCAGGAAAGTATTATTGCCTCTCCGGTATTCCTTTTTTATTCCCCATGCTTGCAGAATCACAGGCCGCCATCCCGGATGATCGCATAAGGATCTTTTTTACCTATCCTCAAGGAAGGCCAGAGGGCGGCCAGCGGGCCTGTGGCAAAAGCAATAAAAAGACTTAAAAGCATGAGCGGCAACAGGAGAGACCAGGAAGGCTGCATATAGGGCATGTTAATACTTTCCCGAATATATACTCTGAAAGAGAGGATGAGCAGGGCGGAGAGAAAAATACCCAGCGCTCCCCCGGCCAGACTTACCGTTCCCGATTCGACAAGCACAAGATAAACAAGTTTTTTTCTGGTGGCGCCCAGCGAGCGCAAGAGGCCGAATTCCTGTTTTCTTTCGCTGACAATGACCGAGAAGACAAGCGCCAGGACAAAAACGGACATAATCCATAAAATAAGCGTGAAAACGGCGACGCCGGCGCTCAGGGCGCGCAGCCCTCCCGAAACCTTGCTGATAATGGTTTTCGCGGCCAGCACCGCTATTCCGCTCCGGCCGTAACCGAATTCTTTATTGATGGCTGCGGTGACCCCGTTGCCGCTGAAGCCTTCCTTCACCCGCACGATAATGGAAGATATCGTATCTTCCGGGAGCAGAGGATCTCCGCTTTTAGCCGCGTAATCATCCCTAGCCTGACGCGCCGCCTCCATATTCATGAAAACCGAGGCGTCAAAGCCGGTCCCGGTATTTTCCATTTTCGCGGCTATCCGGTATTGCCGCCCGAAGAAAGTGAGCCTTTCTCCGGGGTTACTGATAATGGCTCCGCCCACGACTATTTCATCGCCGGCCAGATCCGCGGGCAGAGATGTTTTGATCCAGGGGGCGATGACAAAATCCGTATCCTGCCGGAATCCGATCAATTGCACCGGCATCGAGCAGCAGGAGGAAACCAAAGAAGCCACAAATAACTGCGGCGACACGGCTTCCACCCCCTCCACCGCCGCGATTTTTTCCGTCCATCCCGCGTCCATATAACAGGCGCTCGGTTCTCCGCGCAGCAATATGCCTTCCACCGTGTTGTCATAGCCGGAGGGAAGAATAAGGATATCCGCTCCCAATCTTCCGGCCAGCCCTTCGACGCCGTTTTCCAGGCTGTAAATGATCAGGGAACCGCCGAATAAGACAAAGGCCAGGGCCGCCGTCAGAGCGGTCAGGCAGACGGAGCGAAAGGGCTTGCGTTTAAGATTGCGCAAGGCAATGCCGGGGAAGCTTAAGCGCGTTTCCTCTTTCATGGCCGGCCGGTTTCTTTACCCCGGAGCCGGTACAGATAAAAGGCATTGAGAGCCAGGGCGGCCGCGCTGAGGATGCTGATTACACTGAGCCAGGGGAAAGTAAAGGCGCGGCAGGGCATTATTTCCATCCCGCAGCCGCCAATCAGAACTGCCGGCAGGGCCAGGGCGAGGAGCGCGGCAAGCACCGCGGCCATATTCAGCCCCAGCCTGACTTCCGGAGAGGAAAACCATAGCAGGCCCAGACCCAGAGCGGCCAGGAGAAGGCCGGTCCCTATTTCCGCCTGCCCGGTCCAGTGGCAGGCCATCCAATGCCCGTCCGCCCCCGCGGGGCAAAGTTTAAATATAAACTGGGGGCCGAGGGCAATAAGCAACCCGGCCGTAATCGCGCCCGCTCCGCTGATAATTCGATTTTTCATCTTTATTATATTCTTTAAGGACAAACCAGACGTCCGTTCCCCCAAGCTTGAATTGCCAGGCACGGGAAGCCTTAATCTTAATTCAGAGCCATTTTATCCTTATTGAAAATCAATGTCAATAGCTGCCAAAAATGAATTTCCCCTTTGGAAAACATTAAACTTACTCATTTAAAATTTATTTTTATGATGTTAAGGAAGCGCTGATTAATTCGCTTAACTGCATAATTCAGCCCGCTTCTGGATTGCATCAAACGCTTACGCGTGCCACTCGCAATGACGGGAAGGCCGTGAAAATTCAATAGTTAGTTATGTTTTATCCCAATTAATAAGTCCTGAACTTAGCATCCAATACCGCAAATCGCATAATTGCTAAAAGGCATTTTTGCAAAATCCATTTAATCAGCGCTGCCTTAAGAAACGCAAAACAAAATTGCCGGCCGATTTCAGCGGTTGGTGATTATCCGGTCAAAAAATTCTGGGGATGAACCGGTAGGGAACTTTTTGCATATATTCCTGATAATCGGAATGTTGCTGCCAAAAACTTTCTTCCAGCACGGCGCGCCAAATATAACAGGCGCTGCTGAACAGCACCAGGCATACATTAAAAATACCGGCATGGGTAATAAGGTATCCTAAACGCATCATGATGTCGGTGGCGTACATGGGATGCCTGACCACACCGTACAGCCCTCTGCTCTTTAATTCACGCACGGCAACCATTACCCCGAAGCTCTTTCCCAAATTGAGCAGAGTCGCCATTCCCAGCAGCAGAGCGGCGGCGGTAATAATTTCGGAAGCGAAAACGCACGCCGGGTTATTGGTGACGGCCGGGCCAATAAAAAAAGGTCCGGAAAAAAAAGCGGCAAGAGCCACCGCCTGGTGTTTAAAAGATTCGCTTAAGGCTTTAACAGGCTTTCGGGTCAAAAAAACGCCGGCAAATACCAGGTTGTGAATAATAAATATCAGTTCGGTAAGGCCAAGGCGGTTTTCGCCGAGAGCCGCGTAAGTTTGCAATCCGCAAAGAAGCAAAAAAAATGTAAAAAAAATTATATTCAGCCGGCGCTGTCCGGCAGTCGAAAAACCGGCAATAAACTCAATAACTGTTTGCCAATATTTCATGCGCCGGCCTGTTCCAGGGGTACGGATTTAATCATGCGGTAATAAGCCTCGAAATCGTTTATTCTCTGCTTGCCATAGAGCAAAGCCTCAATGCTGCCCCGGCAGCTGGTCCAGCAGGATTGGCAGTCCTGTTGTTTAAACTGGCGCAAGAGGCCGTCTTTAATTTCATCCATGCTGTCGCAGAGGATATTACCTACCGGATCATTCAAGCGGTCAATACAGCGCGTCACTTGCCCCTGGCAGTCGATGTTATACAGATTTTTGCCGGCATAACAAGGCGCAACTCCAATACCGCCCTGGCCGGCTTCGGCGAACCGCCTGATATAGCCGGGCAAAGCCACAAACTCAGAGTAGCGTTTCTGGATATCCAGCAAGCGCCCCGCGATTTCGGCCGGTTTCACCGCCCCTTCCCTGACCCCGCGGATATTGCAATAAAATGACAGCAGATAGGTAACGCCAAGCTCTTTGGCAATGCGCACCAGCGGCTCAATTTCATCTATATTGTCATCCATAATTACCGATATCATATGCACGCGCTGATCGGCATGCGCGCGGTTGGCTTGCAGGGCGGCCAGGGCCGCCAGCGCCCTTTCATAGGCGCCTTCCCGGCCGCGTTGGGCGTCGTGCTTGGCGGCGCTGGCATAGTCGACCGATATACTGACTTCGTAGATGCCGGCTTTAAAAAGTTCCCTCGCTGTTTCAGGCGTGACATACCAGCCATTGCATATCATCACCGGAAAATTATTGGTCCGCAGGTGGCGGATAATATCAAAAAGTTCCTTGTGCAGCAAGGGTTCGCCGCCGCCCAGGGAAATGAATTGCGGGCCCAGGGGCTGAAGTTTTTTTGCGATAATTTTAATATCACGCAAACTCAGTTGGGGCATGGTTGAAAAAGGCGGCTTCCAGAAGTCGCAGATGGCGCATTTAAAATTGCATTGGTAGAGCAGCTGCATGTTAAGATGAAAAAGCCGCTTTCTCCAGCCGGAATAAGCGATGCGGGCTCTTTTGAAAAATTCTTCGCCGCTCATCATGCTATTACTCCTTATATATAAAGTTAATTTACCCAATCAAGACCTGTTGCAAATTGACGTCTCCGTCAATTTATTACAGGCCTTGGCTATAAGCCGCGGTTTTTATCAGCCGGGCCGGTATGCCGCCCACAACAGCCGCTTCTTCCACATTTTGATTAACCAATACCGCGGCTATGGCCACCACCGCGCGCGGGCCGATCATTGCCGGGCCCGCAATCAGAGATCTGGCGCCAATTACACTGCCGGCTTTTACTATTACCCGCCCCAGGCAGGCTTTGGCAAGATCAAAATGGTGCGCCTGAATCATGGCGTCCATCCCCACCACGCTGTTTTCCTCAATAGTTAATAATTGAGGAAACATCAAGTCCAGCTTCACTCCATGGGCGATGAAAGAATTTTTACCCAGCTTCACCCCGGCCTGCCAATACCAGAAACTTTTCCAGCTCGGCAGAGGGCACAGCTCCGCTATATAAGCGGCTATTGAACGCAGCCGGTTTTTCAAAACCCATGACCAGCGGCCTTCATAAAGCAGACGGTAAAAAGATACGGGCCGGCCGCCGCTGCCGCCATGCTCAAAAATCAAGCATCCCCGCGCTCCCTCTTTCAGCCAGGTCTGCAGGACTTTTCTTTCCCGGTCAAGATGGGAACACGCGTCTGAACCATCCTTTTTCATTGTTCATGACTCCGCTTAAAACTGTTATTATGGGCACAGATAGGAATCAGACGCCCATCGGGCTGCAGGTAATGGTTGCAGCATTTTATCAGACGGCCCAAATCAAACGATTCCGTATCCATGAAGTGATGAACGAAGACGCCTTTCATGTTGGCCCGGCCCAGAGTAAAGGCCTTATCAGGGGAAAAAGCAGTGCCGTCCAGCTTGGATATTTCGCGCAATATGGCGCGCAGGCGCTCCAGGATACGCGCGTTATTGCCCCCGCTGTCCGCGGCTGACCAGCATTCGTAAATGTGTTCTTTGAGTATGGTGTGGCTTTCCTGGGTCAGGCCGGGCAAAGTGCTGTTGGCTATAATATCCAGATATTTGCCGCGCCCCAGAAAATCCTGCAGGCTTAAAAAATTCTTTTCATCAATTATTATATAATAAGCCAGCGCGAAACATGAATGATGAGAGCAAGGCAGAGGGTTAAAGTCGCCTTGCCCCACATAGGCGCTTTTCTCTATTTCTCTGACTACATCATAAATGGTAAGCCTTGGCTCATCTGCCGGGAAAACGCTGGCCCGGCCCACATAGGCCGCGGGCTGAAACATCAGGCTTAAGGCCTTACGGTCAAAGAAAAAATCAACTATGGCGCTTATCTCGTGCCGGTTGACGCCCGCGGCTGCCGTTGCGGTCAGGGTGTAGGCTATTCCTTCACTTTCCAGCATGTCAATAAGCTCAAGCTTCACAGCCGCTAAATCGGCGCCGCGGAGTCTGAGCCAGGTGCGCGGTTCAAAACCGTCAAATTGCAGGCAGACGATAGTTTTATATTTTACGAAAGCCTCGCGCAGCTTTTTATCTTCAAACAGTTTAAGGCCATTGGTTGACACCGTGGTCTGCATAACTCCCTCTTCGTGACCAACCCGCAGGAATTCGGTGAACTGGGGATGCAAAAGCGGCTCTCCGCCGCTTAAGTTCACCATCAATATTTCACCTTCAGCCTCTCTAAGCTTTTTTAAAGCGAACCGGTATTCATCCACACTCATGGAGAAGCGGCTGTTTTTGTCTTTCAGACAAATCGGGCAGTTCAGGTCACAGCGGCTGGTTATTTCCGCCACCGGCAGACAGGTATGCTGGCGGTGTTCAGGACACAGCCCGCAGGAATCAGGGCAGCCCGCAAAAGAACTGACAGCCTTGCGCAAGGGTTGCTGACCCGGCTTAACATAGGCGCGGCTCTGTTCAAACCACTCCTTGCCGGATGATACCATATGGGCCTGATTGCCATGGGCCGGACACATTTTTTCCAAAAATATTTCATCATTATTCTCAATAATACGGGCGCTGACCAGTTCCCGGCAGGTCGGGCAGATGCCGGTGGTATAGCTGTAGATATTGGCCATTCAGTTGTCCTCCACCCAGAAACGCTCATCCTGCCGGCGATAGAGCAGGTTATAGGAGCAGGCTGGGATCATCCTCCCGGATTCATCGGGCACCAGGTCGCCGCAGGAAGCAATCCGTCCGATATCGAAATTGTCTTCATCCATATGGGCGTGAATATAAACGGTTTTAAGCATATTGCCGGCCAGCGCTATTCTTTCTTCATGCTCCAGCCGCTTATTGTGCGGATACAGGGTCTTAATAATTTTCTTCAGGGCGGCCGTCTGTTTTTCATCAATGCCTTGCGCCCACTGCTCGTAGACGCCGTTTATAAAACTGTCGCTCAGTTCTTTGCCGGGGCGCAGCAAATAGCTTGATTTCATTGCTTCCCGCAATACTTCCGGGCGGACAAATTGGGATAGAGGCATAATAATATCACCGTCTACCCAATAATAGGCAACCGAATAGCACAGCGGGTGGTAAGAGGCGTGGGCAAAAAAATCGCCGCTGCTCAAGCCGGCTTTGCTTGCCAGCAGATTTTCCACTTCATCCAGAGTAATATGCCGGCGCGGGGTAAAATTCTGTCCGTAGCGGCCGGTAAAGGTCATATTCTGGATGGTGACGCCTTTGACAAAAGGGCGGGGAAGAAAACGCTTTACCAGGGCGGCCGCCTCGTCCTCGTTCACTCCGGCAATGGCCACAATAAGGATGACGGTGGGGATATCCAGTTTTTCCAAAGTTTCCAAAGCGGCCAGTTTTTGCCTCACAATATCCCGGCCGTGAATAATTATACTTGTAGCTTCATCCAGGGTGTCAAGCGAAAGAATAAGCTGCGCTCCGCTGTCCTTTATTTTTTTCGCAAATTCATAATCGGATCCCAGACGCAGGCCGTTGGAGTTGACCCCTACTTTTACTTTGAGGCTTTTGGCGCAGATATCTATGAATTCCAGCAGCTGCGGATGCAGTGTCGGTTCACCGCCGGTAATGTCCAGCAGATCCACGTCCCCGGCCAGAGGTTTTAAATACTCCAGGATAGTTTCCAACTCAGCTATGCTTTTGTGATAGATTTTATCAGGGCGATTATAGGTGAAGCAGATGGGACAGGCCAGGTTGCACTGATTAGTTATGGAGAATATGGGCAGACGCAGACGGGAAGAATGATTTTGACACGGTCCGCAATCCCAGGGACAGCCTTTCCTTACCGGCCGGTCTCCCGCTCTTTCTTCTTGCGGACGCGGCGTTCGGGCACGCTTAATATACCATTCATGGCTGGCGGCCAGGCGCACCGCAACCGAACCCTGGCGCGGGCAGACGCGTTCCATAAACACGCCGTCATCGCGCGCGGTTATGACCGCGTGTTCAACCGTATTGCATTGCCGGCAGAAAGCTCTGGTGGAATCAACGGTTATCCCGGGGCGGTTATTGGGGCCGCTCGGCAGCAGGGCGCCGCAGCACAAATAATCCCGCCGGACAATATCGCCCAGCAACTGTTTTTCAGGCATATTCTTATCCCTTCTCCGTTTTATATCCGCTTAAGCGCCCGCAACCCTCCGTAACCTCCATAGATAACCTTGACCCGCGGATGACCGGCCCGGGCCAGACGGTCGCCGGCCAGAGTGGAATACAAGCCCGTGCCGCACACCATCAGCACAGTTTTTTTAAAAGGTATCTTTTTTATAAAACGATCAAAATTAATATGCGACCATTCATGCGCTCCCTCAAGACCTTGAGTCAGCATCCTCTCCAGCGGCGTACGCAGATCAATCAGAAAGACGTCGTCTTCATTTAGATATTTTTCCAGATTCTCCGGCATAATATATTCAAAATTACTGAGCGCGGTATTGAGTACGATTTTAAAAGCCTTTAAGGCAGCCCGCAAATCCGCCATGCCGGTATTGTCGCCCATGGACAGCCGGATGGAAGAGAGCGCGGCCGCGGCGTCCAGCCCCATGCCCAATAAAACATGCGAGGGTTCAATATTGTCGGCGGTGCAGGCCGAGCCGATGGAAACCGCCACCGCGCATGAATCCAGGCCGGCCAAAAGCCGGACTCCGGCAATTCCCGGAAAAGTGAGATTCATAGTGCCGGGAAGCTGACAGCTTTCCGCGGCTTCATTTACTTTGAGTTCGGGAAAAATTTTTCTCAGTTCATCTAAAAAAAAATCACGCAGCCGCCGCAGGCGCTGGCTGCGGGCCTGGATATCGTCGCTTTTCAGCAAGGCGGCTTCACCCATACCAACAATCGCGCACAGATTTTCAGTTCCGGCGCGGAAATAATTTTCCTGACTGCCGCCGAAAATCAGGGATTCGCAATGGCTCCTGTCTTTAACATACAAAATACCCACCCCTTTAGGGCCGTTAAACTTGTGGGCGGAAGCGGTCAGGAAGTCACAATCCAATTGATTTACATTGATTGCGATTTTACCCGCGCTCTGCACCGCGTCGCTGTGAAAAAAAATGCGGCCCTGCCGGCAGATATCCCGGATTTCCAGGAGCGGCTGAATGGCGCCGGTTTCATTGTTGGCGTGCATTATGGAAATGAGCCTGGTGTCATCTCTGACGGCAGCCGCGATTTCTTCCGCTTTAACTCTGCCGTCCGCGCCCGCGTTTACCATAGTAACCGCGACCCCGTCCTTTTGCAGTTGCCGGGCCGCGCCCAGGATGGAGTCATGTTCGATTTTGCTGGTTATCATATGCCCGCCGCGCCGGCCGGAAAACAAGCCTTTGAGGACGGTATTATTGGCCTCACTGCCGCCTGAAGTAAAAACCAGCCGCTCCGGGGCCGCGCCCAGCAGGGCGGCTATTTGCGCCCGCGCGCTTTCCAGCGCCCCGCGGGCCTGCCGCCCTTGGGTATGCAGGGAAGAAGGGTTGCCGTAGTTTTTGCGCATGGCGGTATGCATAATTTTTATCACCCGGGGATGCAAAGGGGTGGTGGCGTTATGGTCAAGATAAACCTTACGCAGAGGCAGGAACATCGCGGTACAGCTCCTTCCACATTTTTTTGTTTATTGAATACGGGCCGGGCCAGTCTGCCAATTTAACCGTAATGACTCCCTGGCAGACAAGCTCGGTTCGAACTTTGCCTTTTACTCCGGCGCTTAAAAATGGCTGCCCGGCGCAATCAGAAGCGCAGATGTTTATGCTGAAGTCCAGTATTTCCGCCGGCCGCAGATATCGTATTATGGCAAAGTCATTGATTTCATCAGCCCAGGGGAAACGGCTGTAGTCAGAGCTTTGAGCGACCAGCCATTCTATCGCCTCCAGGGCCGCGCCCAAGAGGAGACTGCCGGGGGCCAGACCTTTGACGCCCAATATCTCCAATAAACAGTATTCTTCCAAAGACGCCATTTTGCGGGCGCGGATATGCCGCCAGGGGGTAAAGTCCCACAAACGGTCTATCATGCGCCAGCGCATCAGATGCCTCCGTTGATGTGTATGCTCTGGGCGTTGATATAAGATGAGCGGTCACTGAGCAAAAACTCCACCAGCTCCGCCACTTCCGAACATTTTCCCGGACGGCGCGCCAGACAATAGTGCAGATATTCTTTCATCTCCGCTTCCGGCACCAGCTTGCTCACCCCCTCCTCCAGCATGCCGGGCACCACTTCGTTAACCCGCACATTATAGCGCGCCAGTTCCCTGGCCAGAGAAACGGTAAACCCGCTGACCGCCGCTTTGACGCTGGCGTAATGAATAGGAACTTCCAGAACCCGGTGGCCGGCAATGGAACCCATGTTGACAATAACCCCCTGCTTATTGCGTATCATTCCGCGCACCAGGGCGTGGGTAGCCAGATACATGCTTTTCAGGTTGCTGTTCATGATATGATCCCAGTCATCAGGTTCTATCAGGGCAAAAGGCATAACCTGGGTCACTCCGGCGTTATTGACCAGGCCGTAAACCGATCCCAACTGTTCCTCAAGCATTTTTGCAAAACCCCGCACCTCATTATGGTCGCTGAGATCTACCTTAAAAGCCAAAGCGCCGGTTTCTTCCTTGAGCTGTTCGGCCTTTGCTTCATTATGCATCCAAGTGAAAGCGGTTTTCCAACCGCCGGCCACAAGTTTTTTCACGATCGCCTGACCAATGGCGCCGCTGCCTCCAGTCACCAATACTGTCCGCCGCATTTCTCTGCCCTTAATTATAGATTAACTCTTGCCGGTCAGTCAGCGGTTTCCTGCTGTCCGGATCTGTTTTGCGCGTGTTTTACCAGGTTGACAAAAGTCTGTACCCTGAACAGTCGGGGCAGTTCAGAGGTGGATAAACCGCTCTTAAATTCCGCGGCCGGCACTTCCGGCATCGCCGCGCGCAGTTTTAGCAGTCCTTCTTCGCTGAATATGCCTTCCTCCTCCAGCGGGATGCCGCCCAATTCTTTCTGGGCCTGTTTTTCCATTTCCCGCAAACTTATTTTTATGCCGAATTTTATTTCAAGCTGAAAGACCAGGGAAAGCAAATCCAGAGAGTCCAGGCCCAGATCATCTATCACCCTGTCATGAGGATGAATGCTTAAAGCGTCTTTTTCCAGCACCTCCAGCAGAGCGTCAAGCACTCCCTCAATAATCACCTGGTCATCGCTGTGATTCATCTTAATCTCTCCTGCGGCCAGCCCAGCGCTATCAGCAGCACTATGGTCCGGCGGGTTAAATTTAAATCCCGTTTGATATCATCGGCAATTATTAAAGGACCGCTTAAAGGGCAGGCCGCCAGCCCGGCCATATGGGCGGCCAGCAATAAATTTTGCGCGGCCATGGCGGCTGAGGTCTCTCCGCCAAAAATTAGCGCCGCTTTTTCCTGCATCAGCCCGGTCCAGAACAGAGGCGCCTGTTTAACCGTCATTACCGCCAAAACCGGAGCATGGCTGAACCAGATAAAATTCCGGATGTAAGCGCCCATCTCTTCCTTTATGAAAGCGCTGCTGTTATCCAGTTTTTCCTGCCAGGCAAGCCGGGCCTTGGCCGCCCAGGTTGCAATCACGCTTTTGTCATTTATAAAAAGACAGCTTACATCCTGCCGCCCGCCGGCAACGGGGGCGCTTAACGCCGCCTGTCTCAGGCATAGCAAGATTTCTTCAGACACGCGCTTATCGGCAAAATCTCTAAGACTGCGCCGGCTCCGCAGGATATTGCAAAAAGTTTGCAAATCATTCATAACCCCAGGCCTCCGTCCACGCGAACGGTCTGGCCGTTAATATAAGAAGCCGCCGGGGAAACCAAAAAGGCCGCCGCCGCCGCCACTTCCTCCGGCCTGCCGAAACGCGCGGCGGCTATCTGACTCAGCAACAGCGGCCCGTGTTCCCGGCGCACCCGTTCCGACATTTTGCTTTCAATCACTCCCGGCGCCAGGGCATTAACGGTTATGCCCTTGCGCCCGCATTCCAGGGCCAGAACCCGGACCATGCTTTCCAGCCCGGCCTTGGCGGCCGCATAATTTATCTGCCCGCGCCCTCCCCGGTGCGCCGCCGCCGAGGACAAATGCAAAACCCGGCCATAACGCCTGACCAGCATATATTTGAGGCAGGCCTGGCTTAAGAAAAAAGCGCCGGACAAGTTGGCCTGCATTACCTCATTCCATTGGCCGGAGGTAAGCGCCAGGGCGGGAGCTTCAAGGTTGAGCGCCGCGGCGTTGACCAAAATATCCAGCCGCCCTTGAGCGGTAAATATGTTATCCACCAATTCGCCGCAGCCGGCTCTGATATCAAGTTCCACCTCACAGCCGCCGATTTCCTCGGCCAGGATTTTGGCCGCCTCTTTATGGCGCAGGTATCCGCAGTAAACCAGGCATCCGTCAGCAGCCAGTTTGCGGGCTATGGCTCCGCCTATAGCGCCGCTGGCCCCGGCTATCAGCGCTACCGGCCTGGACATCAGTTTGCTTTCCTGAAAATTAAAGCGGCGTTTTGCCCGCCAAAACCGAAAGAGTTGCTTAACGCGGTTGCGCAGCTATAGCTTAAAGCCTGGCCGGTCACATGATTAAGTTCACAGCCGGCGCCGATTTTTTTAAGACTGATATTGGGAGGGACAAATTCATGGCGCAGACTTAAAACGCAGGCTAAAGCTTCCAGCGGACCGGCCGCGGCTATCAGGTGACCGGTCATGGCTTTTATGGAGGCAGCCGGAATATCCTGCCAGTTGGGAAAAACACTGCGTACGGCCAGGGCTTCCACCGGGTCATTAAGCAGGGTGCCGGTACCGTGGGTGCTGATGTGGCCTATTTCCTCCGGGCGCATGGCGGCGCTGCTCAGGGCGCCGGTCATGGCGCTGACGGCGCCTTGGCCCCGGCTATCCGGCGCGGAGAGGCTGAAAGCATCCAAACTGGCGCCATAACCGCATATTTCGGCGTAAACAGTTTTACCCTCCGCCCTGGCTTTTTCCCAAGGTTCAAGCACCAGCATGGCCGCGCCTTCGCCTAAAACCAGTCCGCCGCGCCCGGAATCAAAGGGACGGCAAAGCAAAGGCTCCGGCTGTTGGCTGATTGCCAGCGCCCCCAGCCTCTGGAACCCTCCCAGGGCCAGCGGATTGAGCATGGAATCGCAGCCGCCGGCCAGCGCGGTCTCATACAGGCCGCTTCCCACCCCATTGAAAGCGTGGCCCAGGGCCTGGGCGCCGGCCACGCAGGCTGACACATTGGTGAGACTGCGCCCCGGAGTACCGTAACGGCGGATCAGAAGATCGGTAAGCGTATCCAGCGGGCGGCGGATATTGCCGCTGCGAATGAATTCCCGCAATGACTGTTCAGGCGCGTCGCTTGCATAGCGCAGGCCGCTCAAATTAAATATTTCCAAACTGACCCCAATATGCAGCAAGGTGTCCCGGCGGAAACGCGCAATCCCGGCGTCATCCAAAGCTTCCTGGGCCGCGCGCAGGCCAAAGGCGATTTTAGGGTCCACCCGGGCGGATTGATTTTCAAGTTCATCGCTGAAGCTTGGGCATTCTTTTACCTGCCCGGCGGTTTTAATTTCAAATTCCCAAGGGTCAAAGGAGGTTATGGCTCCCAATCCTGCCTGCCCGCGCTTGAGCGCTTGCAGAAAATTCTCCCGGCCGCTGCCTATGGGACTTACCACCCCCACCCCGGTAATGGCTACTCTGCGCATGGGGTCACCGTGAAACTGAATTTGTGGCCTTTGCTGCCAACCATGGAGCCGGGTAAAGAGAGATAGACGGACAACACCGCCAGAATAAGCGGAGCGGCCGCGAAAGTCCGGCCCAGACGCGCCGACAGAGGGTCGCTTGCCGGGGTATGGGCCGGGGAGAGATCAAGATCGCTTAAAACGGCAAGCGCCCGCCCGCCCGCCCGGTCCGGCGCTTCCAACCGCAGGGCCGCCGCTCCGGGAGCGCTGAATTCGTCAGGTTGTAAAATCTTCTTTTCCCGTAACCAGGGTTCGGTGGCAAAGTGGGTGGGATTATCCGCGGCCACCACCAGCGCCGCCTCCAGCCGGCCGCTGCTGACCGCGGCCACGCCTTCCAGCAGAGCGGCCGCGCTTTGATCTTCCCAGGGAGTAAAGGCGTAATTGGGGCCTTTAATATTTTCCAGAATGGAAATAATGGCCAGAGGCATATTGCCCAGAACGTGAAAAGCGAAAAGCGGGTTTATAAAATTCAGCGCTTCGGAAGCAAACCGGCGCGCGGAAAAACAGCCGGCTTCGTCAACCGAGGCGGATAACAACTCCATGCTGGGATCAATCTCGGCCGCGGCCAAGCCGGAACCGGAAAAAATGCCTATCTGTTCCGGGCCTACCCTCTCTTGCACCGCGGCCATAACCAAAGCCTCCCGCGCCGCCAGGCAGGCCATTTCCGACTGGCGCGACATAAATTTGCGCAGGCTGCGGCTGTTGCCCAAGCGTTCAGCGGCATTGCAGGCAGGGTAAGCCGCAATACGCTCCGCGGCCAGGGGCGGCGGTTGCCCGGATTTCCAGGCTTGCAGAGTTTGCGCCAGACTGGCGCCCAGGCAGGTAACCAAACCTACGCCGCTTATGGCTGCTTCAGGCCGGTTCATTGCCCGGCCCGGATATCAAGGCCCTGTAACCAGATATCCACCATATTTTGCTGACGCCTTTGCAATTCTTCATCCTGGAAGGCGTGAAATGAAAACAGCAGGCGCACCTCGGCCACGTTTTTGCCCTCCACCCTGGCGCCGGCGCTTATGCGTCCGCCCATGTCATTTATGCTTAAAAGCTCCACTTCATAGATTAGCTGGTCGCCGGGATAGACCGGTTGCCTGAACTTGGCCCGCTCTATCATGCTCATCAGGGCTTTAACCGGGGGGCGCGTCTGATTTTCGCGAAAGGTCTCTTCAAGAAGCAATCCGCCCAGCTGAGCCATTCCTTCTATCATAAGGACGCCTGGCATGATGGGTTTTTGGGGAAAGTGGTCATCAAAGAAATCTTCGCTCAAGGCCACATTTTTGCAGCCGGCCGCGCTGATTCCGGGCTGCCATGTTATGATGCGGTCGATCATGCAAAAACGCATACCCCTCTCCTTTTTTTATCCGTTACCCAACTAATTATATAATGCGGTTGATTTATTTTCACCAAGATCCATACCAGGAGGATAAAAAGGCACTCCTAAAATTCGGTAAACTGTCTTGGCAAAGCCAAAATAACGCTTGACTAGCAGAAATGGATGCTCCACTTTACTGCGTACAGATGATTTGCGGCGCTCAATTGCTTGCTCCCATTCTATCTGACCCGAAGGCATTTGCTGAACGCTCTTACAGCGACGGTTGATTCGGTAATCTTTCCCTGACAGATACGGAGAACTTTGCACTTCTTCCCTTTGCTCTATGCCAATATAGCCGGAATCACCGTAAACAACCCTATCGTCTTCCCGAATAATGTGAACATAACCGCTGCCCGCGTCCACTCCAGCGTGGCATTTCATCCCAAAATAATACTGATTACCCTTGCCAATATTGTACTCTTCCAGCAAATGTCGGAATTTCAGCAACGTGGTGGCATCTGGAACCTGCTCGTCGACAAAATTGATTTTCATGAATGAGCGAAGCGCATAACTGTCATAAATGGCATCT
>JAIRYI010000019.1 GCA_031267815.1 Desulfarculales bacterium | reverse complement strand
ATGAATATGGTTGGGTATTATGACAAAATTATTTACATCAATATTCTAATAAATCAACGGAATATTGACAATGGCCGTTTTCGCGATTTGACCGCGTTTTGATAATTCCGGGCGCGGGCTACAACTGGGGGTGATCCGGCGCCGTCTTTGGCTTTTTCAGCAACCGCATTCTGCCGCCCCGGCACGGATCGGTTTTAGATTTGCGCGGCAAATCCAAAGCAGAGAGGAATCTGCCGCGATTTACTTGGCTCGCGCCCCGCTTGCAAGCGGCGGAGTAACGCCCAACGCGGCCGGGAAGAAGCAGGCAATAACTGGTTAGCCGCTCAGAAACCGTCATTCTTTTATACAAAATAGGGGCGGGAAAAGCTTGCAGAACTGGCGGATAAATATCTTGCGGAGAATAGCCGCCCGCTGACTCATATCAAAGAAGCCTTCAAACGGCTTACTACTTAATCATCATTAATGTCCTTTGCATTGCAGTATTAAACAAGTTTCTTGCCCAAGCTCCAAATTTTGCGATATATTCTGTTCAGCCGCCTCCTTACCCGGGGCGGGGATTGAAACATCAATTCTGTATATCACTCGATCCGTATCGTTGATACGGCGGCTCCACCAACTAGCAAGATCTTTTTTTAACGGTTCAGGCTTGCCAATGCCTGTATATCCATTTCGCTCTATATCTTTAATTAGTCCGTTAATTTTTTTGAGTATTTTTTTATCATGCGTCTGCCAGTACAGATAGTCTTCCCATGCGTCAGAATACCATGCCAGCCGCATATTATTCCTCAATCAAATCATGTTGCACGATATTAACGCCTTTCTCAATATCAGCTATGGCGCGTTTCAAATATCGCTGATTCGCCACACTACAAAATGGGTCAGCGACAGGATGGAAAGGCAAGCCATTATGCTTGACCATCTGAACCAAAAACATGCGTACAGCGGACGCAACGTCTAATCCAAGTTGACTAGCTACAAATTGTGCGTCGTCACGCAAGGAATCATCAATTTTGATTTGGAGATTTGCCATAACGCCTCCTGCGTCTATAAAAATTGACATACAAAAATAATATATAAGATTAAAAAAATAATGTCAACTTTGAGATATAGATTTTGTCGGAAGACAAGAAGCGTTCGTAGGCTGTTTCTGCCCAATAGGCGTCCTCAATGTCTTCGATTGTTCGAACGAGCGCCCAGCGAACATAAAAATTTTTCGAACGTTTTGCGGCACCTGCCAGCGTCGCGAGCCTCGTTTCCAGCTCTTCGGGTTCCTCCGGCCCGCTAAACAACAAGTATTTGCAAAATAATTGTCATTTGGCATAGTTGGCTTTCATCACGCTTAAAGCTGCCTATGCTGTTGCAAATTGCCTTCCCTGGCAATTTGCAGAGGTCTCATATTAGCATATAATTAATTTCATATAAACACTGTCTAATATGTTTTTCCCGGACAAATTGAAATATCTCTGCGGCATGAAAGGCGAAAGCGCAAAATTATGGACAGGCCCCTGAAAAATAAATTACTCCTGCCTACTATTGTTCTTTTCATCGTTAGCCTGGGCGCGCTGTCGGTAATTTCATCATTCAGCGCCCGCTCCGCGCTGCAAGCCACCCAGGAGCGCAACGCGGTGGAGCTGGCCCGGTCGTTTACCTTCAGTGTAACCAATTGGCTTGAATCCATAAAGCGCGACGCGGCTCTGTGGAGTACCCGTCAGAATTTTATTGATTATGATGAGAACTCCCGCGCCACCTTGCAGATTTTGCGGGACGCCAGACCGCTCTACGTGGGGGTATCGCTTTTGGGCCTGGACGGTACGGTGGTGTATTCCACTACTAAAACCAACGAAGGCACGCTCAACCTTAAAGAGCGCGACTATGTGCAGGCGGCCCTGAAAGGCCAGGTGGGCATTTCCGATATCAATGTCAGCAAAGTCTCCGGGTTGCCGGTGGTGGCGGTGAGCGCTCCTTTAATCAAAAACGGCAATATTGAGGGCGCGATTTACATGACCGTGAACATCCAGGCTCTGACCGGCCATTTTTTTGCAAACGCGGCGGTGGGTGAACACGGCTACATGATGATGTTCAACCGCCAGGGCACATTTCTGAGCCACCCCCAAATGGAAGAGCTGAACCGGGAGGAAACCCCGCCCGCCTATGTCAGCGACATGCTGCGGCAAAAAGAAGGCATACTCTTTTTCAGCGATGAATCCGGCCAGGAATTCATGGCCGCCTTTTTTACCGACCCCTGCATGGGCTGGGTGGTGGCCTCCTGCTACCAGCTGGAAGAACTGTATGCTCCCCTGAAACGCGGCGAATACACTTATCTTACCGTTTCTCTGGGAATAATTGCCCTGATCTCGTTTTTCGTCATGCGCCGGCTGATGCTTAAACTGCAGGAAGCCCAGGTGCGCGCGCGCACCAAAGAACTGGAAATCCAGTCCCAAGCCTCCCAGGCGGCCTCCCAGGCCAAGAGTCTTTTTCTGGCCCGGATGAGCCATGAGATCCGCACCCCCATGAACGCCATTATCGGTTTAAGCGAACTGGCGCAAAGGGAATACGGCCAGCTCCGGGCTTTGGAATACATCTCCGGCATCAAGAGCGCCGGCGCCAGCCTCTTGTCCATCATTAACGACATTCTGGATTTTTCCAAAATCGAATCCGGCAATCTGATTCTGAATCAGGCCCCTTATAGGACCGGCTCGCTCTTGAACGACGTCCTGACTCTCATCCGCGTGCGCATGGCCGAGACGCCCTTGCAGCTGATTACCGATATATCTCCTGATCTTCCCGCGGCGATGATCGGCGACTCCGAGCGCATCAAACAGATTCTGCTCAACCTGTTAAGCAACGCGGTGAAATACACTTCCAGAGGATTTGTTAAAATTTCCGTTTTCGGACAGCGGACGGATGAGGACAGCATCCGCCTGACCTTCGCGGTGGAAGACAGCGGCATGGGCGTCAAAGAGAAAGATATGCCCAAGCTGTTCAGCCAGTTCATGCGCATTGACGAAAAGCGCAACAGCGCGGTGGAGGGCACCGGCCTGGGCCTGGTGATAGTGCGCAACCTGTGCCAGGCCATGGGCGGGGACGTCACGGCAAAAAGCCAATACGGGCAGGGTTCGGTTTTTACGGCCGTTTTGCCGCAGAAGGTGTCTGACTGGAAGCCAATGGGAGAGTTTGTCGATATAGCGGTGGTAAAACAGGAAAAGCAGCGGGTGAGTTTCATTGCCCCGGAGGCCCAGGTTATGTTGGTGGACGATTTTCCCAGCAACCTGCTGGTGGCCGAAGGTCTTTTGCTTCCTTACCGGATGCAGGTCTTCACCTGCATGAACGGACGGGCGGCGGTGGAGATGGTCAAAACGCGTTCTTTTGATTTGATTCTGATGGATCACATGATGCCGGAAATGGACGGAGTGGAGGCCACCCAAGCCATCCGGGCTTTGGGGGAAGAATTTGCCCGGCTGCCCATTGTGGCCCTGACCGCCAACGCGGTGTCAGGGATGCGGGAGATGTTTTTGGAACACGGACTTAATGATTTTCTTTCCAAGCCCATAGACATGAACAAGCTGGACGCCATGCTTAAGCGATGGATTCCGGCGCATAAACGCCGCCCGGTGGCGGCGGGGGAAGAAAATACTCCGGAATTCCCTGAAGATATACAGACTCTGTCTTTGGAAATCGCGGGGGTGGACCCATCCCTTGGCCTGGCCCGGGTTGGCGGCCTGCCCGGACGTTATCTGGAGCTGCTGGAGACTTTTTGCCGGGACGCGCAGGCCGCGCTTTGCCGGCTGGCTCAAGCGCCCCACGATGAGCCTTCCCTGCGCGCCTTTACCACCCAGGTACACGCCCTGAAAAGCGCTTTGCTCAACATTGGGGCGACAGATCTGGCGCAAACGGCCGCTCTTTTGGAGAAAGCCGGACGCGAGGCCGGCTGGCCGGAGATTCACGCCTCTCTTCCCTCTTTCCGGGAAGAGCTGGCCGCGCTTAAAGGGCGGATTGGGGCGATTCTGGCCCCGGCTTTTTCCCGGGATCATAAAGCGCCGCTTAATCCTGCTGAAGCCGCGCTTGAACTTGAGCAATGCGCGGAGGATTTGCGGGCAGCGCTGACCGCCAGGGATTTTGCGGCCATAGACGCTTGCCTGGAGCGGCTCCAGGCCCTGCCGTCAAGAGAGGAAACACGCGCCATAGTATCAGAATTGGCGGATCTTGTTCTGATTATGGAGTTTGAAAAGGCGGCCTCCAAGCTGGCGGAGCTGATCGCTAAAAGCGAAAATTAGCAATTTCCCCGGCGCGGGGGAATTTTCAATTTTCGCTTTGGGCCGTGAAGGTTAATCTGCCTTCTTTCACTTCCGCCCTTATTTTGCCGCCTTCGCTGAAAGCGCCTTCCAGAAGGAGCAGGGCCAGGGGGTCCTGCAGATTCTGCTGGATGGCCCGTTTCAGGGGACGGGCGCCGTAAACCGGATCAAAACCGGCTATAGCCAGAAAATCCAGCGCCTGTTCGCTTAAAGACAGGCTGATATGCCGGGACTGAAGAAGGCGGTTCAAATTTTCCGTCTGAATGACCACGATCCGGCTGACTTCATCCATGGTCAGCTGGCGGAAGATAACGGTATTGTCCACCCGGTTGAGAAACTCGGGCCGGAAATGCGCCCGCAGGGCGCTCATGACCCGCGCTTCCATGGCTTCTCTCTGTTCCGGCCCGCTCATTTCCTGAATAAACTGGCTGCCCAGATTACTGGTCATAATAATAATGGCGTTTTTAAAATCCACGGTGCGGCCCTGGCCGTCAGTGAGGCGGCCGTCGTCCAGAATTTGCAGCAGGACGTTGAACACATCGGGATGGGCTTTTTCCACTTCGTCAAAAAGAATTACGCTGTAAGGGCGGCGCCGCGCCGCCTCGGTGAGATAACCTCCCTCCTCATAGCCCACGTAGCCCGGAGGAGCGCCCAGCATGCGGCTGACCGCGTGTTTTTCCATGAATTCGCTCATATCAAGGCGGATCATGGCATTCTGGTCGTCAAACATGAATTCGGCCAGCGCCCGGGCCAGTTCGGTTTTACCCACCCCGGTGGGGCCCAAGAAAATAAAGCTGCCCACAGGCCGGTTGGGATCCTGTAACCCGGCCCTGGCCCGGCGCACCGCGTTGCTGACCGCGCGCAGAGCGTCTGTCTGGCCCACCACCCGCGCGCTCAGGCGCTCTTCCATATGGATGAGTTTTTCCCTTTCCCCTTCCATTAGTTTGGTCACAGGTATTCCCGTCCATTTGGCCACCACCTGGGCGATATCCTCGGCGTCCACTTCTTCCTTGAGCATCAGGGAACCCTGAGCCCGCATCTCTTCCAGTTCAGCCTGCAGGCCGGCCTGACGCCGCTCCGCTTCGGGGATTTTACCGTACTGCAATTCCGCCGCCGTTTCCAGATCTCCTTCCCGGCCGGCTTTTTCCAGCCGGGCCCGCAGGGCGTCCAGATCTTCTTTACTGGCGCGCAGGGCTTCCACCCGCTCTTTGTCCGCCTGCCAGCGTTCCCGGCAGGCGGCGCTTTCCTTTTCCAGGT
Organism: Desulfarculales bacterium; assembly: GCA_031267815.1. Lineage (GTDB taxonomy): Bacteria > Desulfobacterota > Desulfarculia > Desulfarculales > Desulfarculaceae > JAIRYI01. Next base: position 37,041 of record JAIRYI010000019.1, on the reverse strand, counting down.
GTTTAATTTCCTCCTGAAGCTTGGAGAGGCGCCGGCGCGAGTCTTTGTCCTCTTCTTTTTTTAAGGCTTCCGCCTCAATGGCAAGCTGGGTCAAACGCCGCTCCAGGCTGTCCAACTCCGCGGGCAGGGAGTCGATATCTATTTTCAGTTTACTGGCCGCCTCGTCCATGAGGTCAATGGCCTTGTCAGGCAAAAAGCGGTCGCTGATATAACGGTGGCTCAAAGTGACGGCCGCCACCAGGGCCGCGTCCATAATCCTCACTCCGTGATGCACTTCATATTTTTCTTTCAAGCCGCGCAAAATGGCGATAGCGTCTTCCACCGAAGGCTCGCCCACTGTTATCGGAGCAAAACGCCGCTCCAGGGCCGCGTCCTTTTCGATGTTCCGGCGGTATTCTTTGGTGGTGGTGGCGCCCACACAGCGCAGCTCGCCCCTGGCCAGGGCCGGTTTGAGCATGTTGCCGGCGTCCATGGCCCCTTCGCTTTTGCCCGCGCCCACCAGGGTATGAATCTCGTCAATGAAAAGAACAATCTCCCCCGCCGCCTCGCTCACCTCTTTCAGCACCGCTTTGAGACGGTCCTCAAACTCGCCCCGGTATTTGGCGCCGGCAATCAGGGATCCCATATCCAGGCTTACGATACGCTTGTTTTTAAGGCTCTCCGGCACATCCCCGGCCACCACCCGCAGGGCCAGACCCTCCACAATAGCGGTTTTGCCCACCCCCGGCTCGCCAATCAAAACCGGATTATTTTTGGTGCGGCGGCTTAAAATCTGGATGGTGCGTCTTATCTCCTCATCCCGGCCGATTACCGGATCCAGGCGCCCCCGCCCCGCCATTTCCGTCAGATCGCGGGCAAAACGTTTCAGAGCCTGATATTTGTCTTCCGGATTCTGATCTGTGACCCTCTGGCTGCCCCTGATATCCTTCAGCGCCGCCATAACGCTTTCCGGCCGCACCCGGCGGGAATGAAGCAGTTCGCCGCATCTGCCCTTGTCCTGGGCCAATGCCAGGAACAGATGCTCCACCGAGATATAATCGTCTTTCATAGCCCCGGCCGCGTTCTCGGCCAGGGTCAGAAGCTCGCTTAAAGACGGGGATAAACCGGCCTGCTGGGCCGGCCCATGCACCTGGGGCAGCTTATTTATGAGATCTTCCGCGCCCGCGGCCAGATCTCCCAAATCAACTCCCAGCTTGCCGCACAGAGGCTGAGCCACTTCCTGGCTGATTTTTAAAATCTCGGCCAGCAGATGCTCAGGCTGCACCTGGGGATTATTGTGTTTTTCCGCCAGAGCGACAGCCGCCTGCAGGCATTCCTGGCTTTTAATGGTTAATTTGTCGTAACGCATACGCTAAAGCATCCCTTCTGTTGGCCCCTCTCGGTTGCGGGGCTTAAATTAAGATGACAAATGAAGCTGTTATGGTATAATAGAATAAAAATATACCCTCCGCCAAAAAGCCTGAAAAAAATTAATTTTTTTTCAGGACGGGTATTTTATTTTACAGTAATTAAGGTAAATTGCTATAGAATAGAGTCTATACGCGGCTATCCCGAAATCCGCGTTAGAAATAAGTAGCCTTAAAAAAAGGAAAAAACAATTTGAAGGAGGTTCTCTGACATGAAAAAGCTGGTTAAACTTTTCCCCTGGCTGGTGACGCTGGCAGCGTTGGCTATGCTGAGCGGGTGTGCTTCGGTGTGCGGCGTGGACGCCCCCGCCACATCCGTCCCCCCCACCCACCCGGTAGTGCAAACTCCGCAATCCACGCCTCCCCCGCCGCCGTTGCTGCCCACTACTTATACTGTGGAAAAATGCGATGACTTGTGGAGCATTTCCGCCAAAGCCAATATCTACAATGATCCTATGTACTGGCCTTGCATCCTGAATGCCAACAAAGATCAGATTCGCGACCCCAACCGGATTAAGGAAGGCCAAATACTGACCATTCCCAGGAATCTGACCAGCTCTGAAATGGCTGGTTGCCGCGCCGAAGCCGCCAGATTCCCCAAATATGTTATTCCCGCCGGGGCCAAACGGTATTGCCCCCCCAAATAGGGTAATTATTTTATGCTGACAAAAAGGAGCCTCAGGTGAGGCTCCTTTTTTATTATGCAAAAAACCTCAGGTTAAATAATCCCGGTAATGTTAAGCCGGTAAGTTTCACGTATAATATTCATTTGATATATACTGATTGGGGAACGCCGGAATAACGCCCCCGGCGGAGGCGCGGGCGTTATTCCGGCGCTTAATACGGACAAGGCGGATTCCGCACCGGTAGCACCGATAAATGAGGGGAAAAATGAAAAAAATATTATGGGCAATTGGCTTGCTGGCGTTAGCGGCCTGCGCCGGCTGTTGGGCAAACGAAACCGATTCCGGTTCATCCGCCCCGGAGGCGGCGGGGCGCTATTGGGACTTTGACGACGTGCTGGTGCCTTCTTCCATGCAACTGAACAAGGATGAATCCATGCTGGTGGTTTCGGAAGGCCACAACGGCGGGTTGCTGACATTTAAAGATAACCTGGAGCTGACCAGTCTGGTCAACTTCTTTACCGTCAACATGAGCAAAGACGGCTGGCTGCACAAAGCTTCCTTCAAATACCCCAATGTGGCCCTGCTTTTTGCCAAGCCCGACAAAACATGCATTATCCATATCATAGAGTCCACTTTCAGCACCAGCGTCTACATATGGGTAGCCCCCAGCGCCGGCAGCCGTTAAGGATTCCAAAATGAGCCGGAATATTGTTCTGGGAGTCACAGGAGGAATTGCCGCCTACAAAGCGGCCGCTCTGGCCAGCCTGCTGGTCAAAAACGGCTATACGGTGCAAGCGGTTATGACCAAAGGCGGGGAAAGCATGCTGGGCCCGGCCACCCTGGCGGCCATCACCGGCCGGACTGTACCCGATTCCGAGTTCAACCCCGATTATGTGGCCCGAATCCCCCACATTGAACTGGCCCGCTTTGCCGATGTGGTGGCGGTGGCTCCGGCCACGGCCAATTTTTTGGCCAAAGCGGCCTGCGGCATAGCCGACGACCTGCTGACCAGCCTGCTCCTGCCCACCGCCGCCCCTCTGCTGCTGGCCCCGGCCATGAACCCGCATATGTGGAATCACCCCACGGTGCAACACAATGTGGAAATTTTGCGCCGGCGGGGCGTGTATATGGTGGGTCCGGCCACCGGGCGCACCGCCTGCGGGGAAGAAGGCGCCGGACGTATGTCCGAGCCGGAGCAAATAATGGAGGCGATCGAGGATATCTTAACCCCCAAGGATCTTACCGGCCTCAAGCTGGTGGTCAGCGCCGGGCCTACCCATGAATATATTGATCCGGTGCGCTATATCACCAACCCCAGCAGCGGGCGCATGGGCATTGCCATTGCCCGGGCGGCCCGGCGCCGGGGCGCCCGGGTACACCTGGTCATGGGGCCGGTGGGGCTGCCCGCTCCCTGGGGAGTGAGTTGCAGCGAAGTGGTGACGGTGGAGGAAATGCAGGCGGCTGTCAACGAAGCGGGAGAAGACGCCGCCGCCATTATTATGGCCGCGGCGGTGGGCGATTTTAAAGTGGAAACGGTGCGCCGGCATAAATCAAAAAAAATCGGCGGCCCGGAGATCATCTCCTTTATTCCCACCACCGACATTCTGGCCGAGCTGGGGCGGAACAAAAACAATCGCGTTTTAGTGGGCTTTGCCGCGGAAACTCAAGATCTGCTGAACAACGCGGCGGCCAAAGTAGCTAAAAAAAATCTTGATTTCATCGTGGCCAACGACATCAGCCTGCCCGGCTCCGGTTTCGCCGGGGATACCAACCAGGTCAGCATCCTGGACGCCTCCGGGCAGGTGGAACGCTTGGAGATGATGAGTAAATACCGGCTGGCGGGCCATATTCTGGACCGGGTCGCCGCCCTGATCAGACAAAAAAGCGCTTCCTGAAAAATGATATCGGTCCAACTGAATTGGAAGCGCCTGCTGGCGGAAAATCTTGAATGCCGCCGGCGTCTGGGCTTTTCCGCCCTCCCCGGTGCGGAGACAGAAGCCTTGCAAGCCTGGCTGCAGGCGCCTTCTCTTCTCCTTTGCCTGGACAGCCAGGGTCCCTTGAGTTCTCAGGGGCGGGAATTACTCGCCGCCATGCTCAAAGCGCTTAAGCTGGCCCCGGAAGAGGTTAGCCTGCAACCCAGCCCCCGTGCCCGCCTGACTTTGCCCTTGCTCTTTACCGCTCCTCCCGATGAAAGGATTTTTTGCTGGCACCCGGACCTGCTGCTGCAAAAACCGGATTTGAAAAAAGAAGCCTACGCTCAGTTAAAGCGCGTCAGAAAAAAGCTCCTGTTTCGTGCGCCCTGAACTGTCACCGGAGCAACCGCGGGGGGCTGACAGATGCGACCGGGGCGGAGTTTTACGGTTTGAGGTAGAGGATGATGATGCTATGACGGAGAAACGGAAAATGCTTGCGGGCGAATTGTATAACGCATTTGACTCCGAACTTGCCGCCGAACGCGAACGCGCAATGGAAATGTGCGCCGGCTTTAACAACGGCGGTCCTTTTGACGAATTAAAACAAATATTCGGGAATGCCGGCAGCGGTTTGGTTATTAATCCAACCTACAAATGTGATTATGGCCGCAATATTCATTTTGGAGATAACGTGTATGTCAACTACGACTGCATCATGCTTGATGTATGCGAGATTATCATCGGGCATAACGTCAAGATTGGCCCGCGGGTCAGTATTTTCACCGCCGCGCATCCGCTTGATGTAAAAACGCGAATCAGTGGCTTGGAATTCGGTAAGAAAGTTATGATAGGCCTGAACGTGTGGATTGGCGGCGGCACGGTAATCTGCCCCGGAGTGACAATAGGAGGCGGCAGCGTTATCGGAGCGGGTTCGGTTGTAACACGCAATATTCCCAGGCAGGTTGTCGCGGCCGGCAATCCGTGCCGAGTGATTAAACGGCTTGATGAGAGTGAAGCGGAAAAATAACCGATCGGATTTTGGGAGCGCCTCTCTTAAAGACATAAGCGAGGCCGTTCTTTTATAAAATATCCGGGTTAACATAGCGAGAGACTATGAATTTAATTAAAGCCGGCAACCGGCGTCTTAAAAAAGAGTTTCTCAAACTTTACTATCGTGTCTATAGCGGGCATAAGTGTAACCGGGACAATTTTAACCACAACGCGGCCAATTTTTTATACCGGAAAGATTCTTTCAGTAAAAATTGTTTTATTGAGCCTGTTCTGGTTTACGACAGCGGACATTATGCGGCCAGAGCAATCTTTTTGCATCATCCTCTCCTGGACTCCTTGCAACTTGGCTTTTTTGAGGCCCTGCCCGGCTGCCGGAGCGCGGTAGATCTGCTGCTTGAATACGCCGCCGTTCTGGCGGAAAACTTGAAAACCGGCAGAGTGATTATTGGCCTGAACGGTCATCTAACCTATGGAGTCGGTTTTTTAAAAGACAATTACAGCCTGCCCGCTGTCTTTGACGGCGCTTATACTCCGCCCTATTACCCGTCGCTCTTCTCCGGGCGCGGATTTACCGAGCATGAGCTTACCACTTATTATGCCGCAACCGCAGACTTCGCTCCGCCCCCCAGCCTGCTGCGTAAAATAAATACAAATATATCCTACAGATTTATCCGCCTGCATGATTTAAAGCGCGAAATGGAAATTCTGGGGGATTTATTCAACCGGACCCTTAATGGAACCCATTTTTATTTTAATAAAAAAATAATTGAATCTTTTGAAATGATTAAGATGATACGCCCGCTGCTGAACCGGCGCAACATAATTTACGCCGTCAAGGAGGGCAGGGAAATTGGTTTTGCCATATGGCACCCGAACTTCAATGAAGTTCTCGGCAATAACCGGCGGGTCAGGCCGCTCAATTTTTTTATCAGGTGCAAACTCCACGGCGCTAAAATCAAGGATTTTAAGGTAAATACCATAGGAGTGCTGCCTGAATACAGTAACAGCGGGGTCTCATTAGGAATGATCAATGAAATTTATAAACAGGTCTCCGGGGTTTACCAGGGCGGGGAGACAAATTTCGTATGGAATGACAATTATAAATCCAGCCGTTTCTGCGCGGCCTTGTGCCGCCATGCTCTGCGCCGCTATGCGGTTTATGAATGGGACCTGGCCCGTCCTTGATCAGGCCGGGTTTTTTGCCGGGATAAATACTTTATAAGTGATAATTAAAAATGAAACTGCATGAATTTACCTCCGCCGCGGACATCCCTCCCAGCTGGGATGAAGGACTGGGAAACAATATTTATCTTAAACGTAATTTTTTACGTTTTATGGAAGGCCGAAGCGACGCTGAAGACAGCCGTTATTATATGTTCAGCGACGATAAGGGAATTCCGGATAGCAGGTTCATGCTTTTCACCCGTAAAAAATATGTGATCACTCAGTTTACCCGTTTTTCTTTAACGGCTTTCACCCGTTTTGTTTATGTTCCCTTATCGGTAGCGCGCCCTGGAGTACACCTGGGCGAAGGCAGCAAAAAAAATTTCTTTGATCTGGTGCGCGCGCTCAGAGGCATGCGGCTTGTTTTCAATCTGCCCCAGGCGATAAGGCATCCCGCTTTTGTGCAAATAAAGACCTGTCCGCGCTGTGTGCTTGATTTGCGCTGGTCCAGCTTTGAAGAATACCTGGCCGATTTGCGCAGCCATTATCGCTATCGCGCCCAAAAAGCTCTAAAGAAGTCGTCCGCCTTGAAGATAGGCAAATTAGCGGACAACAATAGCTTTAATGAAGAATTATATGCGCTCTATCTTCAGGTGATGGAACGGGCGGACTATAAAATTGAGACCTTAAGTCTGGATTTTTTCCGCGGCGGCTTCTTTGATATCTTTGTGATGCAAGATGACGCCGGCAAATATGTGGCTTTTTATCAGTTATTGGAAAACGGCGATGAATTGATTTTTGAGTTCACCGGCCTTGACGCGCGGCAAAGCGTTAAATATGACGCTTACAACCGCATGCTGCTGGAAATAGTCCGCTACGGGATTGAAAGAGGTTTCAGGCGCATTGATTTCGGACAGACCGCGGAAGAGGCCAAGCTGCGGCTCGGCTGCCGCTATGAACACATCTATGTCCTGGCCAGTCATTCCAACCGCTTTCTCAATTTTTTGTTCCGCGCTTGCGCCTCACTGTTAAATTATAAGCCTTTTCCGGAAAACCGTTTCAGGGTGTTTAAATCCGTGGCTTCAGAAGAGGGGGATAATCCATGAATATTTTATTGATCCGGCCCAAACCGCACCGGGAAAGCATAAATCTGCACAGTATGATGGTTTGCGAACCTCTGGAGTTGGAATATGTTGCCGCTCAAGTGGAAGCTCTGGGACATCACGCGGATATTATTGATCTTATCCTGGAAAAAAAAGAGATGGAGTATTTCCTCGGGCAAAAAAAATATGACGCGGTGGGGTTTACCGCCTATTTGACCCATGTGGGCATAGTCAAACAATTATCCGCCAGAGCGCATGCTTTTAATCCGCAACTGGTAACTATGGCGGGCGGAGTGCATGCGGAGGTAAATCCGGAAGATTTCGCGGATGATGATATTGATATAATAATCCAAGGCAACGGTCTGGCCAGCATGGAACCTCTGCTGGCCAGACTGCAGCAGGCCAATCTGGGGGGCCTAAACCAGCGGGCGCAAGCGCTGGAGGCGATACGTTCCGGCATACCCGGGATATGGCAGAGAGGCAAGGCCCGTCCGCCGGTTGCGCCTGAATTTCCTTTTCCTTTTCCCGATCGCGGCAAAACCCGCAAATACCGCAAAAAATACAGCTATAGTTATCTGAGCTTTTGCGCTTCCATTAAAACTTCCTTTGGCTGCCCCTATGACTGTAATTTTTGTTTTTGCACCTGTATTACCCAGAAAAAATATTTTGAGCGGGATCTAAGGGAAGTCATAGCGGAAATAAAGACGATTGAAGAGCCGAATTTGTACATTGTGGATGATAATTTTCTCTTACGCCGGGAGCGGGTTCTGGAATTCGTCCGCCTTATGCGGCAGGAGGGTATAAAGAAAAATTTTATTGCCTTCGGCCGGGCTGACTTTGTGGCTGAAAACCCGGAAGTGATGCAAGAACTGCGCGATACAGGCATGCACGCGGTATTTGTGGGTATTGAATCATTTAGTGATAAAGACTTGAATAATATGGCCAAGCAAAGCTCGGCAGATGTGAATGTCAGAGCTATTGAGATTATTGAAAGCCTGGGCATGAATTGTTATGCCGGCCTTATTGCCATGCCGGATTGGGAGAGCAAAGACTTTGACAACCTGATCAAATTTTTGAAGCGTTTCAAAAGACCCCTGATTAACTTGCAGCCTCTCACCCCCCTCCCCGGCACCGCCAGTTACGAACAATACAGGGACCAATTGGCTGTCCCCCGCCAACGTCATGAAATTTGGGATATAGCCCATCTTATAATCAAGCCGCGGCATATGACGGCGGCTGATTTTTACAAAAATATTCTGCGGGTGTATTACCGGACTTCCGCCGGGCTGGGTACGCATCTGTACATTTTGCGTAAATACGGCCTGAAAGCATATCTCAGAACCCTGCGCGGAGTGATAACCATAACCGGCCAGTACCTGAATATGATCAGATCTTCCGCGTCATGAAAAAGAAAGTGCTTTTTATTCAACCTACCATCTATGATGACAGGGGCAAACTGGTCAAAAAGCGCAGGCTTTACTTTGTGGGTCTGGCCTATCCGCTGCTGGCCGCGCTTACCCCCGCGGATTGGGAATGCGAAATCTGCCTTGAAACCATTGAAGACATACCTTTTGACAGCAACGCCTGCCTTATTGCCTGCGGCGGCATGGGACACGCCGCCAAGCGCGGCCTGGAAATCGCGGCCGAATTTAGACGGCGGGGCAAAACGGTTATTGCGGGCGGCCCCATGTTCAGCCTGATTCCGGAAATATCATCACCCTTTTTTGACAGCGTGGTTATTGGCGACGCCGAAGCGGTCTGGGCTGATCTCATCCATGACTTTGAAAACGGAAAACTGCAGCCTTTCTATAAAAAAGCGCTCACCCGCCTCTCAACTCCCCTGCCCCGCTATGAGCTTATCCTGAACAAGCGCATTGGGAATTTTCTTCCTGTTCAGGCCGGGCGCGGCTGCCCTCATTGCTGCAAGTTCTGTTCAATTTACTGCATGTACCGGGGGACCTATCTCAAACGGGATATCCAGGAGGTCATACGCGATATCCGTCACATCAAAAGCCTTGGATTCAAGCGTTTTTTACTTCTGGATGACAACATTGCCGCTGATCCCGCCTATCTTCAGCAACTTTGTGAGCAGATTGCCGGGCTGGACATGAAATGGATGTCGCAATGCTCACTGGAGATCGCCCGAAAACCGGATCTGCTGGATTTAGCCGCTAAAAGCGGCTGCACCACCTTAAGTTTCGGCCTGGAAAGCGTAAGCCGGGATAATTTGCAACGCATAGGCAAAGAATGGTGCCATCCGGCAGAATATATTGAACTGATTGACATAATAAGGGCAAGCGGCATTGAGGCGGCCAGCGAAATGATGATTGGCATTGAAGGCGATACTCCGCAAACCCTGGAGGACACTGTGGATTTTATCGTCAATTCAGGAATTATGATGCCTAAATTTTATATCATGACGCCTATACCGGGCACGGATTTTTACCATGAAATGCGCGCGGCCGGGCGGCTCATTGAAGAAGATGTGTACCAATACTCACCTACCCGATCGGTAATCAGCCACCCCTCTATGTCCGCCGGGCAGATAACCGGCATGTTCTGGGAAATTTATAATCAGGTCTATTCCCTGCCGCGAATATTTCGCCGCTGCCTGCTGCATGGGCGCTTTTTACGTCAGCCGGCCCGATACCTGTTCTATCTGATGATAAATCTTTATTACCGGTTTCAGATCAAGCGCAAGATAGGCCCTATTATCATGTAGAGACCTGTTATTCCATTTCCTAAATCAAAACTTAAGTCCATGCAGTTTGATTGGGCGGTTGAGGCTTTAGCATATTGGGTAAGTAGAGTTCGCGGCATTAATCTTTTTATCTTATATTAACAAAATATACCGGCGCCTTGCTTACTCCTATAATGCGTTTGCAGATTCACGCCGCCGGATATAATCGTCAACTTCCTCAACAACGCCTTGCGTACCAGTTAGGTGAAATGGCTCGTAACCGATTTCGATAAAATGTAAAATGTTATATCGTTTATCAAGTTCAATAAACTCCTGCGGCGTGAGGTTATGCTGTCGCATATACTCATTTGAAACATCTGCCTGTAAGAACAAAACAGGATTCACTTTCATCATCACACCTCCAACCAGCGCTGCCAGTCGCCGGACATTTCCGATTTTACCATATCTACCACATAGGCAGGACTCTCGCGGTAAAGCAAAGAGCCTGGCTTCATCAGTACATTGTATGTTTTCGTTGCCATAAAATCACGTAAAGCAATGGTTGTTGGTTTGTCCATAATGTCGGCAAGCTCCTCAGCAACATTGGCGGTCAAAACTTTGATGATGAAAGAAATGGCATTCTCGTCAACTGTCATCGAATTTCCCTCCTTTCAATGAATCGAAGCAATGAAACAGCTTTTTGCGTTCCGAAACACATCTGAGGCGGTAATCTGTCTGGTAAGATGTTTTGCAAAAATGTCTGGATTGCTGCGTCGCTGCTTGGGTCGCCATACAAGCGGTTCATAAACGCCTGTACGACAACGTTGGTGTCATCGTTCGCAGTCGGACCCACCACAATATCGTAATTGTGCTGTGGGTTCCGGTTGGAGCGATTCTTGACAATAAACCGCACCCATTCCTCGCCTGGTTCTGCAAACTCTTTTAGATTCATCTTACTCAGATTGTCCGCATCAAATTTATAGGTGCAGACCCAAGCTTTTGCTGTCGGTTTGCTACCGCTTTCAATGAGCAAATCGTTCTCAAATTTGCGGTTGCGGGTAGCCATTCGCTCTGCTTTCGATTCCGTCCGACTGAGATAGAATCCCTTTCCAAAATCCTTGTAAGGCTTGCCATGATTAAGGTCAATCGCATCGAAATTGTATATTGTTCCATGATAGAGAGTTATATCATTCATTCTATATCTCCTCTCAACTGTATAATCTGTTCTCTAATTTCATCAGCAGTTGCTCTTGACGCTTCACCAACTTCTAAGCGATTTAATAAAGCGTCTCTGTCAACATTTAGCTTGCGCAGGAGAAAACCGTAACGCAATTCATATGCTTTGAATACATCATCCCAAGTCATTAAAAGTCTGATCAAGGGTATTTCGGTCTATGCCTGTACCAGTATCGATAATTCTTATTTCATCGACACCATGCAATTCATTGCAATCAAAATCAACAGAAACTTCGGTAGCTTCTGCCTCGAAAGCATTTAGAGTGTATTCAACGATAGCTTCCTTATAGTCCTTTTTGACTATGCTCTCAATGCTCTCGTTATTGATTAAGAAATCTCCTAAAGCTTTTCTTATGTATATCACAAGTATATCAATATATAAATCCCGCCATGATGGATTGAATTCATTTATAATATTTGTTTTATACACACACTTCCAACCTTATACTTTTGGATTCTTAGGACAAGCCCGCAATGACAATAATTAGTTATGTTTTATCCCAATTAATAAGTCCTGAACTTAGGGAAATGCTGATTAATTCGCTGAAGTTAAAAATTATATTATTTCTGGATTGCTTCGCGCTCCTCACCAGCGGGAAGCAATGACAGGATGTAACAAACCGTGTATTTTTTGTAACTTTTTCGTCATTGCTTGGGACGCGGAAGCGTTTGATGCAATCCCCAAAATCCGCATATAGCTGAAAGGCGTTTTTGCAAAGTTAATTTAAGCAGCGCTTCCTTAAACTTAACCCGCTCTAAGGGCTGGGAATAATAAGTTTCTGACCTATTTGGATATTGTCGTTTTTAAGGTGATTGGCCTGCCGGAGCGCCTCCAGGCTGACCTTGTAACGCCGGGAAATAGAACTGAGAGTATCTCCCGCCCTCACCTGATGGCCGGCCCGCCCGCTCTGTTCGCCGGCCGGCGCCGGGTTTCCGGCCGCTGCGGCTGCCGCCGGGGAAGATGATATCTGCTCTTTTTCCAGCCGCCGCCGCACATTGGCCGCCTGACCCTGGGGCACAAGCAACTGATAAGCGCCTTTGGGAAGGCGGTTGACCAGCAGCTGGGGATTCAGTTCGCGGATGAAGCGCACGCTGCTTTGGCTGTAAGCGGCCAGATCGCGCAGGGCGAGTTCCCTGCTCAGGGTGAATTTTACTTCCTCTCCCTCATAGGGGCGGTAGATCCGTTCCTGGGGCAGATGATAGCCGTAGGCCTCCGGGTCGCTCAGAATAATTTTGATTGCCATCACCCGGTAGACATAGCGCATGGTCTCCCGGGGCAGATAGAGATCATAGTAGTTGTCGGCGCCCTGTTCTTTCATCTGGGCCAGCACGGTTCCCTGACCGGCATTGTAGGCGGCCATAACCAGAGGCCAGTTTTTAAACAGGCCGTACAAGTATTTGAAGTAAGCGATAGCCGCCTGGGTGGATTTTTCCGGATTGAGGCGCTCGTCAATAAAATCATTCACCGCAAGTTTGAACTGTCTGCCTGTGGCCGGCATAAACTGCCACAGACCCAGAGCGCCGGCCTTGGAGCGCACATAATGCAGCAGAAAGCTCTCGGTAACAGCCAGGTATTTTAGATCGTCAGGCAATCCGGCGGCTTGGAGTTGGCTACTGATATAGGGGAAATAACGGCCGGCCCGTTTGAGGCACATTACTATCTGCGCCTGGTCATGCACCAGCATGGTAAACTCCCGATCCAGCTGTTCGGCTATGAAAGGGTCGGACAAAGGCACTTTTTCATCGCATAAAGACAGACTTTCCGGAGGATGCGGCAGGAAAAAACGCGGGCTGGGCAAAGAGGCGTCTTTATTTTCTTCCGCCGCCGCCGGCCCGCCCGGGGCAGAACATATCAGCAGCGCGGCGGTGAGCAGAAAAAATAATCTGGGCATGAGGTTAGGGCCGCAAGAAGGGCAGAGATGAATCCGGCGGGCTTATCCCCATCCGGACCAGGGCCTGAGCGGCGCCGTTTTGCAGCAGAGGGCTGAAGGCGGAGGCGATTATCTGCTCATACAAGATCCTGGCCGGTTCCTCCTGGCCCTGCAGGGCCAGGGTTCGGGCCTGGGACATCCGCCACAGAGCGGAGCTGTTGGCGCCGCTTAGTTCAGCCGCCCGGGCATAGGCTTTTTCCGCCTCTTCCAGGCGGCCCAGCTCTTCCAGACACTGTCCCCTCTCTCCCTGGCTCATAGCCTCCAGGTAGGCGGCCAGACCGCTTTCTCCGCTTAAGTCTTCCAAAAGCGGCAAGGCCTGCCCGTAGTCCCGGCGAAGCATGAACAGGTGGGCCAGGAATAATTTGGCCTGGGCCGCGTTTAAAGTGCCGTTGTATTCTTGCCCCACTTTAAGCAGGGCGCTTTCCGCCTGCCCGGCCGCGGGCGAGGCCGGCCCGGCGGGCAGGGCGGTCCGGTAGAGACTGTAGGCCCGGCCCAGAGCCTGGGCCGCCGCCTCTTCCTGGCTCTTGCTGTAATTCACAGCCAAGAGCGCGCCCAGCAAAACCGCCGCCGCGCCAATGCCGGCCCACAGCAAACGGCGGGCGTTGGCTCTGGCCCAGTCCAGAAAACTCCAGCTTTTAAGCAAAAATTCATCCTGTTTTTTCAACAGGTCTTTACGGCGTAACTTAGACACTGGCATATATCCTCATATTTTTTAACTCAGTCATATTTTTGCATAACCTTCCCGCGCCAAAGCCGCCGCGCCGCGCAAAGGCGCTTCCTGCCCCAGCGAGCTTTTTTTAATCCTGATCCTCCGCCAGTTTATTATTTTGAGACTGGCCCGGATCTGACGCCAGGCGTCCGCCTCCATCAAGTTCCAGCAGCCGGCCACGCCTCCTCCCAGAACAATCAGCTCAATGCCGGTGATGAGAAAGGCGTTGACAATGCCCAGGCCCAAAGCCCGGCCGGCCTGACTGAATATATCAAGCGCCAGCCCATCGGCCCGGGCCGCCGCTTCCGCCATCTCCCGGACGCCGCTGTCGGGGCCAAGCGAGGATTTTTCCCCTCTTTCCAGGGCGCTGCGTAAAAGAGCGCGCAGGCCGGTGGCCGAGGCGTAGGTTTCCAGACATCCCCGGCTACCGCAATTGCACCGATTGCCTTCCGGATTGATAATTATGTGCCCCAGTTCCGGACTCCAGCCGGGAGCGGTTTGCGCCTCTCCGGCCCGGATAATGCCAGAACCCACCCCTGTACCCAGAGTAAGACAGATGAGATCATGCCGGTTTTCTCCCTGCCCGTGGACAAATTCACCCAGGGCGTAGAGATCCGCGTCATTGCCCATCCACACCGGCAGATCCAGTTCCCGGCGCAAAATCGCCGGCAAAGGCACATTGCGCCAATTGAGGTTGGGAGCGTAAACAATATTCTGCGCTTGCCGGTCTACAATCCCGGGCGCGGCCACCCCCAGGGCCAGAGTTCTCAGGCCCGCCGCCTCTCCCTGAGCCATAAGGGAACGCGCCGCTTCCGTCATCCTGGCGATTACCGCTTCCCGTCCCTGTTCAGCCATAGTGGGAACAGACAGACTCGCGATTATATCTTTATCCTGTAACAGGGCCAGGACAATATTGGTGGCCCCCAAATCCATTCCCATAACCGCCATTGTCAAAATATCCTTTGAAAATTCAAAAGCGGCCGCCGCCGGAAACAAAAATTCCGTCTAAGGTTCATAAATTACCGTAACGCATCCCGCCGGATCAAATACTTTTTCCGCCGCCTCCAAAATGTCCTGAGGGGTTAAATCCCTTATGGCCGCGGCCATTTTGAGATTATAGTCATAACCCAGGCCGGCTATATAATCTCTGGCCATGGTGGTGGCCTGGGCGCTCAGACTCTGCTGATCAATGGCGTCCACTCCCAGGAAATAGTTTTTCGCCCGGGCCAGTTCCAGCTCCGCCACCGGCAGGCGGCGCAGATTGTCCAGATGCTGATTAAGCCCGGCCAGAGCGGTCTCCTCTTTGCCGGGAGTGGTGGACATGTACACGCCGAAAGTTCCGGCCAGCATGCCGGCGTTGTAAAAAGGCTGCACACTGTAGGCCAGGGACTGACGGCCGCGCAGATCAGAGAACAGGCGCCCTCCCATGCCCCCCAGGATAGTCCGGATCACTTCCAGGGCGTGGGTATCCGGGTCGGTCAGGGGAGGAGTGCGGAAGCCCAGCAATATCTGCGTCTGCTGCATTTTATCATCGGCTATGACCTCTTTCTGCGCATCCGGGGCCGGACTTAAGGGATAGGAGGTGGGTTGCAGGCTGAGTTTGGGGGCGGCCGCGAAAAGGTGTTCCAATTTCAGCTGAACGGCCTTGGGGTTAACATCCCCCACCACCACCAGAACCGAACCCTGGGTGGTCTGCAGACGCTGATGTAATTTCTGCAGATCCTGGCTCCTGATATGGGCCAGAGACTCTCCTGATCCCAAAGGCTCCCGGCCATAGGGGTGAGCGGGGAAAAGAGCTTCCCGCAACTTCTGCAGCAAAGGATAGATTGGTTTATCCAGCTGACTGCGCAGATTGGCCCGCTGCTCATCTCTGGCCTTGTCCACCTCGCCGGCGGCAAAGAGAGGGCGCTGCCAGCACAAACTGAACAGTTCCAGGCCCTGTTCCAAATTTTCACTGAGGAAAGAAGCGCTTAATCCCATCATATTACGGCTGGCAAAACCGCGCATATCCGCGGCCATGGATTCCAGGAAAGCGGCCAGCGACTCGTAGTCATACTGCTGATTGCCCCGGATCAGGCTGCCCGCCCACAATTGGTTTATCCCGGCCAGTTCAGCCGGTTCGGCGGCCAGCCCGTGGGGCACGGCCAGAACCATGGACGCCAAAGGCACACTGTGGCGCGGCACTACCAGTAAAGTCAGGCCATTGGGCAGACTGGCCTCCAAAACGCCCATTTCCTCGTCCGGGGATTCCGCCGCCGCCTTGTTCCACACCTGAGCGGCCCAGCTTTGCACTTCCTCCTGGCTGGGCGCGGCCGCGGCGGGAGGAAGCTGGATGATAACTTTCAGGCGGGGCGGGACCAGATAATTTTTAAGGGCGTCCGACACCTTGAAAGAGCTGACCCGGCGATAGCGGTCCAGATAAGTCCCGGCATTCTCAAAACCGCCCCGCAGCAATTCAAAATAACCCAGCATGCTGGCCTGACCCTGCACCGTTTGGGCGCTGCGCACAAATTCGCCGCTGATTCCCGTCCGCACCCGCTCCAGTTCTTTAATCTCCGCCGGTTGGGCAATAAGGCTCAAACTTTCCTCCAGAAAAGGCTGCCAGGCGCTTTCCACTTTATCCGGATCCATACTGGCCTGCATGGTCATCAGGCCCACGCCCTGAGGAGTGTAGGCCGAAGCCCCCACACTGTCGGCCAGCCCCTGCATCTCTTTCAAACGCCAGTAAAGCCGGCTGGTGACTCCCTCTCCCATTATGCCGGCGGCCACATCCAGAGGATAGACTTCCGGCGAAGGCAGGCCCGGCGTCAGCCAGGAAATACTGATGGTGGCCTGGTTGACCTCTTCCCGCAAAAGCAGAAGTTCGGCCTGGCCCGAATCCTCGGGTTCGGGCAGAATAAAAGCGGGCGCCGGTTCAGGGGAAAGAGGGGCAAAATATTTGCGGATCAGGGGCAGGAGAGCGGAGGAGGAAAAATCCCCGCTGGCCACCAGCACCATATTGGGGCCGCGGTAAAGGCGGTTGCGGTAGTTTACAATATCCTGGCGGCTGACGGCCCGCACGCTGGCTTCACTGCCGATTACCGGCCGGCCGTAGGGATGATCGCGGCCGTAGGCAAAGGCCATGACCTGCTTGCTCAGACGGCGCTGGGGGTTGTCGTCATGCATGCGCATTTCCTCGATCACCACTTCTTTTTCCCGCTCCAGCTCCCCAGCGTCAAAGGCCGGGTTCACCAGGGCGTCGGCCAGAAGCTCCAGCACTTCCGGAGCGTTGGCGCTGGCCGCGGTCACATGGTAATTGGTATGATCCAGATGAGTATAAGCGTTGCTGTCGCCCCCCAGGCTCTCAATGCGCCGGTCCATCTCCCCGGCGGGGAATGACTCCGAGCCTTTAAAAATCATATGCTCCAAAAGATGGGTTATGCCTTCCTCGCCCGGCAGTTCGTAAGCCGAGCCGGCCCTGACCCAGACCTGGAACGATACCACCGGAACATCGTGATTTTCCCGCAGAATAACTGTCAGGCCATTGTCCAGGCGGTGGCGTTGAATCTCACTGTCCATGGCGGATACCGGCCCTGACAGGAGACAGAAAAAAAACAGCAAGGGAAGAGTGAATCGCATAACCGCCTCCGCCAATCTTTCCGTATAAATATAAATTCATTAACCTTCTCTTTGGTAAATCGTCCGGGCAACAGTCTATATTTGAGACCTGTTGCGAATTGCCATGGAAGGCAATTCGCAACAGCATACCTGGCTTTAAACGCGGTTAAAGCCAGGTATGCCACATCACACGTATTTTTCAAATACTTGTTATTTGGCGGGCCATGGATGGCCCGCCAAATACCTCCGCATATTTAAATATGCGGAGGTATCTATTTGTAGTATAATATATAAATTTATGCAAGAGCATAGTGAAGAGATCCGGAGAAAATTATGAATTGCCGGAAGTTGACAGGGGGAAAATGACGGCCTCTTTAGCCGCGGTGGAGTATGTTTTTCCCTCTCCTTTGATCCGGGGCGTATTACTGGAGCGGCGCCAGCGTTTTCTCGCCCTGGCGCGCCTGCCCGGAGGGCGGGAGGAGACGGTTCATTGTCCCAACTCCGGCGCTATGACCGGTTGCGCCGAGGAAGGCATGGAGGTGGCTTTGAGCCATAACCCCGGCCCCGGCCGCCGCACCGCCTATACCTGGCAGCTCAGCCGGGGCGGGGAAAGCTGGATATGCGTCAATACCCTCCTGGCCAACCGCCTGGTCATGACCGCGGCCCGGGCCGGAGTGGATCCCTGGTTTCAGGGCGCGGGGCTGGTTCGAGGCGAAGTCAGAGTAAGCGGGCGCAGCCGTCTGGACCTGCTGGTGGAGACCGGACGCGGCCCCTGCTATGTGGAAGTCAAGAGCGTGACTTTAAAAGAAGGAAATCTGGCCCTCTTTCCCGACGCGGTGACCAGCCGGGGGAAAAGACATCTGGATGAACTTATGGAGCTTAAGGCGGCGGGGAAACGGGCGCTCCTGCTTTTTGTGGTCAACCGGCAGGACGTGGAGCGCTTTGCCCCGGCCGAGGCGATCGACCCGGCCTATGCCGGCGCTCTGGCCCGGGCGGCCCGGGCCGGAGTGGAAATCGCTGTCTGGCAATGCCGGGTAAGCCCGGAAAAAATAAGCCTGTGGCGGGAAATTCCCTGCGGAAAGGAAAAAGACTTAATTCTTGGTCAGACAAATTAACCCTTATTTATACAGCATACCGGTAGATCTGCCCGGCAGCCCGCTCAAAAATCTCAACAGCTATGTTTTCAAAGGTAAAAAACGCAACCTGCTGGTGGACACCGGTTTTAACCGCCCCGAATGTCTGGCTTCGCTTAAAGCCGGCATCAGCGAGCTGGGCCTTGACATGGATAAAACAGACATTTTCATCACCCACTGCCATGCCGACCATTGCGGTCTGGCGCCGGAAATCGCCTCTCCCGCCGCCTCTGTCTACATGAGCGCGGTGGATAAAGCCATAGTGAACCAGTATACCGGCCAGGGCGAAGCTTATTGGGAAAAGCTGGACCAGACTTATGTGAGGGAAGGCTTTCCCGAGGAAGAGATGGCCGTGGCCCGCCGCCTCAATCCCGCCCGCCGCTTTATCCCCTCGCGGAATTTTGCCAGCCGGGATATGGCCGACGGAGATAAAATCGCGCTTGACGATTTTATCTTTACCTGCGTGTCCACCCCCGGCCACACTCCCGGGCATATGTGCCTGTATGATGAAAAAGCCCGAATCATGCTCACCGGCGACCATGTGCTGTTTGACATCACTCCCAACATCACCGTATGGGAAGGCCTGCCCGACGCCCTGGCCGGCTATCTGGCCAGTTTGCGCAAAATAAGAGACTGCCCGGTGGATCTGGCTCTGGCCGCCCACCGGGAAAGCCGCCAAGATCTGGCCCCGAGGGTGGATGAGCTTTTGCGTCATCACCAGGCCCGCCTTCAGGACGCCTGGGAAATTGTCCGCGCTCACGGCAGGGTGAACGCCTATCAGGCGGCGGCCCGCATGAAATGGAATATCCGCGCCCGCGGCTGGGATGACTTTCCTCTGGGACAGAAACGTTTCGCGGTGGGAGAAGCCCTTTCCCACCTCAACCACCTGGTTTATCTGGGCAAGCTGGGCAAAAAACCGGAAAATGGAATTAATTACTATACAAACAAGGAGATAGCATGAGTTTGCTGCAGCTGATGGCGGCGGATCTGAAACAGGCCCTGAAAAACAGGGATGAACTCAAGGTGTCCTCTTTGCGTCTGATGAGCAACGCCATTAAACTCAAAGCTAAAGACCTGCTGCGCCCGCTGGAAGAGGAAGAGGAGATCCAGACCATGAAAACCCTGGCCAAGCAGAGGCGGGAAGCGGCGGAGATGTTTACAAAGGGTAGCCGCCCGGATCTGGCGGAACGGGAGCGCGCTGAACTGGCCCTCATAGAAGCCTATCTGCCCGCCCAGTTGGAAGAAGGACAGATTCAGGCCATCCTGGATCAGGTTTTTGCCTCCCTTCAGCCCCAGGGCCCCCAGGATATGGGCAAAGTGATGAAAGAAGCCATGTCCCGCCTGGGAGGCAAGGCCGACGGACGCCTGGTCAATCAATTGGTAAAGGCCAGATTTTAACCTGAAGCTCATGGACGCGGGCATATTTGACGGCCATAGCGGGGCGGCGCTGGAATTTCCGGTTCTGCTGGATAAAATAGCATCCCTGGCCCGCAGCCGGGCGGGCGCGGCGATGAGCGCGGCTTTGCGCCCCAGCTGTCATCCGCCTACGGTGGAACGCCGCTTAAAGCGCCTTTCTTTCCTGACCGCCATGCTGGAAAAAACGCCGGCCCCGGATCTGAGCGGCATAGACGAAAGCGCGCCTTTGCTTGACCGGCTCAAAGTCGAAAGCGCCTATCTCCTGCCCGGAGAACTGCTCCAGATGGCCGATTTCCTGAACAGCGCCGAAAGCGCCTCCCGCTTTCTCTCCGCCGCCGGCGAGGAAGCGCCGGACCCTCACCCTGAATCCGGACAGCGGGAAGTGGAACGCCTGGCGGGCCGGCTCATTCCCCTGCCCCAGATGGCCAAGGAACTGCGCCGGACGGTGGGAGCGGGCAATTCCATCAACAGCTCCGCCTCCCCGCTTCTGGCCCGCATCAGAGAAGATATTGCCCGGAGCCGCCAACAGCTGCGGCAAAAACTGGGCGCTCTCCTGCAGCGCGGCGATCTGGCCGGGGCTTTCAGCGATCAGATCATAACCCAGCGGGCGGATCGCTTTGTGGTGCCGGTAAAGACCGACGCCAAGAGCCGGGTGGCGGGAATCATACATGACGCTTCCTCCTCCGGCGCCACCTGCTTTGTGGAACCGCTGGAGGCCGTGGAAAGCAATAATCAGCTGGCCCTGCTCCTGCGCCGGGAACAAGAGGAGGAAGAGCGCATCCTGCGTGAGATCGCTTCCCGCCTGCGCCGGGAAATCACCCTGCTCACAGACGACCGCCTTTGCCTGATCAAACTGGACTGTCTGCTGGCCCAGGCCGCTTTCTGCCTGCGCCTGGAATGTTCCTCCCCCTGTCTGGAGGCCAAAGGAGAAATAGACCTTATCCAGGCCCGCCACCCCCTCCTGGCCTGGCGCTACGCCGCCCAGGCCGGCCGGCCGGCGATGCCCATTGCCATTAAGGTGAAGCCGGATAAGCGTATTCTGGTCTTGAGCGGGGCCAACGCCGGAGGCAAAACCGCCGCCTTGAAGACCTTGGGCCTGTTGACCTTAATGGCCATGTGCGGGATGCGCATTCCTTGCGCGGAAGGCAGCCGGGTAATAATTTTTCGCAGGATTTTGGCCGAAATAGGCGATGAACAGAGCCTGGATCTGGCTCTGTCCACCTTCACCGCCCATGCCGGGCGCCTGGCCTGGATGATTAAACAGGCTGATGAAAACAGCTTGCTGCTGATTGACGAAATCGGCGGCGGCACCGACCCGGCCGAAGGAGCGGCCCTGGCCCTGGCGGTACTCAAATGGCTTGAGCGGGCCGGCGCCTATGTACTCTGCACCACTCATTATCACCGCTTGAAAGCTTACGCGGCCATGGACGGACAGGCGGAAAATGTATCGGTATCCTTTCATCCGCAAGGAAACGCGCCGGATTACCGGCTCCGCTACGGTCTGGCCGGGTTAAGCGGCGCTCTTGAGGTCAGCGCCGGGCTAGGTTTCCCTTCTGAACTAATCGCCATGGCGCGCCGGGAAACCGACGGAAGCGAAATCCGGGCACAAGCCTTGCTGCATCAGGCTCACGCCGCCAAAGACAAAGCCGGCGAGGAATTGCGTCAGGCGGCCAGCCTTTCTCTCGCCGCCGCCAAGGAGCGGGAAGAGGCGGCGGCTCTGCTTAAAAGCGCGCGTCAGCGCCAGGCCGGAGCCTTGGCGGAAGGCAAGCGTAAAGTCCGTGAGCTGATCCGGCGTTTTGAACAGAGACTGGAAAAAACCCTGACCCGAATCGAAACGGCCCGGGAAGAGGGAGAAAATATTCCCCTGGGCCGGGCCCGGCAGGATCTCTATCAGGCCCGGCGGGAGTACCAGAAGGAACTGGAAGAAACCCTTGCCCCCGCCCCGGAGGAACCCCGCCTCAAAACGGAAGGCGGCTGGCAGTCCGGGCAGAGAGTGCGGCTGGCTCATCTTAATCAGGAAGGAATATTGCTGGAAACGCCCCGGCCGGACCAGGAACTGCTGCCGGTGGCGGTGGGAGTAAAAGGAGTGAGGGTAATGGCGCGCCGGGAGCAACTGGAACACTTGGAACGGGGAGGGGATAAAGAAAGCCCCGCTCCCTCCGCCCCTGCCCAACTCCCGGTTTCGGTTCAGGCCCAGGCCGGCGAAGGGCGGGCCTTAAATCTGGTGGGCCTGCGCGTGGACGACGCCCTGGAAAAACTGGACAAGGCCCTGGACGAAGCCATTCTGGCCGGACGCGGCCAAGTGGAAATTATTCACGGCCAAGGCACCGGCCAGCTTAAAAAAGCGGTGCGGGAGTATCTGCTGCTCCATCCTTTTGTAGCCGGATATCAAGCGCCCACCCGTTGGGCAGGCGCCACCATAGCTCAATTGAAAGAATAGGGGCTTGCCTGCTGAAGTTTGGGGCTCGTTCCCGCCGCTAAAAGCGGCAAAGCCGGATATGCTGTCCGGCCTTATAAAATGACTTCTATTTATTTTCGCTTTCCTGGCCGTCTTCCTTGTTTTTTTCCAAAGCGGCCAGACGGTCTTTCAATTCGCTGACTTCATTGCGGTAACGGTCTAAAGATTCCGCCTGATCTTCTCCCTCCGGAGCCAGGGGCTGGCGGCCGGCTTCCCGGTGGCCCTTGATTTTATCTTTGACTTCCTGGGAGCCTATATAAGCGGCTACCGCGCCGCCTAAAAGAAAAATAACCGGCAAGATCGCTTTGAACATGGTGATAAACTCCTCCCACCATGAGACCAGACCGATTATACCCAGGATGAAAGCGATTACTCCGCCGATAAATACAACCATGATTACCTCCGCGCTAAGGGAAACGGTTCGTGCCGTAAATTGACTTCTACAGGACCATTTTATAGTATCACCAGGAAAAAATTCTGTCAAATTCAATCGAAAAGCAAATCCATCTGCTCATCGCCATAATCATGTTCCAGATCAAAAGGCTCAAAAGAATTATATAGGCCGGTAAGATCAATAATGCTGTTGGCCGCGGCCCTGAGTTCGCCGTTCAAGGTCTGGGGCACTGAGGCCACTTCCACTCTGATCCCCTGCCGGCGCATGGTCAGGGCCAGATGGGCGAAATCGCCGTCTCCGGTCACCAGCACCACAATATCAGGTTTGATGCGCAGGGCCAAATCTACCGCGTCAATGGCCATCATGACGTCGACATTGGCTTTATATTGATTATCCGCCACCGGATGACCGTTTTTTTCCTGCACCAGAAAGCCGTTGGTCCGCGCCCAATGGACAAACCTGGCCTTGGCTTCCCGTTTTCGCCCCCACTCCGGAGTGGCCGGAGGCAAACCCACATAAAGCACCATTTCCACCATCTTGCGCACTTCATTCATATTGCCGGCGGTTAAATACTCGCGCAGCTTGAACCAATCCATTTTACGATGGAAAATTTGGCTGGCGGCCTGGGTGGCGTTGGACTCATCAGCCAAAGCGAGTACTTTATATTGATTCATATAATAATTCCTCAAAAAATCTTCGAGTTATCAGTAAGCAATAAAAAGTAGCAAAAAGAATCAATATTTTTATATCGAGTATTGTTTCTTATGATATCGCATTTATGATAAAATTTCCACCAGTTCTGAAACTTTGCCTCTTCCGGGGCGGGAAAACCGGAAAGAGGGCGCAAATTGCAGATTGCCGGCCGCTTGGCTTAAAAGGCATAAAAACCAAATCTTTCCGGGGGGATACCCAAGCCCCCCTTGCCGGCCCAAGGCCGCGAAGAAAAGAATCATCAACGGTGTTCGACTGCTTGGCTTAAAAGCTTTAGCACCTTGAAAAGGGTGGGCATAAGCGGATATAAACTTGATTTTGCTTTTAAGCCGCCTGAAAATACATGTTTCGCCCTCTCTTGCCGCCGCCGCCCCTTTGAGGGAAAATAGAGACAAAAAGGAGGCGAAAATTTTGCGGCCAGCCGGGTTTTATGAAAAAAAAGACGGTTTGAAGGTAATCTGCCAATTGTGCGGACATTCCTGCTCCCTGCCCCCCGGAGGGAGAGGCCGCTGCCGGGTGCGGGTCAACCGGGAAGGCCGGCTCTTCAGCGCCAACTATGGCCGGATTGTGGCCGCCAATCCCGATCCGGTGGAAAAAAAACCCCTCTATCATTTTCTGCCCGGCTCCCTAAGCTACTCCATTGCCGCCCTGGGCTGCAATTTTAGCTGCGATTTCTGCCAAAACTGGCAGATAAGCCAGGCCGGCCCCCATCTGCCGGCCCAGGCCGGCCGCCTGCCCCGGCGCAGCCCCGGAGAGATCGCCGCTTCCGCCTCCGCGTTTGCCTGCCGCTCTGTCTCCTACACCTATACAGAACCGCTGGTCTTTTGGGAGTATGCCCTGGAATGCATGCAACTGGCCCGGGAGGCGGGGCTGGCCAATATTGTGGTGAGCAACGGTTTTGGCAGCCAACTGGCCTGGCAGGCCAGCGAAGGGCTTCTGCAAGGCGCCAACATCGACCTGAAGGCCTTTGACCCGGCCTTTTACCGCAACCATTGCGGAGGCCGGCTGGAGGTGGTGCTGGACACCCTGCGCCAATTGAAAAGCCAGGGGGTCTGGCTGGAAATCACCACTTTGATCATTCCGGGTCTCAATGATGCTCCCGGTGATCTGGAAAAACTGGCCTCATTCATTGCCGATGAGCTTTCCCCTCATACCCCCTGGCATATCAGCGCCTATCGCCCCGCCTACCGGCAGACCGCTCCGCCCACCGGGCCGGAAGCGCTGCTCAAGGCTTGGGACCTGGCCGGACAGGCCGGACTTAAATTCGTCTATCCCGGCAACCTGCCCCTGCCCCGGGCCGGCGATACCCGGTGTCCGGAGTGCCGCCTTCTGCTGGTTGAGCGCGATCGTTTCACAGTACGGCGCAACCTCTTGAAAAAAGACGGTATCTGCCCCCAATGCGGGGCTAAAACGGCGGGCGTATGGTGAAAAAGCAGCCGGAAGAAGGACACCGGGGCCGCCTGCGGGATAAATTTCTGGCCCACGGCCTGGATAAACTGACCGATGAAGAAGCGCTGGAGCTTCTGCTCACCCTGGCTACTCCCCGCCAGGACTGTAAGGAAAGAGCGCGCCAGTTGCTGCGTCAGTTCGGATCCATCTCTCAGGTGCTGGAAGCGGACGGGGAAGCGCTGGCCGCCGTGGCCGGGATCGGTCCTAAAAATACCCTGGGCCTCAAGCTGGTTCCGGCGGTGGCCGGCCGCTATCTCCAGGATCTGGCCGCCCGCGCCCCTCAAGAGAGGAAAAAATTCGACCTGACCCAATACTTGCGCTTTACCATGGGAAGCTATGATCATGAAGTTTTCAAAATCATCATCCTGGATTCGGGCGGCGGCTTACGCGGAGAGGAAAATATTTCCCGGGGCACCCTTGACAGGGCGGTGGTATTTGTGCGCGAGGTCATTCAGGCCGCGCTGCGCCGCAAAGCCGCGGCCCTGATCTGCGCCCACAATCATCCCTCCGGCAACTTAAGCCCCAGCGGCAGCGATCTGGCTTTGACCCGCAGAATCTATTATGCCTGCCGGCTGGTGGAAATAGAACTTGCGGATCATGTCATTGTGAGCCGGGAGGGAATTTACAGTTTCGCCCAGGCGGGCAAAATAACGGCCCTGGAAAAAGAGTACCGGGCCGGCGGTTTATAATTTTTTTGGAAACGGAGAAAAAATTGGCGGCGGAAAAGCGTTTAATTCTGGCTCTGGATGTGTCCGGATCTGCCGAGGCGGCGCGCTGGACGCGCCTTTTGGGCGGCGAGATTGGGGTTTTCAAAATAGGCCTGGAACTGTTTATCAGCCAGGGCCCTAAAATTATTAAAGAAGTCCGCCAGGCAGGAGCGGAGGCCATATTTTTGGATCTCAAACTCCACGACATCCCCGCCACCATGCGGGCCGCCGCCCGGCAGGCCGCTGACCTGGGAGTGGATTTCCTGACCTGCCACTGCGAGCAGACGGATATTTTCACCGGCATGGATCTGGCCCCCACAAGGCTTCTGGGCATAACCGTACTCACCAGCCTGGAAGACCGTGATCTGGAGCGCCAAGGCTATTCTGGGGATTTAAGCCGGCCGCTTGCCCTGGCCCGCCGGCGGGCTCAGCTTGCCCTGGAGGCCGGCTGTCAGGGCATTGTCTGCTCCGGACACGAAGCCGGATCCATGCGCCGGATTATGGGTCCGGAAGCTTTAATAGTCTGCCCGGGCATCCGCCTGAGCCAAGACGGGCCTGACGATCAGAAACGAATCGCCACTCCCGGGCAGGCTCTGGCCGCCGGCGCCAGTCATCTGGTGGTGGGCCGGCCCATTCTGCGCGCCCGCGATCCTCTGGCCGCCGCCCGGGATTTTGCGAAGGCCATGCAGGCGCCGGCGCCTCTTTTAGCAACGATATGTTAACTTAATCACGCAGTTGGACTTTAATAAAAATTTGCCTCCCCTCATCTGGGGCGTCATGATCCCCAAATATATTTCCCTCTCCCTTGCACACAGGCCCAGGGTGGGATAAAGTTAAACTGGAGAAATGACGCTTGAACAGTTATATTGTTAATATTGCATAGATTAAACATTCATTCGGAAAGAAAACTTTATGTTTGCCAACATTGGCTGGCCCCAACTTCTGATAATTCTGCTCATCGTGCTGGTTTTGTTCGGCGCCCGCCGCCTGCCTCAGTTAGGGGATAATTTGGGCAAAGCCATACGCAATTTCCGCGGCAGCCTGTCGGGAGAAGAAAAAGAAAAAACAGATAATGAAAAATCAGACTCGTGACCGCGCCCGGCAAACCCGCTTGATGCAGTGAGAATGAAGTGGCAGCTCTGTTTAATAAAAAACCTGAGCCTCAGACCAAGCCAGGTCTGCCCAGTCAAAAAGAATTATTTTTGCGCAGTCTGTATCCTGGCAACCACGTTGATTTGGTATTGAACCGGGACGAGTCGGTTGATGTGGTGGAAGTGCGAGGCAGCGTAATTCATGACATAACCAGGGAGCGGCAGCTTATTCTGGCTCAGACCCTGCCTCCCATTCTTCCTTCCCAGGCGGGCCTGCCTCTGGAAGTGACCTTCCTGTGCCAGGTCCAGGACAGCGACGGCCGTTCCAAACTGCTCCGCACCACCTATAACACGGAACTGGCCGCGGTTATTCCCAACTACCGGATTTCCCCGACCCAAAGCGAAAGCGCGCTGGTGGTGCCTTTGCCCTCCCGTCTGGAAATCGCCAGTCTGCGCCTCTATTACCGGGTGGAACCGCAAGTCACTTTCAACATGCGGGCCTACTGGTCAATTGAAACTCTGGGCAATGAAATAGACGAACTCATCACCGCCTTCGGGCGCACCCTCAGAAAAGAGATCTGGCTGCGGGAAAAACATGCCCGCCGTCTGGCCCAGGAACTGATCCTGCCGCTGCAAAATTTAATCGAGACTGCCTACGGTAAAACCGACAGCATGCAGCAGGCGTATGTTAAAGATATATCCGAAGGCGGGGCCAAACTTGTCCATGACCGCAATATCAAACTGGATCCCTATGAAATTCAAAAACTCACTCTGATGTGGCAGGAAGATTTATGGGAGGTATTGGCCAAAGTCGTCCGCAGCGGGGAATTGGAACCGCCTCATCCCAGCCGCATATTCACCGCGGTGCGCTTTGTGAATATGAATGCCCCAATTCAGGTGCGCATGAGCAGATTGATGCAGGAAATGATGCGCAAAGAACTGGCCAACCGGGCGGCCAATAATCTGTGATCCGGCCGGCTGGGCAGATCCCGGTCAAGATGGAGGGATGGCCGAGTGGCTTAAGGCGGCGGTCTTGAAAACCGTTGATCCCAAAGATCCGTGGGTTCGAATCCTACTCCCTCCGCCAAACTTAAATCCAACCCGGAATTCTGCCAGATGTTCGGCAGACGCGACCCCAATGGCGGCGGCGGAGAAAGAATAAATTAAGACTTCGGGGGATGTGATTTAAGGTCAAAATACATTAAAACTTGATCCCGTTTTGGGTTAGGTTTTTCGAGTAGGGAAAAACCGTTCTTTTTATAAAACTTTAAAACATCACCATCATTATAAGCATCTAAAGTAATATAGCGGCAACCAGTGCGATTATCGGTCAGCATAAACTGTTTAACCATAGTGAGAGCCAAAGATCCAAGCCCTCTTTTTTGCCATATATTTTCGATACCAAAGCGTCCAATTTTTACCGCTGGCGAAGATTGATATAGATATTCATCTGATTTTATTTTAATAGAATCATTTTGCAAAGTTACGAAACCAAGAGGTATTAGGGGCGAGAGTGGGATCTGAAACAAATCCGGGTCCAAAAGCAAAATATAGGTAGTAGCCATATGATTTTTTAAGTGGTTTTCGGCGTCGTTATGGATAAAATCATCAAGGTCTTTATCTTTATCATCTGGCCTGCAACAAGAAAACCCTGAAAAGATTGAAAAATCTTTTACAGGGCTTAAAGTGAATCCTCTATACTTATGAACGTTTCTGTCCATCTTTAGATAAAGTCTGGTATACTACTTGAGCCAAATTTTCAGCATCAACATGGGGCGGGCTAAAAGTCTCAGGATTTTCGGCTGCTTTTAGAAATTTTTTGGCATCCTCACCCTTCAATGTAGGAGTGGGAGCTATCGGACGAGCCATTTTATTTCTCCTTTCTCGTTATTTCCACCAAAATTGTAAATTTTACCTCATCTGCTGATCATATTTTAACGCAAATTGCAAGTAATTTAAAGCAATTTTTGTAAATTACCATTGCGCGGCGGGAACGGATAAAGTATTCGCCTTTTCCTTCCCCGTAAAAAAAGCTTGTTTTTCAAAAATAATATAATAACATATATGCATATGCGAATATATATCCTTAACTCTCAGAGAGCAGAAAGATAAAAAAATGTCCAAAACATCATCCGCCCGGATAGAAACAATTTCCGGCCCCGCTAGCCCGGCCGGCGGGGCTTGCGCTTGCTGCGCCCCTGAACAAGGAAAAAAAGAACAACCGGAGGAAAGCGTCCCTGTTCTGAGGCTCAGTCCGCGCTTTCAGGCGGCGGTTTTGCTGGCCAGCGCTTTGCTCCTGGCTTTGCTGTTGATTTTTCCGCCCCCCTGGCCCTGGAATTGGCCTTGCTTTCTCCTGCCTTATCTGGCCTGCGGTTACAGGGTCCTGCTCAAGGCGGGAGAAAGCCTCAAGCGAGGAGATTTTTTCAATGAATTCACTCTGATGAGCGCGGCCACGGTTGCCGCCCTCATTCTGGGCGAGCTGCCCGAGGCTTTGGGGGTGATGCTGTTCTATCAGAGTGGGGAATTGCTCCAGGAAAAAGCCGTTTCCCGCTCCCGCGGCTCTATCCGCGCCCTCTTGGCCGGCAAACCCGGTCAGGCCAAGCTATGGGAAAACGGCGAGGTTCGGGAAATTTCCCTGGAAGCGATCCGGCCCGGGCAGACGCTCCTGGTGGCGGCGGGGGAACAGGTGCCGGTGGACGGAGTGGTGCTGGGCGGCGGAGCAAGGATTGATCTCTCGCCTCTGACTGGAGAGAGCCTGCCGGTGTACGCGGCCAAGGGCCGGCAGGTGTTTGGGGGCTGCCTTGCCCTGGACGGCCATATCATCATGAGCGCGGCCGCGGCCTATAAGGATTCCCAACTGGCCCGGATTCTGGATCTGGTGGAACAGGCCCAGGCGCGTAAGTCCAGAGTGGAGCGTTTCATCACCCGTCTGGCCCGGGTCTACACCCCCATTGTCTTTGCCCTGGCTCTGGCCCTGGCTTTGCTGCCCCCTTTGCTGGGCTGGGGAGAATACCGGCAATGGATCTATCGGGGCCTGGTGCTTCTGGTCATCTCCTGTCCCTGCGCTTTGGTCATTTCCGTTCCGCTCAGTTATTTCGGAGGTTTGGGCGCGGCGGCGCGCCAGGGTATTCTGGTCAAGGGGGGCAATGTGCTGGACGCTTTAAATAGGATCAAGGCGGTGGCCTTTGACAAGACCGGCACTCTCACCCAGGGGCGCTTTCAGGTGTCCGCCCTGGCGCCAGCCCCGGGAAGCAGCGCCGAGGAACTGCTGGAAGCGGCCCAGGTGGCCCAGGCGGCATCCTCTCATCCCTTGGCGCAGGCGATAATGAAGTTCAACGCTTCCCGCCCTCTGCCCGAGTTGAGCCGGATAAAGACCCTGGAAACTCCGGGAAGGGGAGTGGAAGCATGGTATGAACATTGCCGGTTTCTGGCCGGTAGCCGCGCTTTTCTCCGGGAGAAGGGAGTTGACCTGGCGGAAGAGGAAAAAAGAGAGGACGCTTCCCTGGTTTACGTGGCCCGGGGAGGGCGTTTTTTGGGCCGGATCATGATCAGTGATGAAATGAAAGAAGACGCGGCCGAGGCGGTGACCCGGATTAAAGAGATGGGGCTGGCCTGTTATCTTTTGAGCGGAGACCGGGAAGAGCCGGTGCGGAGGGCGGCGGAGCGGCTGGGCATGACCGGCTACCGGGCCGGTCTCCTGCCTGGGGAAAAGATTAAGGCCCTGGATGAGCTGGCCGGATTGGAGCGGGCCATGTTTGTGGGCGATGGCGTCAACGACGCCCCCCTTCTGGCCAATGCCGGCGTGGGAGTGGCCATGGGCGGCCTGGGATCGGCCGCGGCCATGGAAGCGGCCGACGCGGTGATACTCAACGACGCGCCTTCCCGGGTACTGGCCCTGCTCAAAACAGCCGCCCGCAGCAAAGCGGTGGCCTGGCAGAACATCATTCTGGCCCTGGGGGTCAAAGCCCTGATTATGCTGTTGGGGGCAACGGGCGCGGTAGGCCTTTGGGGAGCGGTGTTCGCTGATGTGGGGGTGGCTTTGCTGGCGGTCTTGAATTCCACCCGCACCCTGCGAGGCGGAGAATGACTGTTGATCAGGAGACAGTTGGAGTTTCCCCGCCCCGCGCTATAACTAAATTATATATCAAGCCTTCCCGCCGTTGCGCGGGGCGGGGAAGTTATATATTCGGTTTATCGGCCGCTGTTCCCTGAAAGTTAACTTTTTTCCGCGCGCCCACGCCGCCGCCCTTTATACTCTGATATTCTGATACTCTGATACTCTGACGAAACCGGCCCGGGAACGGCCGGCGCTAAAACTTAAGGAAGCGCTGATTAAGCTGAATTATGCAGTTAAGCGAATTAATCAGCGCTTCCTTAAGAACATGTTAAAATGGAATCAGATAAAAAAGAGCGGAATATGAGAAAGGAAAATAGCATGCCGAGCATTTTAAGTGATCCCTTTAAAAATAAGGGCACAGCCTTCACGGCCCAGGAGCGCGAAAAATATGGGATTACCGGCCAATTACCTCCCAAGGTGCAAACCCTTGAACAGCAGGCGGCGCAAGTTTATGAACACGCTCAAAAAAAACTGTCCAAGATTGAGAAGCGCAAATTTCTGATGCAGATTTATGACGCTAACCGGATCTTGTTCTATAAGACTTTTTCAGAACACATCGATGAATTTATGCCGATTGTTTATGACCCGACAGTCGCCCAATCCATTACCGCCTATTCGGAGATTTTTGTCAATCCCCAAAATTCAGCGTTTCTGGATATAAATCATCCGGAAAATATTCGCAGAACTTTGCTGGGGACGGCAGACGGGCGCGATATTAAATTGGCGGTTGTGACTGATTCCGAGGAGATTCTGGGGATTGGCGACTGGGGGGTGAACGGTATTGATATTTCGGTTGGAAAACTCGCGGTTTATACCGCCGCGGCCGGTTTGGACCCTGCTACAGTTTTACCGGTGGTAATTGACGCCGGCACCAATAATCAGCTTTTGCTTAACGATCCTCTGTACTTGGGAAATTCTCACCCTCGGATTCGGGGCCAGCGCTACGATGATTTCATCGATAAATTTGTGACAGAAATTGAGGATATTTTCCCCCATCTGTATTTGCATTGGGAAGATTTCGGCATTCTGAACGCCGCCCGCATTCTTGACCGCTATAAAGATAAAATTCTGACCTTTAACGATGACATCCAAGGCACGGGAATCACCGTTGCCGCCGGATTATTGGGCGCGATGAAACTGGCCAAGGCAAAATTGAGCGATCAGATATATATGTCCTTTGGCGCGGGTACAGCGGGCGCGGGAATCGTGAATCAGGTGTTGGCGGAAATGACGGCTGAAGGGCTAAGTGAGAGAGAGGCGCGCAGCCGTTTCTATTTGGTGGATAAGCAGGGGCTGTTATTCGATGATGACCAATCATTAAGACCGGCGCAAAGACCGTTCGCGCGCTCCAGACGGGAATTTGCCGCGGCCGGTGAATTGACCAATCTGACCGCGGCGGTGAAAGCGGTAAAACCGACGGTTTTAGTCGGCACATCAACCCAGCCCGGCGCGTTTACAGAGGAAATTGTGCGTTATATGAGTTCATATGCCAGGAGGCCGGTGATTTTTCCACTGTCCAACCCTACTGAATTAATGGAAGCAAAAGCCGGCGATTTAATTAAGTGGTCTGAGGGCAGAGCGCTGACAGCGACAGGCGTGCCTTCAGACGACGTCTGTTATCAAGGCAAAACTTACCGCATCGGGCAAGGCAACAACGCCCTTGTTTATCCGGGGCTGGGTCTCGGCGCCATCGCCGCCAGAGCCAGACTTATGACCCAGGGTATGTTTTCAGCCGCCGCCCACGCTTTAGCCAATAGCCTGGATGATGACAGCACAGCGGTTTTGCCGCCCTTGTCGCGCTTAAATGAATTTTCGCGCCTTATAGCGGTTGCCGTTGCGCAGCGGGCAATTGATGAAGGTCTTGCCCAGGGCGTGACCGAGGCCGAAAAAGCAGTGGCAGAGTTAAAATGGACTCCGCAATATTGAGATCTGTGTTAAAACGCTCGGAAACAAGCTTGGAGCCATGTTTCCAGAACAAATTTATGCGGCTCGCGTAGCGGAACGGTCACCGCCTTATCCCCCGGCGGCAAATCCGCGCGCCGGGAAAATGAATAAACACCTTATTGCTTGGAAAGTAAAAATTTTGGCCGAGCGCAAACCGCGGGTTTCGGGTTCTTCAGCGGTCTAAAAATAAAACACCTTCAAAAGGGCGGGCGGGGAATCATGGTTTTATTTTTAAGCCGCTGTTTCCAACAATTTTCCCGTGCTGACTAACGCCGCCTGAAAACACAAAAGGCGAAAAACCAAGCTATTCCGGGGAGAGAGCCAGCCGGAAACCGCGGCCGGCGTAGCGGAAGTCCGGCGAGTTGTTGCCGCGGAGGGGGGAGCGGCAGTACCTGGCGAAGTAGTCCCAACTGCCGCCGCGAAACACACGAAACGAGCCTGACGCAGGGCCACGCGGGTCGCTGGAAGGACTAAGGGAATAGTAGCCCTCATCATACCAATCCTGCACCCACTCCCACACATTCCCATACATGTCGTACAGGCCCCAGGCATTGGGCTGCTTCTGCCCCACTGGATGGGTTGATCCTGAATCATAACTCTCGCCGTACCAGGCGTATTGCCCAAGTTGACCGGCATCGTCACCAAAGCTGTAGGTGCTGGTGCTCCCGGCCCTGGCCGCATACTCCCATTCCGCCTCGGTGGGTAAACGGTAACGGCTATGCCCTTCCTTCTGATTCAGAAGCTTGATAAACACCTGAACATCATCCCAGGATACCTGCTCCACTGGGTTGTTCCGGCCCTTGAACTTGCTGGGATTGCTCCCCATCACCGCTTCCCACTGCCCCTGGGTCACCTCATACTTGCCCAGATAAAATGGCTTGCTGAACTTCACCCGGTGCTGCGGCGTTTCATTATCCTCCGCATTTGGATCTTTACCTCTGTCCGAACCCATCAGGAATTCCCCGGCCGGGATTAATACAAACTCCATGCCTATGCTGTTGGCATAGGTCTTTGCGGCCGCCCGCGCGGCGGGCGCGCCGCTGAATAAAAATAACGACAAAAGAGAAACCCAGACTATTGCAAAACGCATAAATGAAATCCTCCTGATCTATGAGATGTTTAAAACAAAAACAGGCTTCTCCTCATGACGAGGGCAGGCGATCTTGCGGGAATGGAAAAAAATTTATATTGCAGGGGCATATTATTTTTCTTGTAATTATTGCAAAAACCACCCGGCGGCAAGAAGGCTTACGCCGCCTGAATTAAAGGCGGAAAACACTTGTTCTATCCAATGGGGGGACAGGCGGGCTTGGCGTTATTACGCTCCCCTGCCGGCTCGCTCCATGCCGCCAACTCCCGCCTGTCCTGGCCCGCCTGCTACTCTGGGGAGAGAGCCAGCCGGAAACCGCGGTCGTCGCCGCGGCCGCCCGGCGTGGAGTAGCGGCCGGCGGAGCGGCAACCCCCGGCGAAGTCGTCCCAACTGCCGCCGCGAGCCACACGAAGCGAGCCTGACGCAGGGCCACGCGGGTCACTGGATTCCGGGACAAGCCCGGAATAGCGGAGCAAGGAAAAATTTGTCTTTTTAATATGCAACAGGTCTCTTTATTAAAAAAGCGTCCTGTTTGTCACTTTTCCGGATATTGACGTGAGGCGCTGCCTTCGCCCAAGGCCAAAGATTTATCTTGGTTCAGAGCGGTAACAGTGAACACATAGGTGTGGACCTGACCCGCGGGTGGTTGCGGCCCATCATACGATTGCAAAGCGCCCACAGGAATGACCCCTTTCCCGTCATAAGACACCAAGCCTCCCCCATGGTTATGGGGATAGTCCAGATCCTTCATCCTCACCTGCAAAAAGGCGGTCCCAGCCGGTATATTGCTGACAACAATTTCTGGATTGGGGCTGGACAAAGACCCGGCATTGCCCTGCCATTCAAAGCTTACTTCCAGAGTCTGAAAATTATCCGATCTGGCCGACCCGGCACACCCCTGCATCAGCATTGCCCCGCCCAGCAAAAACAGAGCCAGCAACTTTTTAATCCGCATAAAGTCCTCCCGTTGTATCCATAGTTAATAATTAGTCGTCCCGGAAAAAGTCGAATTTTTTTATTTTTCGTCATTCCGGGCTTGTCCCGGAATCTAAATTCCCAATTCCAACATATAAATTTTATTACATTGTTATATTTGCTTGTTAATACGCATAGATAGACATTCCCCGCAACGTTTCGCTTCTTCGCTGCCTCCGGCTGTGCCGGTCAGGTATTCCACGGAAACCGCCCAATAATGCCTATGGACTCCGCAATATTGAGACCTGCCGCGGTGTTAAAACGCTCGGCAACAGGCTTGGAGCCACGTTTCCAGAACAAATTTATGCGGCTCGCGCAGCAGAACGGTCACCGCCTTATCCTCCGGCGGCAAATCCGCGCGCCGGGAAAATAACGCGGACTGTTGCCACAGCCAGTCATTCTGGCATTTATAGGGGACAGCTCCGGGTCTGGCCTCCCGCACCATGGTTATGGCGTCGCCGGCGCCGATCCCTTCTTTGATAAGCAGAAGCGCCGCCAGAGTGCCGGTGCGTCCCAGGCCGCCCCGGCAATGAATAAACACTTTCCCCCCCGCGTGAAGAAAACAGAGCAGAAGAGCGCAGGGCCAAGACCAGCGGTCAAGGCTGGCCTCCGCAAACCCGTCGCCGCGATATTCCAGCGGGCAGCAGTCTTTTACCGGCAGATGCCACCAACTCATGCCGCGCGCGGCAACAGACTCTCCCATGCCGGCCACGCGCAGAAAATCAAGCTCCCAGATTTCCAGCAGGGTAACGACAATACCGTAGCCGCCGGCCCGGACGGCGCCCAGATCCGCTTCCAGCGAACGTTCACGCGGGCCGCTCCAGGCTTCGTAATCGTGACTGCCCGGACAAATGCTCATGCCGATGAGGCCTTGGCCCAGAGGAAGCTCCCCGATGAGAAAGGGGTCGTTTTCACTGGTTTTGATCCGCATTGCAGTGTCTTTCATGGCTTTGCCGCTCCTACATTGGAAAATAAAAATTTTGGCCGGGCGCAACCGCGGGTTTCGGGTTCTTCAGCGGTTTAAAAATAAAATACCTTCAAAAAGGCGGGCAGGGCGGGAAATCACGGTTTTTATTTCGCTGTTCCCAACAATTTTCCTGTGCCGCCTAAGGCCGCCTGAAAACACAAAAGGCGAAAAACCAAGCTATTCCGGGCAGAGAGCCAGCCGGAACCCCAGATCAGCGTAGCGGTAGCCCGGCGAATTGCTGCCCCGGTAGGCGGGCCGGCAAAATCCGGCGGAATTATTCCAGCTGCCGCCGCGCCGGCCGCGGTAGGCGCCGGAAGAGGGTCCGCCCGGGTCGCTATAGGAACTGTGGCGGTAATAATTTTTACCGTACCAGTCCCGCACCCACTCCCACACATTTCCCCGCATGTCATGCAATCCCCAGGCATTGGGCCGCTTCCGCCCCACAGGATGAGTCTTGTCTCCGGAATTGGCCCCATACCAGGCATAAGTTCCAAGCTGCCCGGCCCGGCCGCCAAAACCGGCCTCTCCGCCCGCCCGGGCCGCGTATTCCCATTCCGCCTCGGTGGGCAGACGGTAACGGCTGTGTCCTTCTCTTTTGTTCAAAAGTCTGATAAACTCCCGCGCGTCATACCAGGACACCGTTTCCACGGGATTGTTGCGGCCCTTGAAACGGCTGGGGTTGTTCCCTGTCACCTCGGTCCACTGCCCTTGAGTCACCTCGTATTTGCCCAGGTAAAAAGGCTTGCTGATGCTCACCCGGTGGCGCGGGGTTTCATCATCATAGGCGTCCTCAAAATTATTGTCCGCCCCCATCATGAACTCGCCCGCCGGAATCAGCGCCAACTCCATCCCAATGCTGTTAACCAGGATTTTTCCAAGAGTATCCATAAATATGAGTTTTAAATGTTACAGTATGCTAGAATATATTTTATTTTAAACGGTTACGTTATAGTGTGTTTATTTTCGTTACAGTATTTCCGTCTGAGATGTTTATGCCTGCCTTTTTGGTTATCCCAAGCGGAAATATTCCAACACTGTAGGGGCGGCATTCTGAGGTTGCTGAAAAAGTCAAAGACGGCGCCGGATCATCCCCCGTTGTAGGGGCGGCATCCTGCCGCCCGCGCCCGGAATTATCAAAACGCGGTCAAATCGCGAAAACGGCCATTGTCAATATTCCGTTGATTTATTAGAATATTGATGTAAATAATTTTGT